>JALSTG010000027.1 GCA_026983875.1 Campylobacteraceae bacterium
CCTCGATGACTGCCGTAGAGGGCGATAAAGAGCAAAACAGCCGTGGTAACGCTTTTGGAGAGCAGCGGATCGACTACATTGACGCCCCTGAGGAGAAAATCGCCAAAGAGCGCTAGATAGTAGGTGACAGAGATAATGTAAGCGAAGGCGAGGGCCCAGCGAGAGAGCTCTTCGGCACTCCGAGCCGCAGGGTGAAGCGTCCCGGCGGCGAGTTTGGGCTCGACATAGCGGATGTTGAATCGAATCGCCGAACCGATGAAATAGGCGAGGAGAACCAGGAAACTCATGGCGACGACGGCGAGACTCCCGACGCTCATCTGAAGGATCGGAGCGATAACCAGAAAACCGCTGCCAATGATGGAGGCCAGGGGGATGACCGTCGCAGCCCACCAGGAGCTCTTTTCGATCGGTCGGCTAAAAAGCAGTGCCGTAACGATCAAAGTGGCAAGCAGGACGATGATATTGGCAGTCACGGAGTACTCCTCATGGGGATGTGATAACGGAGATCTTTTTAAAGCCCTTTGACTTCAAGATATCGATGACGCTGACAAATTTCTGAAACTGACTCTTCTGGTCGGCGTTGAGGGTGATTTGTTCCTTCAGGGGGTCGAGTTTGGCGAGACGGGCTTTGAGGGTCTCGAGGGTGACGGGCTCTTTTTCGTAAAAATACTTCCCCTCCTTGTCGATGGTGATAGAGATGCTTTTGGGCGGGATCTTGCTCCGGCTGCCCGATTTGGGCAGATCGACGGGGAGTTCGTTTTTGATGACGAAGGTGGCGGTCGCCAGGACGATGACCAGCAGCACGAGGACGATATCGATGAAGGGGACGACGTTGATTTCGGCGAAGCGTCGTCGTCTCATGCGTCGATATCCCGCCGGTCGTTGAGGATCTCCCAGCGGGTGACGAGCTGATCGAGACGATCCATGAGCATGTTGTAAAAGACCGTCGCAGGGATGGCGACGACGAGCCCCACGGCAGTGGCTTTGAGTGCAAGGGCGAGATTTTTCATGATCTCCCCGGTGTCGATGGCGGTTTTCTGTTCGCCGATGACGTAGAAGGTGAGAATAATGGCGATGACGGTTCCCAGCAGACCGATGTAGGGGGCACTCGATCCGATCGTGGCCAGTGCACCGAGGTTGCGCCCCAGGTCGAGCTCAAGCATTTTGCGGCTGGGGTACTGGTAGAGGTCGATGCTGCGAAAAAAGAGAAAGCGCTCGAAGGCATAGGCGAAGGTGGCGACGCTCATAAGCAGGAGCAGACCGATGATCCCGTAGTCGACGATATTTTTGAGCGTCTCGATGGGCAAGAGAGCCTCCTTTTTTGTCGAATTATATCGTATAATCCAAGGAGAATTTTTCCGGAGGAGCCTACCGATCCATTCGATTTTGCTTGATTTTCACCGCCGTTTTTCCTGGATGGGAGTGGAAGAGCTCCTGGAGTACTTTGCCGTCTACGGCGGAGTCGAAGATCGGGTGGAGTTTGACTTTTTCGAAGACCTGGAAGAGAGTGTGCTGCGACACTTCGGACGGGAATTTTCCCTCAGCGCACAATGGGTGGAGCCCGCCTATCTGCGAGAGAGTCCCTATCGGAATCTTCTGACGGCTCTGGCCCGGGGAGACGCCAAGATGCTGGGAGCCTTCCGACGGGCCGGATTGGGTGAGGGAGTGGGGGGATCGATGCTCGGGGACTTGTGCGAAAGGGGAGTCCTGGAGATCGAGCACTCACGAGAGGCGCCGATCCGTCCCGTCCCCGGAAGGCCCATCCGCAAAGAGCTTCGTGGCTACCGGATTCAGGACAAGGTGCGGTTTCGGCGGCCTTTCGACCGGTTCTGGTTTGGATTTGTCGAGCCCTATGCTTCGGCGCTGGAGCGGGGAGAGTCCGATGCCTTTCTCGAGAACTATCGCCGCCATCGCGAGCGGGCGGTGACTCTGATTTTCGAGCAGCTCTCCAATCTGCTCCTGGAGCTCCACTTCGCGTCGGAGGATCCGCTACTGAGCCGAGGGTCGCATTGGGACTATCACAGCGAATTCGATCTTCTGGCCCATACGAAATCGGGCCGCCTGATCCTTGGAGAGTGCAAATATACGGGCCGTCCCGTCTGCCGCAACGAGCTCAAAAAGCTCAAGGAGAAGGCCCGGGTCTCCGGGATTCGTGCCGATCTTTTCGTCCTCTTTTCCCGGAGCGGCTTTTCCCGGGAGCTGAGGGAGAGTGGTGAGAAGGATCTGCTGCTTTTTGAGCTGGGGGATTTTCAGAGGCTTTTGAAGGGATAGGTTATTTTAGCTCCGGGGAGCTTTCGTCGCATTTTTTTCCTCTTCTTCTTTTCGAAGCTCACGGCGCTTTTCCTGTACCTTTTTCAGGTGTTTTTTATAATCTTTGCTGAAATCGTGTGTGCCCCGATTGTTGCGGAAAAAGTAGAGATAGTCGCTTCGGGCCGGATGGAGAGCGGCGCGGATGGCCGCTTCGGAGACGTTGCAGACCGGTGAGTCGGGCAGGCCCCGGTGCTTGTAGGTATTGAAGGTGCTGTTGTCCTCACGGATACGCCGAGGGGTGACTTTGATATGGGAGTAACGACCGTAGTTGAGAGTCCCGTCCATCTGCAGGCGCATCTTCTTTTTGAGGCGGTTGTAGATGACCGAGGCGACCAGGGGCATCTCCCGGCGGTTGGCCGCTTCTTTCTGAATAATCGAGGCGACGGTGAGAATCCGCTGCCACTTTTGGGGTTCGTAAGGGATTCCGGCACTTTTGGCGAGGTGGCGATAGCGTCGTTCAGTGAGGTTGACGAGGTATTGCATGATACGTCGCTCGTCGTAGCGCAGGGGGATGTTGTAGCTTTCCGCAAGAATCCCGGCCTCGGGATAGGGGCTCAGATCCCGGTAGACCCGCTTCAATCGCGTGGCGTTTTTGTCCAGAGTTTTGGCCAGCTCTTCCAGGAAGATGACGCTCGTCTCTCCAGGAATCAGCGTCACGGGACGGTAGCGATTGTCCGGTGTCGCCAAAGCACGGAGAAACTCCAGCCGTTGCATGCGGGATTTCCCCAGATAGATCCAGCCGCCGCGAGGTGCTCCAATCTCCTCCAAGAGCCAGAGATCGATGGGACCGACATCGTATCCCCGTTCCCGGAGCTGTGCTATAATCGAAGCAGTATTACCGTCGGAAAGCCGGAGATTTTTCTCCGTCGACACCGGCTGGCTCAGGTAATAGATCACCGCAAGAAGAAGCAGGAGGAGTATGGTCTCAAGACGCGTGATAATCTGGGGAATAGTCGGTCTGCTTCCACTCATGCTGCTTCTTGCCTTCTGGGCGAATCTCCGGCACGGTATCCGGGTCGACCGTCTGGAGTTCGCGGGATTTCAGGTGGAGCGATTATATCTCAAACTCGATAACAGGCTTCTCCTCCATGCCCAAAAAGTGAGGATTCCCCGCAGCAAGACTCTGCAAGGCCCACGAGCCCTCCAAAAGGGATTTGAGCGCCTTCACCGGGTCCTGGAGTTTTTCGATGATGTTGAAATCGAGGATCTCGGACTCTCCGGACATTCGTACCGTCTGATCTATCGGGACAAAATCCTCTATCTCAAAAGCCCAGACTTCGAAGCGGCGGGAATGGTCTACGATCGGGGAAAAGAGATGGAGGTGCAGTTCCCTCTGGTGAGGATTCTGCACTACGACATCACCCTCTCCGGAGAGCTGCATTATCGTTATCGTGACGGTAGGATTCTCGCTTCGGGTTTCTATCATGTGCCTGATCTTTCAGGCTCTTTCTCCGTAAGTAGAGAGGGAGATGAGATCGCTTTTCGGATCGATTCCCAACAGACGGGCTCCCTCAAACGTCTTCTGGCTCTGGCTCCGATGAGTCGCGAGGCTCGAGAGTGGTTAGGAGACAGGATCAGTGCAAAAAGCTATCGCCTGGAGTATCTTCAGGGCCGGGGCCGTTACGAAGAGGCCTCCGGTACCTTCCATCCCGATCTGGCGACACTCCAGGGGGCCGCTATACTTCAGGATCCCCGTATTCTTTTTAACGATACATTGCTTCCGATCACAGCGACGAAGGCGCGGGTCGTTTTGCAAAAGGGCAACCTCTACTTCTATCTCGGGGGACCGCGTTACGGCAAGCGGCGTCTGGCCGGGGCACGGGCGGCACTGCTGCACCTCTATGATCCGAAACGATTGACGCTTCTGCTCCGGCTCCACTACAAGGGGCGGATCGATTGGCAGATCCTGAAGATCCTACACGCATACGGCTTGAAAGTCGCTCTCGGACAAAAGAGTGGACAATCGGAAGCGAGAGTGGACCTGGACATTCCCCTGGCCGAAGGACCTGTCAGGCTCAGGGGAGTCGTCCGTTTGGGCAAGGGGGTGCTGGAGTTTCGCAATCGTCAGCTACGTATCGGAGGCGGAGAACTTGCCTTTACGAGTCACCGGGTGGTGATCCGGGCCCTTAGGATCGAGGAGAAAGATCTCCAAGGGATCCTCAAAGGACGGATCGACCTGCGAAGCCATCAGGCCAAGCTTGCCCT
The DNA here is from genome assembly GCA_026983875.1 of Campylobacteraceae bacterium. Classification (GTDB taxonomy): domain Bacteria; phylum Campylobacterota; class Campylobacteria; order Campylobacterales; family Sulfurovaceae; genus Nitratifractor. Next base: position 4,516 of record JALSTG010000027.1, read on the forward strand.
CAATGCCCGGCGTATGCGCCTGAAGGCGGCGGGCCAGACCCTCGTGTCGATCAAAAAGCAGGCCATCCCCCTGGAGATCAGATGGGGGGCGAAAGGTTATCGTGTCCGTCTGCCTTCCCTGGATGCCTCACTGGTTTTCCCCGAGCCGAAGCGCTTCCGCTTTGAAATTGCTCGACTTTCCCGATGGATGCCCTGGCTTCAGGGGATTCCGAAGGTTTTCAGTGACGGGAAGCTAAAGGTGGAGGGTCCCCTGGGAGGGCCCTACAAAATCGAGGGGACGCTGCTCTGGCCTGATACGCCCTTTTATACCCGATCCGGTCCGGTCAAGCGTATTCCCTTCCAAGCCAAGATTCTTAACGGAGCTTTGCTCTTTGAAGCCCTGGGAGGCAAAATCGCTTTTCGCTCCGATCAACGTGTTCTACACATCGACGCTCTCAATGTCAATGCCCGTCGTCTTCTGAAAATTGCGGAAGAAGTCAAAGGGGAAACCGGGCCAAAAAGTTCCAAACTTCGGCTCTCGGTCCTGGGACGAAAAAGTATCATCCGCTACGGTCGATACGTGCTGCTGACCGATAGCTATCGGCTGGATCTCGACGGGAAAAAGGTCCGTTTTTCCGGGACGCTGGGGGATGACCACGTCTTGCTCGTCAAGGAGGGAGAGACCCTGAGCATCGAAGCGCGGCAGATCGGCGACAGAATGCTCCACGCGCTGATCCATTTCAACGGTCTGCAAGGCGGACGCTATACTCTCCATCTCTCCGGCACTGAAGCAAAGGGTTACACGGGGGAGATCCTGATCGAAGGGGGCGTCCTGCGGGATATCAAAGCCTACAACGATATGATTGCCCTTTTCAATACCGTTCCGGCGTTACTTAGCTTTTCCGATCCCGGGTTCAGCAAAAAAGGATTCGAGATCAAAAAAGGCCGGATTCTTTTTACGCTCAAAGGGGAAACACTGCAGATCGATTCGATCCTGTTGGAGGGCCGCTCGGCGACAATCGCCGGCAAGGGGACGGTCGATCTTCAAAGCAAGGCTTTGGCGATAGAGCTGGCGATTCGCACGGCGCGGAAACTGGGGAAAACCCTGGGGCAGATTCCTCTGGTGGGGTATATCCTTTTTGGGAAGGACAAGAGCCTGACGGCGGGTGTCAAGATCAGTGGGACCCTCGATAATCCGAAGGTGGCAACCAATCCGGTAGGGGAGGCGCTCCTCTATCCGCTGGAACTCCTGAAGCGGACCCTGACTGCACCGATGAATCTAGAGCAGGAGTCTCTAGAGGGTTCACCTCCCCAGGAAAAACCGTCATCTACGAAGGAGCCAAAACAGGAGCCGAAGGTTTCAGACTCGCAAGCCAAAGAGGTCTATTGAGGCTGCAACTACTCCCCTTTCTTTCACTTCAATCTTTAAAATTTACTGAACCAGCTTGAAACGGTACTTTTAGAACAATTCTCCTCTTCCAAACCTCTTTCCTCTGTGTAACATCGCTACACAACGGTGCTCTATACTGAAATGAATCGTTGCATAGCCTAATTTAAGAGACAATGACGATTTTACGATCGAAAAGGAAAATATGATGAAGTCTATGGGGACAGAGAGCCTTGAATATAGGCATGGAACCCATCTATCGGATGATCGCGGTCGAAGTTCCGGAAGCAGAGATCTGAAGACAGGCGGCCATCACCATCATATGGAGGATATGAAGCGGCGTTTTTTCGTTTCAATGATCGTGACGATTCCGATTCTGCTCCTTTCTGAGTCGATTCAGGAGTGGTTCGGATTTCGGCTCGATATCCCTTTCAAGGAACCGGTGCTTTTTTTGCTCGCGAGCTTCATCTATCTCTATGGGGGCAAGCCTTTTCTCTCAGCAAGTATCGCAGAGATTCGCTCTCGAAGACCAGGAATGATGACCCTCATCTCCATGGCCATCAGTGTTGCCTATTTTTTCTCGGCAGCCACGCTTTTTATGGAAGGAGGCAAGACGTTTTTCTGGGAGCTTGCTACACTGATCGACATCATGCTCATCGGGCATTATATCGAAGCCAAAAGCGTTTTGGGAGCGGCCGATGCGCTCAAAGGCCTGGTGGAGATGATGCCCCGCAAGGCATTGAGAATCGAAGCAGACGGCAAGAGGGAAGAGATTTCGGTGAATCGTCTCGAACCCGGAGACCGGATTCTGGTCCGACCCGGCGAAAAGATTCCCGCCGACGGAAAAGTCGTGGAGGGGGAGAGTCTGGCCGACGAATCTTTTCTAACCGGCGAATCGAAACCGGTAGAGAAAAATCCAGGGAAAACGGTCTATATGGGCAGCACCAATCTCGACGGAGCTCTGACGATCGTTATCGAAAAGAGTGGATCAGAAAGCTATCTCTCTCAGGTCATCTCTCTGGTGGAGGCGGCACAAAAAAGTCGTTCTAAGACCCAAGACCTGGCGAACCGGGCAGCAGGCTGGCTCTTTTATGGAGCCGTGGCCGCGGGAGCCGTGACTTTTGGAGTCTGGAGTGTGATCGCATCTCCGATGGATGCGGTACTCAAAACCGTGACGGTACTGATCATCGCCTGCCCTCATGCACTGGGCCTGGCGGTACCTCTGGTGGTGGCCATCTCTACCTCTCTCGGTGCCCGGGAGGGGATTTTGATCCGGGACAGGGAAGCCTTTGAAGCACTGAAGGATATCGATCTGATCTGCTTTGACAAAACCGGCACCGTGACGGAGGGCAAACTCGAGGTGATAGAAGCAGTTGCCCGGGGAGATCAAGAGCAGATGCTATCTCTTGCTAGTGCTTTGGAGCTGAGCTCCGAACACAGCATTGCCAGGGCAATCGTCGCTTATGGGGATCGGATCGGAGTGCCGAAACTTCCCGTCTCGGATTTTCAGGCCTATCCGGGTGTCGGTGCCGTAGGAACGGTAAAAGGACGACGCGTAGCCGTAGGCGGCCCCCGGTTGCTTGAGAAGTTTGGCTTTGATGTCTCCGAATCCTTGAGGCGTTATCAGCACAGCGATGCCACAATCGTCTGGGTGGCAATCGACGATACCGTCGAGGGGGTGATCCTGCTTGGCGATACCTTGCGCCCCTCTTCGCCGGAGGCAATCTCCTATTTTCGGGCGATGGGTATTGAGACGTGGATGCTGACCGGAGACAACCGTGCCGTTGCCGAGGAAGTGGCGAGACAAAGCGGGATCGATCATGTGCGGGCTGGATTGCTTCCCGATGAAAAGGTCCGAATCGTCGAAGAGTTTCGCGCTACGGGGAAGCGGGTAGCGATGGTGGGCGACGGAATCAACGACGCTCCTTCGCTGTTGGCTGCCGATATCGGCATCGCCATAGGCTCAGGAACCGACATCGCTATCCAGAGTGCGGGGATCGTTTTGACGCGAAGCGATCTCATGAGCGTCGTCAAAGCGATTGGTTTGAGCAGGGCTACCTATCGGAAAATGGTGCAAAATCTATGGTGGGCAAGCGGATACAATATCGTCGCCATTCCTCTCGCCGCCGGAGTGGCGGTGCCTTGGGGTATCTCGATCGATCCGGCATTCGGGGCAGTTTTGATGTCGGTCAGTACTGTGGTGGTGGCGATCAATGCCCAACGGTTGAGAAAGGGTACGATATCAAATGGAGGAGGAAGAAGATGAAGCGAATCCTGTTGCTCGAAGACGGTACTATATTTCAGGAGATCTTTCGGCGTTATCGCCGGGCCAACCGGGAGCGGGGAGGCTTCGGGATCGGCTTGAGCATCGTCGAGCAGATCTGCCGAGAGTACGGTATCGCTTACGAAATCCTCTCTAAAAAAGGAGAGGGGACGGCTTTTATCCTCGACTTCTCCACACTTGCTTGCGGCAAAGAAGCTTAGCTTCCGGCCGGGGAATTGACATTGGCCAGCATTCCCTCGAAACACTCCGAAATCTCTTTCAGAGTTTCAAGATCCGGCTCTACATAGATTTTGTTGCCGATTTTCTCCATACGGATGAGGCGGGCTTCGCGTAGCTCTTTGAGGTGACGGGAGATAGTGGGCAAAGAGTAGTTGAATTCACTGGCGATCGTTCCGACGCAGGTGGCTTGACGGATCAGGTCTTCGCCTTCGGTGCCTTGGTGGATGCCGCAGACATAAGGCATCTGCAGCACCTGTTTATAGATGCGTAGGCGCGTCGGATGCCCTAGAGCTTTGAACAGACGGGCTTTTGCTTCCAAATCTAACATCGTTGGCTCCTCCCTTATCCTGACTATCATAACATATTATATTTATAAAATTTTTAAAACTTGACAGATAGGATTTTTTTATTGTATAGTCTATTTAGCTTTTTAGCTAATAAACTAAATCATGGTGAATATGCCAAAAAGGAGTCTCTATGTTCAGAGCTGGAATGAAGTCGGTAGCCGTCGTATTTTTTCTTTTGACTCTGGCGTCGTCGGCGCTGGAGTTGCCAAAAAACCATCTGGTGAGCCCGGAATGGCTTGCGAAACATATGGGTGAAAAGGGGTTGGTGATCGTCGATACCCGCAAAGCCGAAACTTATCGCAAAGGGCACATCCCCGGTGCGGTCAATCTGCCCAAAGCACTGTGGTTTCAGGGAAAGATGGGAAGCGTTCCCAAACTTTACAACGGACCTGAGGAGATGAACGCACTGCTGCAAAAAGCGGGGATCGATTCGAAAAGCGCCGTGGTTTTTTACAGTGCGGGCACGGTCAACAAAGATTTCGCCGACGCGGCCAGCGCTCTGTGGAGTCTCTGGATTTACGGTTTGCGCAACACGGCGCTCTTGGACGGAGGTTTCGGGCATTGGACGCATAAGGGCGGCGCGGTTTCTCATAAGATCCCCAAGGTTCAAACGAGCGACTACGAAGTGGAGCGTTTCGACGACGGCGCCGTGGCGGCGCTGCCTCAGATCCTGCGGGCGATCTACGACGAGAAGATCCAAATCAGCGATGCGCGGGTCTCCAAATTTTATCTGGGAGAGGACAAACGAAAAGACTTGGCCAGACACGGGCGCATCCCTACGGCACGATTGACGCCGATGATCCGACAGGTCAAAAAGGAGGGCTCCTTCTATCGTCTGCTCGATCCCAAAGAGGCGAAATCAACCCTGAACAACAACGGATTTGGCGTGGAGACCGACCGGCCTTTGATCATCTACTGCAATACGGGCCACAAAGCCCGCGGACTCTGGTTCGTCGCCCGATTTATCGTGGGGATGAAGGAGGTGAGTGTTTACGACGGATCGATGGTGGAGTATTCGCGCACGACTCTGCCGGTGGAGGAGGGAGAGCCGATGGATTGATACCAAGATTTGTCGAAAGTCCGCCCGTTACACACTCGCTGCACGGATAATGTCCTATTATGCCTCCATATAAAAAAAGGAGATGGCATGCAGCGACGGCAAATGATTCTGGGAGCCTTGGGATTTGGCGGGGTGGGAGCCCTCTATCTCTGGGGACGGGGGATGATGCGCTCCGGAGGCATGGGCGCGATGATGGGAGCTCAGAGCCGGGCTCTGGAGAATAAAACTTCCACTTCGACGAAAACGGCGGCTAAGCCTTCGGCCTTTTTCAATCCGTTGAAGATTCCCGAAGAGATCACGGGAGAAGTCCGCGGCGGCGTGCGCCATTACGATCTGACAATCCAGGAGGGGATAAGCGAATTTTTTCCCGGTGTCCGAACCCCGACCTGGGGGGTCAACGGCCCATATCTGGGGCCTACGATTCGCCTGAAAAGAGGCGAAGAGGTTTCACTCAACTGGAAAAACGCCCTTGGGGAAGTGACGACGATGCACGGCCACGGGATGCATCTGCCCCCGGAGATGGACGGCAACGTGCATCAGACTATCGCTCCGGGAACGACCTGGAGCGCCCGATACCGGGTCGATCAAAAGGCCTGCACCAACTGGTACCACCCCCACACTATGGGCAAAACCGCCGAACAGGTGATGCGAGGCCTGGGAGGGCTGATCTACATCGATGACGAGGAGTCTCTGGCGCTTCCTCTGCCCAAACGCTACGGTATCGACGACATCCCGCTTGTGCTTCAAGACCGCCTCTTCACCCGCGACGGCGCCTTCGCCTATCCGAGAAACATGATGACGGTGATGCACGGATTTTCGGGCAACACCCTACTGGTCAACGGCACCGTCGCTCCCTACAAGGAAGTGGAGGCGGGGCTCGTGCGCCTGCGCCTGCTCAACGCCTCAAACGCCAGGGTCTATCGGGTGGCCGCCGAGGGCCGCTCTCTGACGCTCGTCGCCGGGGACAACTCCTTCCTGGAGACTCCGGAGAAGGTTTCGGAGATATTGCTTTCGCCGGCGGAGCGGGGGGAGGTGATCCTGGATCTTCGGGGGATGCAGGGGAGTCGAGTGGTTCTGCGAGACCTGGAGAGCGGGACGGGGATTTTGGAGCTGCGGGTGACGGCGCCGGAAAAGGTCGCCTCCTCGCTGCCCAAGCGTCTGACGAGTCTGGAGAGTCCCCATGCCGCCCGGGCCAAGCGGGTTCGCCGCTTCCGGCTTCAGGCCCGAGGTCCGGGTCGATTGGTGATCAACGGTGCCGCGATGGATCCCGATCGAATCGACGAGCAAGTCCCCCTGGGGGAATACGAGATCTGGGAAGCTGAAAATGTCGGGATGGGCATGGGGGGCATGATGGGAATGAATCACAACTTCCACATGCACGCCACCCACTTCCGCGTCCTCGAGCGAAACGGAAGCGTAGCCAAAGTCCGCCCCTGGGAGCGGGGATATAAGGATACGGTCTTTCTCGCTCCCGGAGATCGGGTCAAACTGCTGGTCAGGCACACCGGTTATGCCGACGCCAAGCGTCCTTATATGTATCACTGCCATGTCCTGGAGCACGAAGACGCCGGGATGATGGGGCAGTTCGTCGTGGTGTGAGGAGCGGAAGATGAAACAATTCTATAAAGCGCTTTTTTTCTCGGGGTTGCTTGGCTTGACCGGCTCGTGGGCGGCGAAAGGCGGCCCCATCCAGGAGGGCAAAGAGATCTTTCGCATTAATTGCGCCGTTTGCCACGCAAGAGACGCAAGCGGCGGCAAAGGACCGGCTCTCGACGGCAGATCGCGAAGTCACGCGACGCACCACGCTCCTGAGACTCTGTTGGGAGTTATCGCAAAGGGGCGCGGAGGGATGCCCGCTTTTGCTACTCGTCTCAACGACCGGCAGCGTGCGGCGGTTTTCGCCTATATTCATTCGCTTTGGCCCGAGAAAGTCCGTAAAAAATACGATCGAAAGTTCGCCACCGACTATGGGACGCTACTGAAAAAGTCGCGAAAGTCTCGAAGCGTCTCCCAGAATGCGCCAATGCACACGATGGGGACGCACGGGCACAAAGAGGCAAAACACGGTCATTGAGGCCGAACAAATCTACCACAAGGAGTTAACGAATGCGTATCAAACAAACGATGATAGCCCTTACGGGAACGATCATGCTACTGGGAGCCGGGGAGACGACGATCGGCGATTGGAACAATCCCAAAGATCTTGCCTTGGGAGAGCGGCTCTTCGCCAAAAACTGCGCTGTTTGCCACGGTACGGCCGGAGCAGGCAACGGAGAGGACTGGAGGAAAAAACGTTCCGACGGGCGTCTGCCGCCGCCGCCGCTTAACGGCACGGCCCATACCTGGCACCACGATCCGCAGTTGTTGATGACGATCATCGCCAAAGGGGGAAAAACCTACGGCTCCACCTTCGCCGGGTGGATGCCGGGATTTGCCGACAAGCTCAGCGTCAAAGAGCGGGCGGCAATTTTGAAATATATCCACTCTCTCTGGCCCAAGGAGATTCGAACACGCTATGATAAGCACTTCAAAATCGACACCAAGAATAATAAGTAAATAAGATTTGGCGGAAGGTGAGGCTATTCGTTTCGCAAAACACTAAGAGGATCAGTGGAAGCGGCCTTTCGGGCAGGGTATAGAGCGGACAAGAGGACGATAAGCGTCGTACCGGCGAGAATCATGAAAAAGTCGCTCCAGAGCAGATCGACGGGCAGGCGACTGGTGCCGTAGACATCCGCGGGCAGGGTAACAATGTCGAAATGGGTCAGAACCCAGATCCCGAGAAAGCCCAGGAGTGTGCCGACGAGGATACCGGCGCTGCCTATGACGACGCCCAGACGGAAAAAGATCTGCCGGATTTCCCGGCGCGTCGCTCCCAGGGTTCGCAGCAGTGCGATCTCCCGACGGCGACTCATGACCGTCATGAGCAGGGAGCTGATGATATTGAGAGAGGCGACGAGAATGATGAGGAGCAGGACCAGGAAAAGGGCCTTCTTCTCCATCTGCATGGCGGAGAAGAAGTTGCCGTTTTGTTGCCACCATCCTTCGACATCGGCATCATCGGGAAGGAGGGCTTTGACCTCCTTGATCCGGCTCATGGGATCTTCTGTGTAAAGATGTACCCCGTCGTAGCGCCGGGGGTCTTTTTTGAGAATTTTGTGAAAGGCCCGAAGGGTGGTATAGATGATCGCTTTGTCGTAGGCTTTGAGTCCGGAGTTGAAGGTGCCTACGAGGCGGAACCGTTTCTGCAGAGGCAGAGTGCCCAATCCGGCGGCCTGGTATTGGGAGAAAATGAGGGTGATCTTGGTCCCGAGGGGGGCGTCGAGGAGATCGCTCAGATCGTCGCCGGTGACCAGGCTGTAGCGGGGAGGGGGAAGGGTGAGATTGCCTTCGATCGCTTTGGCAAAGATCGGATTGATGGCCGCTTCGGCGGCGAAGTCCACCCCGTAGAGCATTCCTCCCTGGATAGCGCCGCCGTGCTTGGCGATCACCTGGGTAGAGTAGAAGGGACTGACTTTCATATCGGGGAAAGCTTTTCGTATCTTGTCTACCGTCTCCTGCCGGACTCCTTTGCCGAAGCTGACGATGGTCAGAGGATAATTCATCACGAAGAGTTTTTTTTCAAACTCTTTCTGGGTGCCGTTCATGATCCCCATGGCGATCATGAGGACCATGACTCCGGCCGTTATACCGAGAAAGGCCAGCAGGGCGGAGATGAAGATAAAGGGATTTTCAGGGTCGTAGCGCAGATAATGGCGGACGATCCGCCGGACCAGACGCTGCTCGGAGGGGAGGGGCATCAGGCCAGAAGCCCTTTCTTGGGACCGCTTTTACCGCAGCAGTTTTTGTATTTTTTTCCGCTGCCGCAGGGGCAGGGATCGTTGCGCTTGGGCTTGTGAGGCGCGACGTAGGGGGTGTGCTGGGCGTCGGTCGTATCCTCGGGGAGCTCCTGATACTCGTTGCTGATGAGCTCGTTTTCGTCGATCTCCAGCTCTTCGAGCATCTTCTCGGCGGCGGCGAGCTCCTCCTCGGGGTCGCTGAAGTCAAACTGCACCAGATAGAGAAGTTTGAGGGATTCGAACTTGATCCGCCGTACCAGGGCTTCGAAGAGGCGGTAGCTCTCTTGCTTGTACTCGACGAGAGGGTCTTTTTGGTTGTAGCCCCGGAGGCCGATTCCGGTCTTGAGGACATCCATCTCGTAGAGGTGCTCCCTCCATTCGGTGTCGAGAATCTGGAGCATGAGGATCTTCTCGATCTCTTTGCGCTGCTCTTCGTCGAAGATGGAAAACTTCTCCTCGTAGGCATTCGTCAGGATCTTGAGGGTCTCCTCTCGGATCTCGTCGGCCTCTTTTCCCTTTAGGGTCTCGGAGTCGATCTCTACGCCGGTGTATTCCCGCACCAGGGTCGTGAAGCGATCCAGGTCGTAGTCTTCGCTGGGCTGGCCGGGGAAGATCTCCGCTTCGTGAAGAAGGTACTCCACCAGCTCCTGGCGGTTTTGCTCGATCTTGCCCTCGATGTCGTATTCGGGATCCAGGAGCTGGTTGCGGAAGGCGTAGATCGCTTTGCGCTGGAAGTTGGCTACGTCGTCGTATTCGAGGATGTTCTTCCTCGATTCGTAGTGCATCGCCTCGACCTTTTTCTGGGCCTTTTCGATGCTGCGGGTGACGAGCTTGGATTCGATATACTCTCCCTCTTCCATTCCCATGCGGTCCATGATTTTGTGGATGCGTTCGCCTCCGAAGATCCGCAGGAGATTGTCTTCGAGGCTCAGGAAAAACTGGCTCTCGCCGGGATCTCCCTGGCGGCCGGAGCGACCCCGAAGCTGGTTGTCGATCCGGCGGCTCTCGTGGCGTTCGGTCCCCAGGATCGCCAGGCCCCCAAGCTTGCGGACCTCGTCGTCGATCTTGATATCGACGCCCCGTCCGGCCATATTGGTCGCGACGGTGACGGCGCCTTTTTGGCCGGCATCTTTGATGATCTCCGCTTCGTGCTCGTGGTTTTTGGCGTTGAGGACGTTGTGGGGGATCTTGGCTTTTTTAAGATGCTTACTGATGAGTTCGCTCTTTTCGATGGAAGCGGTTCCCACCAGGACTGGCTGGCCTTTGGAATGGAGTTCTTTAATCCGCTTGACCACCGCTTCGATCTTGTCCTTTTCGGTCTTGTAGATCAGGTCGGGCTTGTCGATCCGCTTCACGGGGACGTTGGTGGGGATGGAGACGACGTCCAGGCCATAGATCTGGCTGAACTCCGTCGCTTCGGTCTGGGCCGTTCCGGTCATCCCTGCCAGCTTTTCATACATGCGGAAATAGTTCTGGTAGGTGATCTCTGCCAGGGTCTGGGACTCTTCCTGGATCTGGACCCCTTCCTTGGCCTCCAGGGCCTGATGGAGCCCCTCGCTGTAGCGGCGCCCTTCGCTGAGGCGGCCGGTAAATTCGTCGACGATGACGATCTCGCCGTCGCGTACGACATAGTCCACATCTTTTTCGAAGAGGTTGTGGGCTTTGAGGGCCTGATCGAGATGGTGGACCATGGCGGCGTTTTCGAGGCTGAAAAGGTTGTCGACACCGAAAAGTTTCTCGGCCTTCTCCAGTCCCTCTTCGGTCATGACGATGGTACGATTCTTTTCATCCACGACGAAGTCGCCGGTGGTTTTCTTGGGTTCGCCGGGCCGGGTGGGGATCTCTTCGCCCCGGACCAACTGCCGGGCGACTTCGTCGGCTTTCATGTAGAGGCTCTGATCCCGCTGGGCCGGACCGGAGATGATCAGGGGCGTCCGGGCTTCGTCGATGAGGATCGAATCCACTTCGTCCACGATAGCGTAGTAATGATCTCTTTGGACCTTTTCGTCGAGACGCACCTTCATGTTGTCCCGGAGGTAGTCGAAGCCGAACTCGTTGTTGGTCCCGTAGGTGATGTCGGCGTCGTATTGGGCCTTGCGCTCGAAGTCGTCCTGGATTTCGCTGGTGATGCAGCCGGTGCGGTAGCCGAGAAATTCGTAGATCTTGCCCATCTCCCGGGCGTCGCGTTTGGCGAGATAGTCGTTGACCGTCACCAGATGCACGCCCCGGCCGAGCATGGCGTTGAGGACGATGGGGAGGGTGGCGACGAGGGTTTTTCCTTCTCCGGTTTTCATCTCGGCGATGTTGCCTTCGTGCAGGACCATGCCACCGACGAGCTGGACATCGTAGTGTCGCAGGCCCAGGACTCGCTTGCTCACCTCCCGGGTGATGGCGAAGGAGTCGTAGAGCACGTCATCGAGGCGCTTCTCTCCGGCCTGTACAGCCTTTTTGAGCTCCTCAAAGGCAGCCTTGAGCTCCTCGTCGCTCATCTTCTCATATTTGGGCTCCAGAGCATTGATGCGTTTGGCCCGTTTCATGTATTGTTTGACCTTCCGGTCGTTGGCGGTTCCGACTATATTCAACAATGTATTGATCATCCTGTTGTTCTACCCTATAAATAAATTGGGCTTATTTTAGCGAAAAAGTGTTAATTGCCGCCTCCTGTACCCGATGGCTCCACAAAGTGATGTCATGATCATGTAATCCCATGAGAATCTGCTATGATTTCAACACGCAAGCAAGGAGCAAAAACGCAATGAAATATTTATTAATATTATTTACGGTTATAGGGACGCTTGGGGCGGGAATCACGCTACCTGCGGGTATGGAGGCCCGATTTGTTCAGAAGGTGACCAATCCGAAAAAGGAGGTCATTCGCTATACCGGAGAAATGATTATGGATAACGGAAAACGCTTCAAATGGAGCTACCGCAGTCCCACGCGCAAAGAGGTCTGCAGCGACGGGAAACGGGTGATTGTCGTCGATCATGATTTGGAGCAGGTGAGCTTCTACCGAATGGACAAAGGTTTCGATCTAGGGGCCGTCCTTAAACGTGCCCGACACTACAAAGACAATCTCTATACCGCCCGCTATCAGGGACGGACCTATACCCTGGCCGTGGACGGTAAGGGACGAATCGAGCAGATCGCCTATCGGGACGATATGGACAATGTGGTCAATATCCACCTGCAAAAACTCAAAACTCTCTCCAGCCCTCCGTCTGCCGCACAGATGCGCTGCACCTATCCCAAAAGCTACGATCGGATCGAGGGGTAGGCAATGGAGAAGATTCTATCTCAGTTCAATATAGACGCCATGGTTTTCGGGGCGATCGTCGCCTCGGTTATCCTTGCGTTCGTGTTGGTGGTGGTGATCTTCTCGGTCCGTTATAAAGGACAATATGAAAAGATTGCCGACCTCGGGGAGCGGCTCAAAGAGCGTGAAGAGAAGATTTTGCTTCTGGAAGAGAGTCTGCGGGAAGTGCAGATCCTTAACGCTACCCAGTTGCAGGAGATTGGGCAGTATCAGGACTTGGAAGCGCGTTACAAAGCGGAGAAGGCAAAAGTAGAAGAACAGTTGGCGCTGGCCAAAGAGCGTATCGATACCCAGCGGGAAAAGATCGCCGACTTGGAGGCGAAGAGGGCGGAGCTCGAGGCGCATCTTCACAATACGCGCGACAACCTGGCCAAAGCCAACGAAGAGATCGAAAACGTTCGAAAACGCAATGAATTTTGGGTCGAGCAGCTTTCCGAGTTGCGAACCAAATACGAAGCGATCAAATCAAAGTTAAGAAAGTATGAAGGCTGAAAGCTCATAAGGTTTCACAACTCAAGTGAGCCGGGTGCTTTTTGTCGTGAAGCATCTCAGGGATATTAGCAAGTGCCGTCGGGTGCGGAAGTATCAGGATGCTATAAGACGGCTACAGAGATCGAAGCGGTTGTGGGTCATGAGATGGACCTTGGGATGCAGGGCCATAATTTCGTCGAAGATCCTTTTGCTGAGACGGAAGCCCACTTCCCGCTCCTCCTCTTCTCCATCCATCGCCGCCAGATCCATCTCGTCGATGAGTTCTTTGGGAACGGTGATACCGGGGACCTTGTCGGCGATGAATGTTGCCGTGCGGGCCCGGACGAAAGGAAACTGCCCCAAGATCAGCTCCGCCTCTTTCGCCGTCTCCCGGATGCTTTTTTCCTTGGCTTCTTGGAAGATCTCTAGAAGGTTGCGGGCGTTGTCCAAGTCGAAGACCGGCTGGGTGATAATGGCTCTCGCTCCGTAGTCGAGCTTTTTGACCATGCGTTTCATGAGCTGTTTCATATCCTTGGCGTAGGCGTTGCTGACGGCAAAGGGATAGATCGGTTTGGGCGGAGGTGTGAGCGCTTTCCCCGAGTAGTCGACGCCGTTGTTAAGACGGTAGATGATACTTAGCAGCAGAGTGCTGTCACGCTCCAGGACCCCTTTGACCTCGGGCTGGTCGCTGAGCTTGGCCGGGTCGCCGGTGAGGGCGAGAATGAGGCGGATATCGAAATCGTTGGCCCCCAGCAGAGATGATTGGAGAGAAAGCTTGTTGCGATCCCGCATACTCATGGTGGCGATGACCGGTTTGCCGAAACGCTCCTGCACCTTGATAGCGCTGAGGATCGCCGACATTTTGAGTTTGGCCAGGGGGTTGTCGGTGACGGAGAAGCCCGAGATCTTCCCGGCAATTCCCGAGGCTTCGATCGCCTCGAGGATGGGGGTCATGCTCGCACCGTGAGGCGGAGTGATTTCCACGGTGATGAAAGGGCGCTCACTATGCAAGGTCTGGCAGAAGGTTTCAAACATGGGACTCACTTTCATGGGACTCACTTTGGCCGCCCGGGGCGTGATTTGGCTATAATTCTATCAAAATTTCTAAAGTGAGCCTATGCAGAAACTGGCTGTTTTTGATTTTGATTCGACATTGATGGATGGCGAGACCATCGATTTTCTCGCTGCCGAGCTCGGGTTGGAGACGGAGGTCGCTGCCATTACCCGACAGGCGATGGAGGGGCATTTGGACTTTTTCAAATCCCTCCAGGCCCGTGTCGCCTTGCTCGAAGGGCTTCCGCTGGTGAGGGTCGACGAGATCTGCCAAGGATTACCCTTGATGTCCGGGGCCAAAGAGGCTGTGACGGGATTGAAAAAGCGTGGCTTTAAAGTCGTCTGCTTTTCGGGAGGCTTTCGCAATGCCACTCGCCATGGGGCCGAGGTCCTGGGGCTTGACGCGGACTTCGCCAATATCCTCCATGACGATGAGGGGATCTTGACCGGTAAAGTCGGGGGCGAGATGATGTTCGGCGACTCCAAGGGACGGATGATCACCCGGCTTCAGAAGCTTTTGGGCGTCGATCCGCAGCAGACCCTCGTCGTGGGGGACGGAGCCAACGATCTGAGTATGTTCGCCCATGCTTCGACCCGCATCGCTTTCCGGGCCAAGCCGATTCTCAAGGAGGCGGCGACCCATACCATCGAAAAGAAGGACTTGGGCGAAGTGCTGACGATTGTCGACTCCGTGGAGCCTCTTTCGAAATCGTGATCTTTTCCCGCTGCCGACTCGCCGACCTGATCCGCCGGACGCTGCATTATCGCGGTGCGCTGCTTCGGGGTAACGCCGCGGCGATCCTCGCGACGATCTTGACGGTGCTGATCCCGCTCTTCATCCCGATGCTGGTGGACGAGCTGCTGCTGAAGAAGAGCGATACTCTGACCTCGTGGGTGGCGACACATATCATGCCCATGAGTCTGGAAGGCTATGTCTTCTTTTTCCTGGCGGTCGTCGTCATTCTCCGGGGACTGGGCTTTCTCCTCAACGTCTATCAGGTACGTACATTTCTGGGAATCTCCAAGGATCTGGCCTATCATCTGCGCCGGAGTGCCACGGAGCATCTGGCCCGGGTCTCCCTCAAGGAGTACGAGACCCGATCCGCCGGAGCCATCGCTTCCCGCCTGGTTACTGATATCGCTACCGTCGATACCTTTATCGGTACGACCGTTAGTAAATTTCTCATCTCGATTTTGACGCTGCTCTTTACCGCCGCCGTGCTTTTGGCGATCGATTGGAAGCTGGCGCTCTTTATCCTCTTGACCAATCCGGTGGTCGTCTTCTTTACCGCCAAGCTCGCCCGGAGAGTCGGACGCCTCAAACGGGAGGAGAACAAGGCGGTCGAAGCCTTCCAGTCGGCGCTGACCGATACCCTGGAGCTTTTCCAGCAGATCCGGGCGGCCAACAAAGAGGAGTACTTTTTCGCCCGGATCATCCGCCAGGCCTTGTCTCTGAGGGACCGGTCGGTAGAGTTCGGCTACCGCAGCGACCGGGCGATGCGTCTGTCCTTTCTGGTTTTTCTCAGTGGCTACGAGCTTTTTCGTTCCGTCAGTATCCTTGCCGTGGCCTACGGCGACCTGAGCGTCGGGATGATGCTGGCGATCTTCGGTTATCTCTGGATCATGATGACCCCGACCCAGGATGTGATCAATTTCCAGTATGCCCTGGCTTCGGCCCGTGCGGCCTGCCGACGGATCGACGGGGTCTTCGGGATGGAGGTTGAGCCGACCGTTCGGGAGGGGCGGGACCCTTTCACGGGCAAGGACTCGGTGGCGATAGAGACCGATAGCCTCTCATTCTCCTATCGAAAAGATCGTAAGATATTAAAAAATATTACCTTGAAGATTCCCGCGGGATCCAAGGTCGCCGTCGTCGGCCCCAGCGGCAGCGGCAAGACGACCCTGGCCAACCTTCTGGTCGGTTTCTACCCCGTGGAGGAGGGGGAGATCCGTTACGACAGTGTCGCTTCCCGGCAGATCCCCTTGCCGACGATTCGCCGTCATGTCCACCTGATTCTCCAGCATCCCAAGCTCTTTAATGATACAATGCGGTTCAATCTGACGTTGGGGCGGAAGGTCGAGGAGAATCGTCTACGAGAAGCCATCGCCATCGCTCAGCTTGAAGAGGTGATTGCCGCTCTCGAAGAGGGGCTGGAGACGGTTGTGGGTCGCGACGGCGTGCGCCTCAGCGGCGGCCAGCGCCAGAGAGTCGCCATCGCGCGTATGATTCTTCTCGATCCGAAGGTGGTAATCTTCGACGAGTCCACCTCGGCGCTGGATGTCCATACCGAAGCACGGCTTTTTGCTGCTTTGGAGAAGTACCTGCGGCCCCGGACGGTGATCACCATCGCCCATCGTCTCAGCACCATCGAAAAGGCGGAGCGCATCTTCGTCCTGGAGGAGGGAAAGCTGGTGGACGAGGGAACGCCCGAGGAGCTGATGGCCAAGGAAGAGGGCTACTTCGCCCGGATGATCTGAGGGCGTTTATCTTTGAAACTGTGAGAAAAGCACTATGACCTATCTGGAATCGATCGTCATCGGAGTCGTGGAGGGCTTCACCGAGTTCCTCCCCATCTCCTCTACGGGGCATATGATCGTCGTCGAGCATTGGCTCGGTATCGCCCAGAGCGATCTGACCAAAGCCTACGACGTCATCATCCAGTTTGCGGCGATCCTCGCGGTAATGCTGATCTATCGGGAGAAGCTGAGTCTGAAAAAGATCGAACTGTGGAAAAAACTGATCCTTGCCTTTCTCCCCTTGGGGGTGATCGGCTTCGTACTTCGCCATCAGGTCAAAGCGCTTTTTAGCATTCATGTGGTGGCGTGGATGTTCATCATCGGGGGAATCGTCTTCCTCCTCGTGGAGTATTTCTACAAAGAGGAGGCGAAGGTGCGGGTCACCGACGTGGAGAAGGTCACGACCATGCAGGCGCTGGCGGTGGGTTTTGCTCAGGTTTTCTCCTTGATTCCCGGTACTTCCCGGGCCGGAGCGACCATCATCGGCGGGCTTCTGGCAGGGCTGGACCGCAAGACCTCGGCAGAGTTCTCCTTCCTTCTGGCGATACCTGTTATGGCGGCAGTCAGCGGATACGATCTGCTCAAGCACTATCACGACTTCGCCGGGGCCCAATGGGGGCCCTATCTGCTGGGCTTCGTAGTCGCCTTTGCCGTGGCGTGGCTGACGATCAAACTTTTTTTGGCATTTCTCTCCCGCTTCACTTTCGTTCCTTTCGGGATCTACCGGATCCTTTTTGGAGCCTATCTCCTCTGGGCACTGGGATGATGCATGCCGAAGATAGATTGACATTTTAAAATATACGGATCCTTTCCAGGGGCCCACAGGCCTTTGGGACGGGTTCGGATATTTCGATTCGGACGACGAAAGAGGAGCCTCCGAGGTTCCGAATATGAAGAAGGAAAGAGACCATGACA
>JALSTG010000028.1 GCA_026983875.1 Campylobacteraceae bacterium
GAAGCTGGATCTCTTCCAAGGAACGGTCGATGGAGCGTTTGAGCAGGGCGGTAAAGAGGGTGATGAGAAGGATGAGCGCAAAGGCGAAGACCAGATCGATCTTGCTGCGCAGTGAGCGGATACGCAGCCGTCTAAACAAGTTTGTACCCTACGCCCCGGACAGCTTGGATAGATTTGGGATCTCCGAGCTTGGAACGGATCTTGCTGATGATGACGTCCAGGCTCTTTTGGGAGCTGTCGCTCATGACTGTCGATTGGTTGATGAGCTGCTCCCTCGAGAGGGTAATACCCTGCTTACGGATAAGCTGGGAGAGGATATCGAACTCGGCCGGAGTCAGATGCAAAGGTTGTCCGTGGTGATAGATGGTATCGCCTTTGATTTCGTATTCGCTGACGGGCTCCTGTCCCGCGGCGGCTCCCTTTTGGTAGCGGCGCAGGAGGGAGACGATCCGGGCATAGAGCTCCTTGGGATCGTAGGGTTTGGGGAGGTAGTCGTCGGCCCCGAGCTCCAGGCTCTTGACCTTGTCCTCGATGTCGCTGCGGGCGGAGGAGATGATGATGGGAATATTGTATTTTCGGACCACCTCTTCACAAACCTCTAGGCCGTCCATTCCCGGAAGTGTCAGATCCAGCAGCAACAGATCGTAGTTTTGCACGCCGGCGCTGACTCCGAGGAAAGGATCTTCATAGTTGGTCACCTGCATATTGAAACGGGCGAGATATTCCGTCAGCAGTTCGGCGAATTCGGGGTCATCCTCGATCATGAGAATCTTGACGGGTTTTGGCGTAGGTATCTTTTCCATGAGAACGATTTTATCCTCTCTTGATTAACTGAAATCAAACCTTCGGACGCTTCGATTGGAGACAATATCCCTTAAATGAGTGGAGGAGATCGCAGATTTCAGCATCGTCGATCCATGAACCGTGTAGGATGGGATAAAGAAAAGGAGGATAGAGATGCAACAGATCGATATGAGCTCCGATGAATTTCTCAAAGAGCTGGAAAAGACCAAAAAGTTCACCGACAAGGTCTGCAAGCAGTTTGGTTGGGTCTATAACCCCAATGAGGAGGTGAACGAAGGGGTCCTCATGGGGCTGGCCCGCCATAAGATGCTTTACGGCAAGCGCTGGTGCCCCTGCTTCATGGTCATAGAGGATGAGCAGGGAAATCACGTCAGTGCCGACGACAGACTCTGCCCCTGTAAGCCTGCTATTGAGCATGAGGTGCCCGAAGAGGGAAAATGTCACTGCGGTATCTTCTGCACTCCCGAGTATGCCGCGACCCATGATCACTGAGTTGGCCGAGAGATAAAGGATGCGAGTGATTTAGGATTCGCTCTCTTTCAGGATAAGGAGCGGCTGGTCGGGCCTAAAGCCTTCCATCTCTTTGAGGGTACTCAAGAGAGCCATGAGTTTGTTGCGGACTTCGAGCTCTTCGAGTTCCGGTTTGCTGTCGGCGACGACGCCGGCACCGGCCTGGAGGATGATGCGATCGGGCTGGATCAAAGCGGTTCGAATGGCGATGGCCGAGTCCATATCTCCCGTAAAGGAGAAGTAGCCTACACTCCCGCTGTAAAAGCCCCGTTTGAGCCCTTCGAAGCGGGCAATGAGTTCCATCGCTTTGATCTTGGGGGCTCCGGTCATGGTCCCGGCGGTGAAGGTAGCCCGGAAGAGGTCGAACATATCCTTCCCCTCATCGATCTGGGCGACGACATCGCTGACCATGTGCATGACATGGGAGTACTTTTCTACCCGCATCATCTCCGGGACCTCCACCGTCCCGGTCCGGGCGACCCGGCCTACGTCGTTTCGTCCCAGATCCACCAGCATCAGGTGCTCGGCGCACTCCTTGGGATCGCTGAGCATCTCCTGCTCCAGTTCGTGATCCCGCTGGGGGGTGGCTCCGCGCTTGCGGGTGCCGGCGATAGGGCGAAGGAGGATCTCCCCTTGCGTCAGCCGGACCATGACCTCGGGGGAGGAGCCACAGATACTGAATACCTCGTAATCCAGGAGAAAGAGGTAGGGAGAGGGGTTTTTGGAGCGTAGGACCCGATAGAAGCTGAGGGGATCGACGTGGCCTTTCTGAGTATAACGGTTGGAGGGGAGCATCTGAAAGACATCTCCGGCGCGAATATGCTCCTTGGCCTCGTCGACGATTTCCATAAAACGCTCTGCAGAGAGTGAGAACTCCCCCTCCCCCTTCAGCTTCGCAGGCTGGAAAGGGAGTGGTTGATGGGGCTTGGGGAGAAGCTCGGCAACTGTTTCTAGAAGCTCGGGGTTCTCTCCTCCCGGATCGATGAGGGTCAATTCCGAGCTTTTGTGGGAGAAGCCGATGATGAGTCTGGGGCGAATGAGATCAAGGTCGGGTGTCTGTAGAGGGTCATAAAGATCGTCCATCCATTCCCGCAGAACCGGCTCGAAGACTCGAACCATATCGTAGGCGATAAAGCCGATAAAGCCGTCGACGAAGGAGAATCCCGCCTTACGGGCGATGGCCTGATAGCGTTGGACATCTAGGCGTCGGTAGTAACGCTGGAGAAAATCGAAAGGGTCCTCCTCCAGTTCGCGGGTCGTACCGCTTTGATCGGTATAAAGCGTTTTATTGTCCTTATAGGTCAAGCGCTCTTTGGCACCGACGACGATGAAGCTGAAGTTGCCCTCTTCGGAGGTGACGACACTCTCGAAGAGCATGGTGACCTCATTGGGGTAGAGCTTCTTGATCTCGCCGTATAGGGCAACAGGGGTCAACTGGTCGAAGAGGTAGCTGCGGAGCATCACTTCTTCCTGACGACAAACCCGTCGATGCCCAACTGCTCCTTGATCTGAGGCAGTTTGGCTTTGGCATCTCCGTAGGAGGGGTACGTACCGATACGGACTTTGATCATTTCTCCACTCTTGACGATGACGGGTTTGTAACCGGCGGCCTTGATTTTGTCCAGAAACTTCTGATCGGGCATCCGTTTGAAGGATCCGAGCTGGATATAGTAGCTTTTCATGGCTGTTCCCGTTTGTGCGGAAGCAGCGGCTTCTCTCTTTTTGAAAAGTTCCGCAGGCTTTGGCTTGGTAGCAGGCTTCCTCGAGACCGGTTTCGGTTTGGGTTTGGGCTTGGGAAGAGGTTTCGGCTTGGGTCGGGCCTGAGGTTTCGGTTTCGGCTTGGGCTGGGCTTTGGGTGGAGTTAAAGGTGCCAGAGGCTTGAGCTCGTCGCTTTCCGGCATGGTTTCATGACTGATGGGTTTGAGCTCATCTGGAACTTTTTCTGCCGGTTTTGCCTGGGGTAGGTCGGGAGCACGCTTCTCGGGCGTGACAATGCCGCTGAGTTCCGTCGTCTCTTCTTTGCCGGTCTCTTCGGAACCGCCAAAAATCAGTTTGGCCAGCAAGACGCCGACGATCAGAATGATAAGGGCCAAGGCGATGAGGGAAAGGAGGCTTTTGGATTTGCCCCCTCCGGGACCGGGTTCGCCGATGATAAGGTCGTCGAGATTATGATCGTTCATGCAGGACTCCGGGGTGGGATATTGGTCGATTATAACCTAAAAAATCTAAGTGTTATATTAGTTAATATATCCATAGGGAAGGGTGTAGATATTGTAATCCTCCGGGAGTCGTCTATCCGGGAGGATGCGCCACGATTTGCTCAGACGGGTTTCAAGCATATCGGAGAGACGGCTTCCCAGATCATGAAGCTCATTCAGTGTCTGTTTAGGAAGAGGGAGTATGACGATGCGGCGGTCTTTATATTTCCCTTGAAAGATCCGGTATTGTTGGAACCCCAGGTGGGCAAAAAGCCGGATCAGGGTCTGCAAAAAACGTTCCGGCTCGTCACCGAGGTACTCGATAATCAGCTTGTCGCCTTTCCCCTCTTGCAGTAACGGAAGTGCAAGGGTGATCTCTTTGTTGAGGTGCTGAGAGAGGAGGGTAGCGTTGGGGGAACTGTCAATCCGGCGAAATTTGCTGTAGAAGGTCCGCCCACGGTAGTGAAGGGTTTCGACAATTGAGGAAGATTTGAGGTAATAACGGTCCGCTTCGGCGGCCAGTTCCTTCAGGGTCTCCTTTAGGGGAGGCGTATTAGTAGATCGGTCGATCATAGATGACGAAATTGAGAGCCAACTCTTTCATCTCTTCCCGGACCTGTTCCTGGAAGGCATGGTCGTCGATGCGGTCGAGAACGTCGGCGATGCGATGGGTGATACGCTCGAATTCCGCCTCTTTCATTCCGCGGCGGGTCAGGGCGGCGGAGCCGATGCGGATACCGCTGGTGACGAAAGGACTGCGAGTCTCGCCGGGGACGGTATTTTTATTGACGGTGATGCCCGCCCGGCCCAAAGCGGCGTCGGCATCTTTGCCGCTAAACTCCTTGTCGAGGAAGCTGACCAGGACCAGGTGATTGTCAGTGCCGCCGCTGACGACGTCGTAACCCCGCTCCATCAGAATCTTGGCAAGGATTTTGGCGTTGGCTTTGACCTGCTTGGCATACGTTTTCCATTCGGGAGCAAGATTGTGTTTGAAACCGACGGCTTTGGCGGCGACGACATGGACCAGAGGGCCGCCCTGAAGACCGGGGAAGATGGCGGAGTTGATCTTTTTGGCAATCTCTTCGTCGTCGGTCATGATGGCGCCGCCTCGGGGGCCGGCCAGGGTCTTGTGGGTAGTGGTAGTAACTACGTGGGCGTGGGGGAAGGGACTGGGATGCTCTCCGGCGACGACTAGGCCCGCGATGTGGGCGATGTCGGCAAAGAGAATCGCTCCCACCTCGTCGGCAATTTCACGGAATTTGGCAAAGTCGATCTCCCGGGGGTAGGCGCTGGCACCGCAGACGATAATCTTGGGCTGGACGATCTTG
>JALSTG010000029.1 GCA_026983875.1 Campylobacteraceae bacterium
TCAAGAGAGGTTCTCCCCGTTTTCCCCCTTCGATCTGGACGTAAGAGAGGCCGGTGATTCCCTGGAGTTTCAAGACTGCATACATTCCCCGGGTAACGGGAGTCCCGTGTTTGAGTCGGATCAGGACGCGGATACGCTCAATATCCTTCGGATCGAGTTCGATGGCGTTGACCTTGCCGACGTCAACGCCTTTGAGTTTGACGGTGGAATCGATGCTCAGACCGTCTACCGGCTCATCGAAGTAGATCCGGTAAAGATCGTATTTCTCTTCAAAACCGTATTTGGCGAGCCAGAAGGCAAAACCCAACGCCAAAACCGTAAAGATCAAGACAAAAAGACCGACAATAGTATAATTGATCTTACTGTACATGGGAACTTCCGGCCTTTTGTGTTGATTCCTCTGACGATATTTTACCCATAAATCTTTTTGAAATATATTCGTTTTTGAAAAAGCGTTCCACGAAGGGATGATCGGAAGCGAGGACCTCCCGGAGGGTTCCTTCGGCGACGACCTTTTTGTCGGCCAGGACGGCCATCCGGTCGACGATGGTAAAGATCGAATCCAGATCGTGGGTGATCATGACGACCGTGATGTCCAGAGCATCCCTGAGATCGACGATGAGCCGGTCAAAGGCCCGGGCACCGATGGGGTCGAGTCCCGAGGTGGGTTCGTCGAGGAAAAGAAGCTTCGGATCCATGGCCAGGGCGCGGGCCAGGGCCGCGCGTTTGATCATGCCGCCGCTGAGTTCGGAAGGGTAGAGGCTGGCGGCACGACTGTGAAGGCCGACCATATCGAGCTTCTCCCGGATGATCTTCTGGAGCAGGCTGTTAGGTACTTTTGTATACTCCTTGATCGGCAGGGCGATATTCTCTGCGACGGTGAGGGAGGTGAAGAGTGCCCCGAACTGGAAGAGGACGCCCCAACTGCGCCGCAGCTCCTGCTGTTGACGATAGTCGATTTGGCTCAAGTCCTTGCCCAGGACGCGGATGCTTCCCGAGGCGGGTCTGAGGAGCATGATGATCTCTTTGACGAGAACCGACTTGCCCGTT
Source organism: Campylobacteraceae bacterium (assembly GCA_026983875.1). Lineage (GTDB taxonomy): Bacteria > Campylobacterota > Campylobacteria > Campylobacterales > Sulfurovaceae > Nitratifractor. The sequence continues at coordinate 1,051 of JALSTG010000029.1, forward strand.
CCGCTCTCGCCGAGTATGGCGTAGATCTCTCCGGGATTGACCGTCAGATTCACTCCGTTATGGACGACCGTCTCGCTGAAGCGGGTGACGATGTTGCGCATTTCGATGATCGGAGCCATTTCAGTATCCCAACTGGGTGTAGATCACTGCAAAGAGTGCATCACAGGCGATGACGAAAAAGATCGCATGCACGACGCTGGCGGTGGTTTCGATCCCGATGCTTTCGGTATCGCCCGTCACCCTGAAGCCGTGGAAACACCCCGTCGCGGCGATGATCAGGGCGAAAAAGGGCCCTTTGATCATTCCCAGGATGTAATGTTTGGCCGCTAAAACCTCCTGGAGGCGCTGGAGGAAGAAGGAGTAGGAGATGTCGACCTGGGCTTTGCTGGCGAGCATTCCGCCGAGAATCCCCATGACATCGGAGAAGAAGATCAGTAACGGCAGGGCCAGCATCAGCGCCACGATTCGGGGGATGACCAGAAAATAGAAGGGATCGAAGCCCATGGTCCTCATGGCACTGATCTCTTCGGTCAGACGCATCGTGCCGATCTCCGCGGTATAGGAAGAGGCACTGCGTCCCGCGATGACGATGGCGGTGATCATGGGCCCCAGCTCTCGGGTAATGGAGATTCCGATCCCGTCGACGACATAGATATCGGCGCCGAATTGGGCCAACTGCACCAGGCTCTCGTAGGCGATGACCAGTCCGACCAGGATGGAGGTGAGGGCGATGATGAAAAGTGCGTCGACCCCCGAGTGCTCGATATGGTAGGCGGTCTCTTTGAAACGGAAGTTGCCGGGTTTGAGAAAGAGGCCGAAGGTCCGGGCGGAAAGTTCGCCCAGAAAACTTAGAAAATCCCGAAAAACCTGAAGCTCGTCATAAGCCGCCCGACCGAGGCGCTCGAGGATTCCTTCTTTGCGTTGAGGAAGCGGCGCTTCGGAATAGCCTCTTTTGACCAGTTCCAAAATCTTCTGCTGTTTTTCGCTCAGGCCGGTGAGATCACAGAGGTTGCCCTGTTTGTGCAGGGCCTCCTGAAGGTCGAGCAGGAGAAGGACTCCGGCGGTGTCGAAGCCTTCCACCCCTGAGAAATCAATGATGCATCGGGCCTTTTGGGGCAGGTGGATCCGCATCATCTCTTTGGTGATGCGATGAGCGCCGTCGAGCGTCCAGTGATCGCTACAGTATAGAAAAACATCCGCCTTTTCGCGTTCGATTCTGATATAGGTTTCAGACATGAGCATGATTATATCTATATCCTTTTAAGGCGAAGTGAGGGCGAGCCGGAACCTTGTGGGAAAAAATGCGCTACAATCCCCCAAAAGGAAGGTGGGGTGGCATCATGAATCGTGAGATTCTGCGTCTGGCTCTTCCCAATATCCTCTCCAATATCTCCGTGCCTCTGCTCAGTTCGGTCGACACGGCGCTGATGGGTCACCTCTCGGCGGCCCACCTGGCGGCCCTCGGAGTAGCGGGGATGATTTTCATGTTTCTTTACAGCAATTTCGGTTTTCTACGGATGGGAACGACGGGAATGGTGGCACAGGGATTCGGTGCCGGGAGTCATCGGGAGCTGAGTCTGACCCTCTGGAGGGCGTTGTTGCTTGCCGGGGCGCTCGCCGGCATGCTTCTTCTTCTGCACTCTCCGATCTTCGACCTGGGCGCCTGGTTGCTCGGGATAGAGCCCGGCTACGAGGGGCTGGCCAGAGAGTACTTCACGATTCGTATCTGGACGGCACCGGCGGCTTTGGGCTTTTATGTCCTAAGCGGATTTTTCTTCGGGATGCAAAATGCCCGATATCCGCTCTACATCACGCTCCTGGTTAACCTGGTCAATATTCTCTGCAGCCTCTATTTCGTTCAGGGCCTGGGGTGGGGGATTGCGGGAGCGGCTTGGGGAACGGTCGTCGCCCAGACCCTGGGCCTGGGCTACGGTTTTTGGCTCTTGGGTCGTTATCGGAAGGTTTTAAGGCGGCCCGTAATAGCGGAGATACTCCGTTGGGAAGAGCTTCGGCGTTTTTTTCACGTCAATCGCAACATTTTCATTCGGACGGTCGCCCTGACCTTCGCTCTGGCTTTCTTCTATGCCCAGGCGGCGAGAGAGGGAGAGACGACCCTTTCGGTCATGATCCTTATGATGCAGTTTATGATCTGGATGAGTTTTGCGATCGACGGCTTCGCCAATGCGGCTGAGAGTCTGACGGGCCGATATTACGGAGCCGGTGACCGGGAGAAGTTTTTTGCGGCCGTCAGGCTCTCTTTGGCTTGGGGGGCGGGCCTTGCTTTCGCTTTTTCACTCCTCTATGCCTTGGGAGGCGAGCGGATCGTGAGAATTTTTACCGACCAGGAGGGCGTGATACTCGGCGTCTCCGAGCTTCTGCCTCTGGCTGCGATTCTGCCGCTTTTGGCGTTTGCCGCGTTTATCTACGACGGGATCTTCATCGGGATGACGGCCGTGCGTTCGATGCGCAATGCCGTGCTTGCCTCCACGCTGCTCTATCTCTGTGCCTACTATCTCCTGCGATTCGTTCTGCCTTTCGGATATGCCCTGTGGATCAGCTTTATGGCCTTTTTTCTTTTTCGGGGTCTTTTGCAGGGATGGATGTTCCGAAAGCGGGGATGGGATCTCGACTGATCCTTCAGAGGAGCTTTTCGATGAGTTTTCCGTACCTTTCCGGCAGCTCGACTTCCCGGTTTCGGAGATAATCGTCGGCGAGAGACTCGATCCATCTTCGGGAGGACTCAATTGTTCCGATAGAGAGATAGAGTTTCCCCTCTCGGTGCACAAAACGATAATCCCGCAGGGTCAGGCGTAGGGGCATGACCTCTCCTTTGAGGTCGAGTTCGACCTCGATGATCCGGCTACAGCTGTTGAGGCGGAGTTTGGTGACGCTACCGTAGGAGGAGATTTTGGCATTGATCGCGAGGGCGAGCGCTTTGGAGATGGCCTGGTCCTTGAGGCGGAGAATCACGGCGTTCGTTTCCTGAAGCGGTCGGTGATTTCCGGCCGGTGGATGACCGATAGCAGATCGGTGATACGCAGGGGATAGCCCAGTTTGTTCATATAGATGACGTAGTTGCTCAGGACCTTCTTGCCGTAGTCGTTGGCCTGCTCGTTCCCGACACGCTCCAGACTGAGCCAGGGATCGTAGGGACTGCGGTTTTCGAAGAGATCCTTTCGACGGATCAGGCGCTTGGTAAAGCCGATTCCGGCGTTGTAGGCGTAGGCGACGAAGAGAGGATGGTGAAGCCAGGAGGTGAGGTAGTCGAGATGGGTGTTGGCATATCGGAGTGCGGTGATGGGATCGAAAAGATCGTCGTAGTCGACGGACTCTTTTCGCTGCTTTTTCAAATGGTCGACGAGAAAGGGCATGATCTGCATCATCCCCAGGGCGAAAGAGCCGGAGACCGAAGCGGGAATGAAGCGGCTCTCCTGGCGGGCGATGGCATAGAGGATCGCCTGGCGCTTGATAGGCAGTCTCTTCATGAAATCCCGGTAGGGCATGGGAAAATACTGGGGAACGTCTCGGCCAGCCTTGCTCTTGATATAGGTGTAGTGTCCGATAGTCTCGGCACTTTTGAAGCGGGCGGCCAGTTTTTCCTTATCGACATGAGGGTCGAAGATTTGGGCTTTGAGGCGGTGCCAGTGGATGGGATTGCGGATGTCGAAACCCCGGACCGGTCGTTGGGGAAGCTGTGGCGTAATCCCCAGGTCGTATTGGAGTCCCAGGGCATCTCTT
>JALSTG010000030.1 GCA_026983875.1 Campylobacteraceae bacterium
AGCCCCTGGCAGGGATTTCGAACTCGATACGCACGGTGCCGTCGGGCATGGGAGTCATGGAGACCATCTCCGCCTTGCGCTTGCCCAACTTTTCGATGACGGTGCCTTGATACTCCTCGGGAACGTCGATGACCAGATGCTCAAAGGGCTCCATGCGCACGCCGTTTTCCTCCTTGATCACCACCTCGGGGCGGGCCAGGAGAAATTCGAAGCCCTCTCGGCGCATATTCTCCGCAAGGATGCCGATCTGCAGTTCACCCCGTCCCGAGACCTTGAAGCTGGCGTCTCCCAGGGGCTCCATCCGCATGGCGATGTTGGTTTCCATCTCCTTCTCCAGGCGTTCGCGGATCTTGTTGGAGGTCACATGTTTGCCCTCGGTGCCGGCGAGGGGGCCGTCGTTGACGCTGAAGATGACGCTGAGGGTCGGTTCCTCGATGTGCAGGGGATCGAGGGGCGCCGGATTGGCAGGGTCGGCGACGGTATCGCCCACGTCGATGTCGTTGAAGCCGGCGACGGCGACGATGTCCCCCGCCTCCGCCTCGTCAATCTCGACCCGGTCGAGCCCCCGGAAACCGATAAGTTTGCTCACCCGGCTTTTGGCCTTTTCTCCGTCGGCTTTAATGAGCATGTACTCGTCGCCCTTTTTCACCCGGCCGTTGAAGATGCGGGTGATTCCGATACGGCCGACAAAATTGTCGTAGTCGAGAGTGAAGACCTGAGCCTGGGTCGATGCGTCGGGGCTGCCCTCCGGATAGGGAACATGCTCCAGAATCGCTTCAAAAAGCGGCGTGAGATCTTTGTTTTCGTCGGAGAGATCCCATTTGGCGTAGCCGTCCCGAGCCGCGGCGTAAAGAACGGGGAATTCCAGCTGCTCGTCGCTGGCCTCCAGGGCCACCAGCAGGTCAAAGACCTCGTCGACGACCCGTTCGGGCTCGGCGGCGGGTTTGTCGATCTTGTTGACGACGACGATGGGCTTGAGGCCCAGTTCGATCGCCTTTTTGAGGACGAATTTTGTCTGGGGCATGACCCCCTCCTGGGCATCGACGAGCAGAAGCACCCCGTCGACCATCTTGAGCACCCGCTCAACCTCCCCGCCGAAGTCGGCGTGGCCCGGGGTGTCGATGATGTTGATCTTGTGATCTCCGTAGGTGATGGCGGTGTTTTTGGAGAGGATGGTGATGCCCCGTTCTTTTTCGATGTCGTTACTGTCCATGGCCCGCTCCTCCACCTCCTGGTGGGCGGCAAAGGTTCCCGACTGCTGAAGCAGTCCGTCGACGAGAGTGGTCTTGCCGTGGTCGACGTGGGCGATGACGGCGATGTTTTTGATCTTTTGCATGGGTAGGTCGTTCCTAAATGTAAAAATACGAATCATAGTGAATCGCGCGCATTATAGCGAAACTCTTTCTCCTGCTTCGGATAATGCGGACTCAGAAAGCAATCCCATAGATCTCGTGGTAGCTCTTGAGAGCGTAGCGGTCGGTCATGGAGGCGATAGTATCGGCAACGACCCGATGCAGAGCCCTATGCTCAAGAAGGCTGCGCTGGGCGGAGGGGAGCAGGTCGGGATCTTCGCCGTAGGCCCGGTAGAGAGCCCGGACGCACTCTTTGCCTGCATGCATCTTGCGAACAATTTTCTCGTGACGATAGAGCTTCTGATAGAGCCGTTTTTTGAGACGTTTGAGCTCCGTAGCCGTGTCGGGGGAGAAGCTTACGGGCAGGGGTTCGGAAGCGTCGAGAAAGGCGCAAAGCGGCACATCACGGCGCAGAGGCTCGACCTTTGGAGTGCTGAAAGCGATGAGATCCTCGACCAGAAGCTTGATCAACGCGGCGACGAAACGGTGACGGTAGAGCTGCTCTCCCTCTCGCACCCCTTCGGCTTGCACCATCGCATCGACGCGTCTGCTCATCCGTAAATCGTGCAGATCTTCAAAACCGATGAGGCCGTATTTGACTCCGTCGTCGATGTCGTGGCTGGTGTAAGCGATCTCGTCGGCATGATCGACTACCATCGCCTCCAGGGAAGGGTGCTTCGTCAGATCAAAACTTTTGCGCACCCAATCGGGAAGAAAAGATTTGTCGTAAGGCGGGGAGTGCTTGAGGACCCCTTCGAGGGTAGCGAAGGTGAGATTGAGCCCGTCGAAATCCCGATAGCGCTTTTCCAGCGTCGTCAGGACCCTAAAGGATTGGAAATTGTGTTCAAATCCGTTGCGATGGCCGTCGGCTTTGAGCAGGCGATCGAGTTCATCCCCTCCGACATGCCCGAAAGGCGTATGCCCCAGATCGTGCGAAAGAGCGATCACTTCGGAGAGGGTCTCATTGAGCTGCAACTGACGGGAAAGAGTACGAGCGATCTGGCTCACCTCCAGAGAGTGGGTGAGACGGGTACGAAAGTAGTCCCCTTCGTGGTTGAGAAAGACCTGGGTTTTGTACTCCAGTCTCCGGAAACTCGAAGAGTGCAAAACCCGATCTCTGTCCCGGGAAAAGGGGTCGCGGAAATCATCCTGTAGGGGGAAAAAACGTTCAAAAGGCTCCATCAAACCGCCTTTGCTTTTTGGCTATAATTGTATCCAAAAGCCAAAAGGGGCCGCCATGAAGGTGACACTGCTGCACTATACGCCGTTGGAGGTCTGCGCCCATGCCATCCGCACCTGTTGGCAAAGTTTCGACAAGAGCGACGAGGGCGGAGAAAAGGATCGGGCCCTTATCGACCGGGTCGGCAACAAATACAAACACGCCTCGACCCTGGAACATCTGGTCTACACCTTCTACATTCAGGGGGTCAGCCGGGCACTGCTGCAAGAACTCGCCCGCCACCGGATGGCGAGTCTGAGCGTCAAAAGCACCCGTTACACCCTCAAAGAGCTCAAGGAAACCGAACCCTTCGATGAGAACGATTTCGAGGGTGCGTCACATTTCATCGTCCTGACCCATCATGAAGAAGTCGACCGCGCGTCTATCCGGGCTCTGAACAACCTCCAAAGCCTGCTGAAGCAGGGGATCAGCAACGACTATGCCAAATTCGCCCTCCCCGAGTGCTACAAAACCGAGCTCACCTGGACAATCAACGCCCGCAGCCTCCAGAATTTCCTGGCGCTTCGAAGCAACAAGTCAGCCCTCTGGGAGATCCGCAAACTCGCCTACACCCTCTACGATCATCTTCCCGAAGATCACCGATATCTCTTTGAAGACTTCCTCTACTCGGAAGAGGCCGAATAAAGAACCTTGTTTAATTTTCCCGGGTAGGCTATCGGAAACCCTTTACGAGGAAAGAGTGTGCAAAAATATATTTTACGGCTGATGCTTCTGTTGCCTTTGGTCTTCTCCCATCTGCAGGGAACACCGAACCCTTCGGAGCCGGAGACAAAACTGACGACGCAAATCGCCGAAACCCTCAATGCCAAGCTCCGGAGTCCCTTTCGCGCCTATCTGGCGTCGCTCTATCGGCTCAACAACTACCGTCCCCTTTGGGTCGGCCCCGAAAATGCCTCCAACTACGCGGCCTTGATGAATGTGCTCCAAAATCCTCTCTACAACTACCAGCACAAAAACTACAACCGCCGCCAGATCAATCAGCTCTCTTTCACTCTCGAAAATGGAGAGATCCCGGCTTCGGAGATCCCCAAGGCCCAAGCCCGTCTCGATGTGATGATGAGCGATGCTTTGATGCAGGTACTCCATTTTCTACGAATCGGCGATGTAGACTGGCCTTTGGTACAGCGCAAACTCCAACGGCTCAAAGAGACCCAGGATATCCATGCCGCCTGGGATATCAAACCCAAAAAACTCCCCGACCCCAAGCAACTCCTTGCTCAACTCAAAAGCGGAAGACTCGACGCCTATCTCCGTCGCCAGATTCCTTTGGAGGGTCGCTATCGACGCCTGGTGGCAATGCTTCAAAAATACCGAGAGATGCCAGACTTTCCCCGACTATCCGAGGGGCGAAAACTCCGCCCGGGCGATAGCGACAGCCGAATCCCCCAGATCAAACGGATGCTCAAATTCTTCGGGGACTACCCCAAACGCCTCGCCGAAGACAGCCAATTCGACCGGGCGCTGGCCGAGGCGGTCCGAAGCTTTCGCAAACGCTTCAAGCTCCCTCCGGGTGACTTCATCGGAAACAAAATGATCCACTACCTCAACACCCCTCGCAGCGAATATGTCAAGAAAATCCTCGTCAACCTGGAAAAGCTCAAACTCTACCCCCACAGTTGGGAGCAAGAGTATGTAGAGGTCAATGTCCCCGAATTCAAGATGCGCTTCTATCAAAATGGACGGGCGATCTTTTCCAGTGACGTGGTCGTGGGTCGCATCGACCGGCCGACGCCGATCTTTGACGGGAAGATGACCTACATGGTCCTCAATCCCACCTGGACCATCCCCGACAACCTGGTGCGCCGGGATCTCATCCCGATGCTCAAAAAGCATCCCGAGTATCTCAAAGAGCACAATATCCACGTCTTTACTTCCTACAAACCCAACGCTCCCGAAGTGGAGCCCGATTTGCAGAAACTCTTCAGCTACGAGCACGATACTCGCCCCATCCCCTACCGCTTCGTCCAGTTTCCAAGTGAGAGCAACGCCTTGGGACGGGTCAAATTCATGTTCCCCAACAAATACTCGGTCTATCTCCACGATACCGACAACAAAAAGCTCTTCGGCTATCGCTACCGGGTCTTCAGCTCGGGATGCATGCGCGTCGAGAGACCCTTTGACTTTATGAAACTCTTACTCCATTTTGCCCGGGGAAGCTACAGCGAAGGGAAGATCCGGGAGATCTTCGA
>JALSTG010000031.1 GCA_026983875.1 Campylobacteraceae bacterium
ATCTTAGGTCGACAGCTTTTTCGCCACGATAGCCTGCTTTCTCATACGGTGCATTTCGTAGCTTTCGTTCCAAAACTCATCATAGTGCAGGATTTCGAAGCCCTCTGCGAAGAGTGTTTTCAACTCTCCGGGAGCGAGGAGATAGTCGGGATTGGCATCTTTTTTGGCGTTGTCGGCATGGTGCATGTAGGTCTCGACGATATAGAGGCCTCCGGGTCGCAGTGCGGGAATCGTCCGGCGAATCAGCGAGCGGTCGAGATAGTTGGCTTTGAGGATCAGGTCGTAGGAGTTCACGGGCGGACTGAAGGTTTCCAGATCGATCATCTCCGTGCGGATCGAGGCGAGAACTCCGGCTGTTTCCGCCGCTTCCGTCAAAATTTGCAGGGCCACGGGAGAGAGATCGACGGCCTCGACCTTCCAGCCCTTGCGGGCCAGGGCGATGGCATTGCGTCCGGTGCCGCAAGCCAGATCGAGGGCTTGGGAATTGCCGTCGCCCGGCGGGACCCAGGTATCGATCAGGCGCAGGGGAGGCCGAGGCTCTCTTAGGGCGGGATTTTCCAGATATTTTCGGTCCCATTTTTCTTGATCTTTTTGCGACATTTGTTGGCTCCCCTGAAGATTTGGAGTATCATAGCGAAAGTAACAAAATTGGAGAGAGATGATGAGGCGGATCGGACTGATTGGAGGAATGAGCTGGGAGAGCAGCGCCGAATACTATCGGCAGATCAACGAAGGAGTCCGGGAGAGGCTCGGAGGGCTGCATTCGGCAGAAATCCTGCTTCGAAGCGTTGACTTTGAACCGATTGAGCGGCTCCAGCATGCAGGAGAGTGGGAGGCATTGGGGCGGAGGCTCGCCGAGACGGCCCTGGATCTGGAGCGGGGCGGCGCCCAAGGGGTATTGCTCTGTACCAATACGATGCACAAAGTTGCCGACGATATTTCTGAAGCGGTCTCCATTCCGCTCCTACACATTGCCGACGCTACGGGTGAACGTCTACGTGCCGACGGAGTGCGAAAGGTGGGGCTGCTGGGCACGGCTTTTACGATGGAAGAGCCCTTCTATCGCCGTCGTCTCCAGGAGCGTTTTGATTTGGAGGTCCTGATCCCGGAAGCGGAGGAGCGTGGGACGGTCCACCGGGTAATCTATGATGAGCTCTGCATGGGGGTGACCCGGGAGGAGTCTCGAAGGGCCTATGAAGAGATTGTCTCCGGTCTTGCCGATCGCGGTGCGGAGGCGGTGATCCTCGGATGTACGGAGATCGCATTGCTGATCCAAGAAGGGGCGGTGCCCCTCTACGATACTACGGCAATCCACGTCCAAAAGGGCGTCGAATGGATGCTTGCCGACGGTAGAGGGTGAGTCGTTTTATCTGTTCATGGAGGCGTAATAGGCCTTAAGGCATAATCCTTTCTAAAAAGAAGGAGAGACTATGGCCGACGAACCTTACTATTTCATCTCCTGGAACGTCAACGGTATCCGCTCCGTGGCCAAAAAGGGAGCGCTCAAATGGATCGACAAGGAGCCGCCGACGCTCCTGGGACTTCAGGAGGTCAAGGCGGAAGCAGATCAGTTCCCGCAAGATCTTTTCGAACATGCCTATCGGCACCTCTTCGTCAGCAGCTCCCACAAGAAAGGACAGTCTGGCGTCGCCCTCTATGCCGACGTGGATCCTGACTATGTGTCGGAGTGTTATGAAGTTGACATTCTAAAGGAGGGGCGGATCAACGAGATTCATTTCGATGGGATCGCTTTTTTCAACGTCTATTTTCCCAACGGCAAACGCAACGAAGAGCGTCTGGCTTACAAGATGGAATTTTACGAGCGCTTCTTTGAGCGGATTGAAAGCCTCAGAAAAGAGGGGCTCTCCATCATATTTTGCGGCGACGTCAATACCGCCCACCGGCCCATCGACCTGGCCCGCCCCAAGGAGAACGAAGAGATCTCGGGTTTCCTGCCGATGGAGCGGGCCTGGATCGACCGGCTTATCGAAGCGGGTTATGTGGATACCTTCAGATACATTCACGGCGACGAACCGGATCGCTACAGCTGGTGGTCGATGCGAACCCGGGCCCGGGAACGAAACGTCGGCTGGAGGATCGATTACTTTTTCGTCTCGGAGGATCTCAAGGAGCGGATCCTTGATGCGGATATCCTCGATCAGATCACCGGGAGTGATCATGCGCCGGTAACGCTTCGGCTGGCACGCGCTTGAGTAGGGTATAATCGATAAAGCAAAAAGATCTCTACTGATGAAACATTAAAAATATCAAGGAAGATGATGCCCCAGGAAGGTTTGGAAAAAATCGAAACGGCCGGTTTTATCCTCAAGCCGGACTCGCCGGAGATCCGCCCGACCTACGAAAAGGTGCGATCTTCCTTTCAGAAGCGAGGGATTCGCGTTTTGCTGGCGGAACGCTCTGCCGAGATGATCGGAGAGGAGGGCGTACCTTTTGAGGAAATGTGTGCCGAGAGCGATTTTCTCGTCTCCCTGGGAGGCGACGGGACCCTGCTCTCCCTGGTGCGACGCAGCTACCGCTGGCACAAGCCCGTCGTAGGGATCAATGCCGGGAACCTGGGTTTTCTGGCTGACGTGACCCTCGAGGAAGTGGAGGTCTTTCTCGATCAGCTCTTTGCCGGGGAGTGCCGAATCGACCAGCGTCTGATGCTGGGGGGACATATCCGTAAGGCCACGGGGGCCAAGGTGGAGTTTTTCGCCCTCAACGATATCGTCGTCAGCAGCCCCATCCCCTCCAAAATGGTCATCGTCAACGCCTCTATCGAAGGAGAACGCTTCAACACCTATCGGGGAGACGGTCTGATTGTCTCTACCCCCACGGGCTCGACGGCCTATAACCTGGCAGCCGGAGGACCAGTGGTCTACCCCCTGACCCGGGCTTTTATCTTGACGCCGGTTTTGGCCCACTCTCTGACCAATCAGCGTCCACTCGTCGTGCCGGCCGACTTTACCGTCGATCTTGATACTGAAAAATATGAAGCCATGCTTACGGTTGACGGTCAGGAGCGCTATGCCATCGAGGAGGGGGACTCGATCCATGTCGGAGTCGCCAAAAAAGGTGCATTATTGCTGCATCGAAAGGAGCGAAATTACTTTGCGGTGCTTCGGGACAAACTTCACTGGGGAGACCGGGAGTGGCTGAGTTGAAACACGTTCAGGGAGTCGTCCGGTGATCCGACGCTTATTGATCCGAGATCTACTGAGCTTCCGGGAGGTGCAGCTGGAGTTCGCCCCCGGCTTGGTGGTGCTCACCGGTCCAAGCGGCGCGGGCAAATCCCTGCTGATGCAGGCGATACTGGCCAATCTCGGCAAAGGCTCCAGCGAAGCCAAACTCTGTGAACTGGAGATGGACCTGCCCGGTGGTCTCGATGCCGAGGATCTGCTCCTGGAGGATCCCCTGACGATCCGGGCGGTACGCAAGGAACGGACCCGTTTTATCCTCAACGATCAGGGAGTCTCTAAGAAGCGCCTGGAAGCACTTCTGGCTCCGGCGGTGGAGTATCTGAGCGTCCGGGACCGGGGAGGTTTTGAAAACAGTAGACTCCTGGAGATTCTCGATGCGGAAGCTAGGGCAGAGGCGGCAGATTTCGAAAAACTGCGCATCGAGTACTCCGGGCGATATCGGATCTGGCGAGCCAAGAGGCGGGAGCTGGAGCGTATCATCGAGGAGGAGCGCTCTTTGGCAGAGCGGATCGAGTTTGCCCGCTTCGAGATAGAGAAGATCGCGGCGGTCAATCCCAAGGAGGGAGAGTTTGAGGAGCTTCTGGCTATCAAACAGCGCCTCTCTCGCCTGGATAGGATCAGGGAAGCGGCGGCAGAGGCGGCGAAACTCTTTGACCTGGAGGGAAGAGTCGTAGAGCTCTACACGCTTATGGAACGCGACGGCGGCTGGTTCAGCGAAGCGATGAATCAGTTGCGTATCGATCTGGAGGAGACGGAGGAGATGGCCCGAGAGCTCGATGAGATCGAGGTGGAGGAGGTACTCGACCGCCTGGAGAAGCTCTCGGCCCTGATCCGTCGCTACGGGTCCATTACCGAAGCTCTGGAGTATAAGCGGGTCAAAGAGGAGGAGCTGGCCGGCTACGAGCATATCGAAGCCGACCGCAGCGAGCTGGAGCGCTTCATCGAGGAAGAGGAAGAGGGACTACGCTTCCTTGCCGAAGCAGTTAGCCAAGGACGTCAGGATGCGGCCGAGCGCCTGAGCCAACGAATCGCTCCGATACTGGAACGGCTCAAACTTCCGGCGCTCTCATTCGCCTTTGATCGGCAAGGACTCGACGAGACAGGGATCGATCGGGTCGACCTGCTTTTGGAGGGTTCGGGGACGGCGACCCTGAGCGGCGGCGAGTTCAACCGCCTGCGTCTGGCTCTCATGAGCGTCGCGGCGGAAGCGGGGAGAGAACGGATCCTCTTTCTCGACGAGATCGACGCCAACGTCAGCGGTGACGAGTCCATTGCTATCGCCGAGATGATCGATACTTTGGCCCGGCGCCATCAGGTCTTCGCCATCAGCCACCAGCCCCACCTCTCGGCCCGGGCAACGCAGCATATCCTGGTGCGAAAATCCGGCGGAGAGAGTCGGGCCGAAAGCCTGGAGGAGGAGGGGCGGATCCGGGAGATCGCCCGGATCGTCAGCGGAGAGGATGCCGATACGGAAGCGACGGCCTTCGCCGCAAAACTTCGGGCCTCGGT
>JALSTG010000032.1 GCA_026983875.1 Campylobacteraceae bacterium
CCCCGACCCCCCGCTTCGATGCCGACGCACTCGACGCCTTCGTCACCGAGGAAGTGGTTGAAGATCCCCATGGCGTTGGAGCCGCCGCCGATGCAGGCGACGACGGTGTCGGGGAGGCGGTTTTCCACTTCGAGGATCTGGCGGCGGGCCTCCCAGCCGATGATGCTCTGGATGTCCCGGATCATCATCGGGTAGGGATGGGGGCCGGCGACGGTGCCGATGACGTAGAAGGTGTCTCGGGCGTGGGTCACCCAGTGGCGGATGGCATCGTTCATGGCATCCTTGAGGGTGCGGCTGCCGCTTTGGACTGCGTGGACCTTGGCGCCCAGGAGCTTCATGCGAAAGACGTTGAGCTCTTGGCGGGCCACATCCTTGGCTCCCATGAAGATTTCGCACTCCAGGCCAAAAAGCGCGGCGACGGTGGCGGTGGCCACGCCGTGCTGCCCGGCGCCGGTCTCGGCGATGATCTTCTTTTTGCCCAGCTTCTTGGCCAGGAGGGCCTGGGCGACGGTGTGGTTGATCTTGTGGGCGCCGGTATGGTTGAGGTCTTCGCGCTTGAGATAGACGGTCGCTCCCAGCTCTTCGCCCAGGTTGGCCGCCTTGTAGAGGGGGCTGGGGCGTCCGACGTAGTGGCGGTAGTAGTACTCCACCTCCCGCCAGAACTCCGGATCGAAGCGCACCGCTTCGTAGTCGCGCTTAAGCTCTTCGAGGACCGGCATCAGGGTCTCGGGGACGTAGCGTCCTCCGAAGATCCCGAAATGCCCCAGCTCGTCGGGGTCGTAAGGGGAGGGTTTGGGAATGTAGAAGTCGCTTGTTGCCATCGTTTCATCCAAGATAAGAAAGTATTGACGAGGATTATAGCGAAAGGAAATGAGCTTCCTGCCTACGATTGGCGGAATGGAAAGCGGCGGAAAAAATTTTCCGGACGCTCTTAGAAGGTGAGATTGACTCCAGTGTAAAGTGAGTAATAGTGCTGGAGTTCATACGTCCCCAGGAAACTGTCAAGTTCCAAAGAACTCCAGGTATAGCGTCCACCTATTTCGAGATTGACATTTTGTCCAAAGTCAAGAAGCACACCTCCCTGAATTCCGTATGCGAAATCGGTATCGGAGGTATTCAGGTTATCAGCTTTGATATGGACGGCGCCCAGGTGTCCGCCGGCAAAAAAACGAGTTTGAATCGTCGGTCCGAGTGCATAGGGAGTAGTCATTGCCTCAAGGTTAAGTGTTCCGTCGATAAGCTTGCCCTCGTCATCATTGATATGGTGCAAACTGAGATAGATCCGTGAAACGTCATTGTAATACCCCCCGCGCAAACCGATACTTGCGTCCCAGTCCGACTTGTAGGTGCCTGTAGGCGTATCGACGGTCCCTTTGGCTCCCCCGAACTCCACTCCGACAAAGGCCCGGTCACCGCCCTGGGCATCGTATGCTGCGCCGTTGTCTCCTCCGGCATAGATTCCCGTACTCATCACAAGAGCGAGAAAAGTTATTAGTGAAAGTTTCTTCATAATCACCCTCCTTTGTTGATAATCTATTAACTGAATTGTAACACCATTAACTTAGATATATATTAAATGATATCAATCTTATTCTTTTGACTTTTTGGCTTTTGGGTAATGCTTGTATTTCTCCAGTTTGGCACGTTGGGCTTTGATCCGGCTGATGTTGGCCAGGTGTCCGGCGTAGGTCGCGGCGAAATCGTGGGTGCCGTAGATATTGCGGACGAAGTAGAGATCTTCGGTTTTGGCCGGGGTCAGGGCGGCTTTGAGGGCGTCGATGGTTACGCTGCCGATGGGTTCGGGGGGCAGGCCCTTGTAGCGATAGGTATTGAAACGGCTGGTGTCGCAGCGGATCCGCTCAGGGGTGATCCGTCGGTGGGACCAGGGGCCGTAGTTGAGGGTGGCATCCATTTGAAGTTTCATTCCCCGCTTGAGGCGGTTGTAGATCACGGCGGCGATAAGAGGCATCTCTTCGGCCTTCCAACTCTCCCGCTGGATGATAGAGGCGACGATGAGGTAGCGTTTGAAAGCGGCAGGGTCGTACTCTCCCAGGTACCGCTCGGCCAGCTTGCGGAAGGCCTCTTCGCTCTTTTCGGTCAGATAGGCCATTGCCGGTCCGGGGGTAAGACGGTAGGGGAGGCGGTAGAATCCGGCAAGGATCCCTCCTTCGATATAGGGGCTGAAGCGGAAATATGCTTCGTAGAGTGCTTTTTTATCGAGGCGGGTCTGCCGGGAGAACTTTCGGATGAAGTCGTCCAGACTGTCGCCGCTGTACATAACGGCGCGGCGAGTCTTTTCCCGGGGGAAGTCGTTGATCCGCTCAAAAAACTCTTTGAGAGAGATCGGTGCTTCAATCCGGATCCATCCCGGCCGGACCTTTGAGGGGAGCAGCAGAAAACGGTCGAGACCCCAGAGCGGCAGGCCCTGTCGCTTGAGGGAGGCGAAGATCGTCGCAGAGCCCCCTTGTGGGATGTAGATGAGTCGGGGCCACTTTTCGCTGCGGGTGAGATCTCTCAGCTCCGCGGGATTGGGTCCCAAGAGTTCAGGAGGAGGTGTCCGGGGGCGTTGCGTGGGTACCGGAGTCGTCAAAGCGGGGGTGGGGCGGGATCGAACCTGAGGGAGCGGTTCGAGGGAGCGGTCGTGGCGGCTGTGATACCACCAGAGAGTGCTTAGAAGCGTTCCCAGGAGGACAACAAGCAAGATTCCGATCCGCTTCCATCTCATGTTGCCGTCAAGACCTCCGATATTTTCGGCTATTATAACCCATTCACCGCCGAGGGGTCGACAATTTGGCTATAATCGCGAAAATTTCCGGGGGAGTCTCCCCCGTTTCAAGGAGCGCAGATGCGTGGAAAAGCCTGGAAGTTCGGCGATAACGTCGATACCGACCTGATCATCGCCGCAAGATACCTCAATACCTCCGAACCGGCAGAGCTGGCCAAGCACGTGATGGAGGATGCCGATCCCGAGTTCGTCTCCAAAATGGAGCCCGGGGACATCATCGTCGCCGGGGAAAACTTCGGCTGTGGATCGAGCCGGGAGCACGCCCCCATCGCTCTCAAGGCCGCAGGCATCGCTGCGGTGATCGCGCCGACCTTCGCCCGGATCTTCTACCGCAACGCCTTCAATATGGGATTGCCGATCTTCGAGCTGCCCGAAGCGGCCGAGATCAACGAGGGCGATATCGTCTCCATCGATATGGAAGCGGGGGAAGTGGTCGACGAGACCACGGGCAAGCGCTATAAGTTCGTCCCGATTCCCGAGTTTATGCAGGAGCTCGTCGATGCCGGCGGGCTGATCGAATACGCCAAAAGAGAGTTAGCCCAAAAGGAGCAGGCATGACCCGCAACTACAAGATCGGAATCATTAAAGGCGACGGCATCGGTCCCGAGATCGTGGAAGAGGCGGTCAAGGTCCTCGACGCCGTCAGCGTCGCCGAGGGCTTCAATCTCTCTTATGAAGAGTTTCTCCTGGGAGGTGCGGCCATCGACGAGACCGGTGTGCCTCTGCCCGAAGAGACAATCCAGGGGGTCAAAAAGGTCGATGCGGTGCTCTTCGGTGCCATCGGTGGATACAAGTGGGACAATCTGGAGCGGCATCTGCGGCCCGAGACGGGCCTGCTGGGGCTGCGCAAAGCCATGGGGACCTTCGCCAACCTCCGCCCCGCCACGGTCTATGACGAGTTGATCAACGCCTCGACCCTCAAGCCCGAGGTGGTTCGGGGCGTGGACATCATGGTGGTCCGGGAGCTCACCGGAGGGATCTATTTCGGTCAACCCCGCGAATACGGCAAAGAGAAATCCTACAACACCATGGTCTATACCCGCGAAGAGGTAATGCGCATCGCCAAGGTGGCCTTCGAGATCGCCATGAAACGCGACAAGCAGGTCTGCTCCGTGGACAAGGCCAACGTGCTCGAAGTCAGCCAGTTCTGGCGCGACATCGTCGAAGAGGTGGCCGAGGGCTACCCCGAAGTGGAGCTGAGCCATATGTACGTGGACAACGCCGCCATGCAGCTGATCCGGGATCCCCGGCAGTTCGACGTGATCCTCACGGGCAACATCTTCGGCGATATCCTTTCGGATGCGGCGAGCATGCTCAGCGGCTCCATCGGCCTGCTCCCCAGCGCCAGCACCGGAGAGGGGGTCGGACTCTTCGAGCCGATTCACGGCTCGGCCCCCGACATCGCCGGACAGGGGATCGCCAACCCCATCGCCACCATCGCCAGCGCGAGCATGATGCTGCGCTACGCCCTGGGGGAGGAGAAGGCCGCCGATCGCATCGACGCCGCCATCAAAAAGGCCTTGGCCGAGGGCTACCGTACCGGCGACATCGCCGCCTTTGACGCCAAAGAGGTAGTCAGCACCACCGAGATGGGCTCCATCATCGCCGACTACGCCTCCAAATAGACTCCCGGACACGGGAGATTTCCCCACTCTTCTTATCTTCGATAGAATCTCCGGTATGAAGCGACGCTATTTTCCCGATTTTCTCGATCTTTTCGATCCACAGCTGCGCCGGACCCTGGAGGAGCTACGCCGTCTGCTAGGCGAGGAGTACGGCGGAGAGCTTCGCATCGTCGGCGGGGCGGTGCGCGATCGCCTCCTGGGGCGCGAGGTGAAGGATCTGGATCTGGAGATCTACGGTCTGAGTCCGGAGCGCTTCGAGGAGGCGATGGAGCGGTTGGGCGCCAAGGGGGTAGGCAAG
>JALSTG010000033.1 GCA_026983875.1 Campylobacteraceae bacterium
CAGATCTTCGGCCAGCAGAGACGCCCCCGCCAGCAGAAGTGTCAAAAGGATCTTTTTCATGAACGACCTCCCAGATCGAGAATTTTTTCCAGTTCGAAGACTTTTTCACTGTGCCTATTCGCTATCTGCAAATATTTGAGCAGCACTTCCAATTCGATGGACTGCTTGATGAGCAAATCGGTGATAGATGCCAGCCCTTCTTTGTATTTTGCCTCATAGGTTCTGTAAATCTCCCGAGCCAGGTTGAGCTGCTTCTGTTCGCTGCGTAGATCATACTCCAGGGACTTCACTTCGGTGAGCATTTTACGCACCTGAAGCCAAATTCCTTTTTTGGCCAGCTCGACCTGCCCGGCGACCTTCATTCTCCGGACCCTGGCCTTTTCCAGCTTGGCTTTGTCGCTTCCGCCGTTAAAAATATTCATCTTCACCTGGAGACCTACCGTATAAAAATCTTTCTTGGCAAAATCGTTCCAGAGGGTATTGTCGGCACTCCCATATTCGGCAAATGCCCCTACGGTAGGTAGAAAGTTTGCTTTTTCGGTCTTGATCGCGTGTTGGGCAATTTCAAGTCCCATTTTGGCCTTTTTGATGTCGAGGTTCATGCGCTCGATGTCGGCTCTGCTGACTTTTGGAGCCTTGACCAGTAGATGCACGGGGCGAATCGAAAGTACTTCCGTATCCAGGAGAAAAGAGAGGAACTGATAAGCCAGATCCCGATTGAGTTTTGCCTGATTGAGCATACTGTCGACCTTGGCAAGACGGGCTTCGACCTCCAGGACATCGGTCTTTTTTGTATAACCCTCTTTTTTCATCTCAATGATCGTACGTTTGAGCCTTTGCATATTCCGACGGATTTTCTTCAGGTTGTGGATATATTGCTGGACAAGGGTAATATCGTAAAAGGCTTTTTTGACCTGGAAAATCTTTTCGTTGCGTAACTTTCTAGTGTCGAGTTTGCTCATCTCGTAGAGTTTATGGGTAATTTTCTGATATTCGGTCAATTTCCCTCCCGTGTAGAGAGGAACCTGATAAGTCAATTTGGTGAGAAAGTGATTCCGGGGAGCGGGATAATTCAAATCGTGAGGCTGGATTTCAAGAATCGAACCCATCCCTTGCGTAAATCCCATAGGCAAACCGCCCGGATTGGCATTCATTCCTTCAAGCACCTGCCCCATCGGAGAAAGGAATTGGCTGAATCCGAAATCCGCAAATGTAGCTTCCCGGCTCTGAAGCTTGAATCCAAAAACGTTTCCTGCATCGTTGGAACGGAGAGCTTGAAGAGTAATCGCCGCCGTACCCCAGTTTTTACCCTGAACCGCCAACTCATCATACTTTTTCATCACCTCCTCATAACGGGAGACTTTGATCTCGATATTTTTCTTATTCAGCAAGTCCAGTGCCTGGGGAAGCGAGAGATTCTTGAGCCCTGCCAAAGCCGGCAAAGCCCCTATTAGTAGGATCGAAAGCGTGCGCCACATATTTACTCCTCTGGTTTCGCTGCAGTTCGTACATTATAGCAAAAAATATAAATGAATGAACAAGTTAATAATAGCTAATTAATAGAAGATAAATATGAATGGAATTATATCAAGCTAGACTTATGCAACACTTTAGATGAAATGATAATATGGAGCTGCTCAGAGCGATACCGCCCTGACACTGATACAGGCAGGAAGGGCCGATAGCTCCTGGAGCATCTCACGGGGTACTTGCCCGTCAATGCGTACGACGGCAAGAGCCTGTCCATGGCTATCACGTCCCAGGCGAAAGTCGGCGATATTGAGCCCGTGATCTGCTATGATACGGCCCACATCCCCGATCACCCCCGGTTCGTCGTTGTTTTTGAAGAGGATCATCCGCCCTTTGGGCTCTAAATCAAGGGTATAGCCGTCGATGTCGACAATCCTTTGGAGATTCTCTTCGAAAACCGTACCGCTAATACGGATCACGTCACCGTTTTGGGCCGTCAGCTTCACCGTGACAAGATTGTTGAAACCCTTGGCGTCCGGCTTGCTCTCCTTGACGATTTCAATCTCCCGCTCCTCGGCCACGTATTCTGCGTTGACATAGTTGATCGAATCGGCAAGAGATTCACTCATTACGCCTACCGTCGTAAAAGTCGTCAATGAGTCGATATACTCCGATACAGGTCCTTCTGCAATCACTTTGATCGACTTAGCCCCACTTTTGAGAACCTGAGCACTAAGGTTGCCGATTTTCTGACTCAACTCAAGGAACGGAGCGACAAAGTCCGGAAGTTCGCTCTCTTTGATCGGGAGATTGAGCGCATTGGGATAAGCAATCCCTTTCGCCGCAGCAATGGCGTTTTCAGCGGCCTGCACGGCGATATTGCGCTGAGATTCCTTGGTATTGGCCCCCAGGTGCGGGGTGACGGTGACATTGTCAAGATCCAGCAACGGATGATCCGTAGCGGGTTCTTTACTGAAGACATCGATTCCTGCCATGGCAATTTTGCCGCTTTTGAGGCCCTCGACCAAAGCCTCCTCATCGTAAAGACCGCCCCGGGCACAGTTGATGAGGATGACGCCGTCCTTCATCTTCGCGATCTCTTCACGGCCGATCATCCCAATGGTTTCTTCGGTTTTAGGGGTATGGATTGTGATGATATCGCAGGCGAGGATATCGTCGAAATTCTCAGTATAGCCGATGTCGAGGTCGGTGGCCTTGCTCGGGTCGATGTAGGGGTCATAGGTAATCACTTCCATTTCGAAGGCTTTGGCCCGTTTCCCGACCCTCGAGCCGATGTTGCCAAAGCCGATGATTCCAAGCTTTTTATCTTTGAGCTCGGTTCCATACCAATCCTGACGACGCCAAATCCGTTCCTGCTTGAGGTGATTGTGTGCGTAGGGAAACTTCCGCACACAGGCCAGCATATGGGCCATCGTCAGTTCAACAGCGGCGATGGTATTGGCCGTAGGAACATTCATGACGACGATACCCAGCTTGGAGCAGGCGGGAATATCCACATTGTCCACTCCCACACCGGCGCGGACAATGGCTTTGAGTTTTTTGGCCTGAGCCAGGAACTTCTCGTCTACGTCGGTGGAGCTACGGGTGATAGCCACGTCAGCGAGAGGAATGTAATTCTTGAGTAGAAGGTCTTTGGGTTCGTCGGCCGCGTTGATGAGTTCGACTTCCGGATCGGAAGCAAGGATTTTGAGCCCGCTCTCATGGATATGATCGCAGACTACGATAGTGATTTTGGACATCGAATCGATTCCTAAAAAAAGAGTTATTTTTTGAGCTGATCTTTGATCAAATCGCCCAGTGTCATACTGTCGTCTTGCTCCTCATTGAGGTGCTTCAGCGCTTCGCGCTCTTCTTGACGCTCGAGGCGTTTGACCGAAACACGGATACGATCGTTGCGAGGATCGATATGGCTGATGACACCCTTGATCTCCTGGCCGGGTTCGATCTCATCAAACTTCAGCGGATGGAGATCCTCTGTACGGATCAAAGCGTCGACATTTTCATCAAGGGCGATGAAGACGCCGAAGTCTTTTTTGTCTTTGACGGTCCCGGTGACGATGTCACCGACTTTGTGCGTATCGGCAAAGGATTCGACGGGAGATTTCTCCAGAGCCTTTTTGCTCAGGGAGATCTTGCCGGCGTCGGTATCGATCTTGATGATCTTGACTTCCACTTCGTCTCCGACGCTAAAGAGGTCCTTGGCACGCTTGCTCTTGTCCCAGGAGGCTTCCTGGTTGTGCAGCAGGCCCTCGACGTTCCCAACGCGTACAAAAGCACCGAAATCAGTAAGGGATGAGACGGTACCGGTCACAATATCGCCGACGCGATGCGCCCGGGAAAACTCTTCCATCGGCTTGGGCTGGAGATTTTTGAGGCTGACGCGCAGACGACGCTTCTCTTTGTCGATTTCAATCACTTCGACATTGATCTCCTGTCCCACTTCCAGATAATCTTTGGGGTGCTTGACATTCTTGTCCCAGCTGATTTCGGAGACGTGGAGAAAGGCTTCGAGATCCTCACCCAGATCGACAAAGACCCCATAAGGCTCGATATTGCTCACGGTGGCGGTAACGGTGTCGCCTACGCCAAGGACTTCGTCGATGTTCTCCCAGGGATCGGGATTGGCCTCTTTGACCGAGAGGGAGAGATGGCGTTTTTTCTTGTCGTAATCAAGGGCGACGACATTGACTTCATCCCCCTCCTGAAAGTATTTGGAGGGATTGACGGGTCCTTTGTGGGAGATCTGGGAGTAGTGGACCAGACCGTCCATACCGCCTACGTCGACAAACATTCCGTAGCTGGTAATTTTCTTGACAACGCCGACGACGGGTTCTTTGCTTTCCAAAAGCTTCTCGACAATTTCCGAGACGCGTGCCTTGTCCCGCTCGATCAGCTCTTTCCGGGAAATGACGACGGAGCATTTCTCTTTGTCCACCTTGACGATAACCCCTTTGACCTTCTTACCAATGGCGTCGGTCTTGGAGCTAAGATACGAAAGGGTCCGAGGCATGAAAAACTCCAGCCCGTCTGCCTCGACGACATAACCGCCTTTGTTCTTTTTGACGACGGTCCCTTCGATAATATACTCTTGATCTTCGTCATACTCTTCGATGAATTCATTCATTGCCTGGCGTTTCTTGGCCAGATCGTAGGAGACCATGGGACGCTCGCCGCGGCTGCCGGTAATCACGACGGGGAGGGTGTCACCCTCTTTAAAGAGGAGGTTTCCTTCCTCGTCCCGCAGCTGATCCAGGCTGATAAAGGCTTCGTTTTTTCTACCGATATCAATGATAGCCTGGTTGTCTTCTTCGTTGATCTTGACGATGGTTCCTTCGGTCAGGTCCCCGCTGCTGCGGTCTTCCTTTTTGAAGGACTCCTCCAGCATCGCTTCAAAATCAACGTCCTCAATTTCGATGTCTTCGAACTTCATATACCTATCCTTACTTTGCTCTGAGTTTGGCGATAATTATACCGTTTTATGTTTAAAAGGGAGTAAGGATAGGCCGACGAGAAGGGATTTTTCCGCTCGAAAAAGGTGATCGACTCCAGAGGGGAACTGACTTGCGTCAGCGATCAATAACCGACTGAATTTTCTCTATGACATTCTGAACGATCCAGTCGGGAGTGGAGGCGCCGGCACTGATCCCACATAAGGCTTTGCCCTCGAACCAGGCAGGATCTATCTCCGTCTCATTTTCGATCAGATAACTCTCTTCGCAGTAGTTTTTGCAAATGGAGTGAAGTTGCTTGGTGTTGGAAGAGTGCTTGCCGCCTATGACGATCATCACATCTGCCTCACGGGCCAGCTCCGCCGCGGCATCCTGGTTTTCAAAGGTTGCATTGCAGATGGTATTGAAGACCCTGACCTCCTTGGCCTGGAGGATCAGGGCATTGACGATCTTCATAAAATCCGCCGGCTTGCGGGTAGTCTGGGCGACGATGGCTACTTTGGAGCGCAGCGGCAGTCCTTCGAGCTCCGATGCTTCCAGGACCACAAAGACATCCCGCGGATCCTCTGCATAACTGACGACCCCTCTAATCTCCGGATGGTGTATATCCCCAAAGACGACGATACTGTAGCCTTCCCGACTCATACGCTCCACGATCTGCTGGGGAGTCGTCACGTAGGGGCAGGTGGCGTTGATGATCTCCTTGCCTTCGGCCTTGAGTCGCCTGAGCTCCTCTTTGGGAATGCCATGGGTCCGGATGACAATGGACTCGCTCTGCTCCGCCTCCTCGAAGCTCTCCACCAAACCGATATTGAAGTCCTCTTTGAGACGCTTGATTTCATCTTTGTTGTGAATCAACGGTCCATAAGTGGAGCTACCGGGATGCTCCTCGGCGATCTGGATCGCCCGCTTGACTCCGTAGCAAAATCCGTAAGATGAGGCCAGTCGGATCTTCATAGTTTCACCTCCGTGACCTGAGAAAGCAGATCGAAAAAGTTGGGGAAGGATGTCGCCACGCAGTCGATATCCTCGATCTCCATCCCCGTCAGCAATCCCGCGACGGCAAAGCTCATGGCGATGCGGTGATCCCCGTGGCTATCGATCAAGGCTGGATGGAACGTCCCGCCTTTGATGGCGTAACCGTCCGGGTACTCCTCCGTCTCAATACCGCAGGCATGCAGTGCCGCAAGGACCGAAGCGATCCGGTCACTCTCTTTGACTCTCAATTCGGCGGCATTGCGGACAACGCTTCTGCCTTCTGCCGTCGCCATCGCCACCGCCAGAGCCGGCAGTTCGTCAATCAGCCAGGCGATCCGCTCGGAGACCTCCACGGCCCGGAGCTTTCCGTTGTAAGCCACAGTAATCGTGCCGATAGGTTCGTAGAGATCTTCTTCCAGTTCATAGTCGATCGCTGCTCCCATCTGTTCCAGGATCTTAAAGGCTTCGATACGGGTCGGGTTGAGAGTCACGCCCGGGATGCGAACCCTCGCTCCGGGAATAATGGCGGCAGCCACTGCAAAGAAAAAGGCGCTGGAAGGATCGGCGGGGACGGTAATCTCCAGCGGCTCTAGAGGTTTTTCTAACGGCTCGATGACGATCCATCCCTCGGCATCGGTCTTTATGGAGGCTCCCATACCCCGCAACATCCGCTCGGTATGATCCCTGCTCAAAAAGTTTTCCCGATAGTAGCTAGGACCGTCGGCCCGCAATGCCGCAAGAATCAAGGCCGATTTGACCTGGGCCGAATCGATAGGCGATTCGTAGCGGAAGGCCCGAAGACTTCCCCCCCGGATATGCAGGGGGGCCAGATTGCCGTACTCTCTGCCGTCGATCTTTGCTCCGATCTCCTGCAGCGGTGCCGTGACCCGTTTCATGGGCCGCGCCCGCAGATAACGGTCGCCGGTGAGAACAAAACTCCCCTCCACGCCTGCCAAAAGCCCGCAATAGAGTCGCATTCCGGTACCCGCATTACCGCAGTCGAGGACATCGTCGGGCTCTCGCAATTGGGCCGGGGGCGTCAGACTTACGTCGCCGTCCCGGCGCACGACTTCGGCTCCTAACTGTTCGGCGATGGAGAGACTCGCCAGTGTATCCTCTCCCGTCAAAAAATTACGAATCGACGAAGGACGATCGCTCAGAAGTGCGAACATGGCACATCGGTGAGAGATCGATTTATCCGGCGCTATCGCCTCCAATGTCAGATCGAAGGGCTTGAGACACGGAGAGACGACGGCACGGCTCATCGCAGTTTCGCTCCACATTCGCGCTCAAGACGCTCCAGGATCCGCCCCATGACCGCTTCAATCTCCTCGTCAGAGAGAGTCCCTTCATCCGACTGAAGGAAAAAGCGCAGCGTCATGCTCTTGAATCCTCCCAACTGCTCGTCTTCATAGCGATCAATGGGGAAGAAGCGGCGCAGCAGCGGCTCTTCCAGCGATGCGACCGCCGCCTCCATCCGGGCATAGGGAAGCTCCCGGTCTACCAGGAGACTCAGATCCTTGAAGGTCCCCTGGTAATTGGAGATGGGACGGGCATTTCGATGGGGCGGGATCAACGCCTCAAAGTCCAATTCGGCGAGCACGGTCGCCTCCAGCCCCATCGCTTCCGCCGCAGCGGGGTGAAGGGTGCTGACCCAGCCCACCTCCCGTCCGTGAACGATAACGTCAGCACACTGATAGGGGTGCATCAGACCGTTGTCCGCTTTCCGGGGTCGCAGCTCGAAATCACCGAGGACCTCTCCCAATCTTCGAACAAAGGCGGGAAAATCGATCCACGACGGTTTGCCCTGATTCAGGACGCTTGGCTCCTCCGCCTCTCCGCTCCAGAGGAAGCAGACCCGCTCCCGCTCCTTCCGCTTCCGATCGAAGGCAGAACCGATCTCAAAGAGAGGGATCCGCTTCTTGCCGTAACTGACATTGCGCCTGGCAGCTTCCAGGAGATTGATGCTGAGGGTGCTGCGTAGCGTATTGAGCTCTTCGACGATAGGGTTGAGCAGATCGACTGGCTCGTCCACCGTCTCAAATCCGTAACGCTCCAGCGCCGCCCGCTCGGCAAAGGCATAGGTAACCGCCTCGTAAAAACCTGCGGCAACCGCCCTCTGGCGCAGATCCCGACGGATTTTGAAGCGTCGGGCACTCTCGGTCAGGCGATTAGACTCGATCAGTTCCAAGGGTTTGGCTTCGATATTGTTGATCCCCACGATCCGCAAAATCTCTTCGGCGAGATCCTGCAGATGACTGATATCATGACGCCAAGGCGGAACGACGACGCCAAATCGTTCGGCATCGGCCCCGTGGATGACAAATCCAAGACGCTTGAGAATAGTATGGACCGTTCCTTTGGGAATCTCCTGACCGATAATGGCGTTGAGCCGCTCCAGGTCCACCGCAATCCGTCGCTCGTCTCTCTCGCTCTCGATACTCAAAGGAGTTTCGCTAAACAGACACTCGCCCACCCTGTCACAATGTTCGGCCAGATAACTTATCCCCACCTGCAGCTCCGGCTCGCTCCCTCGGGAGCTACGGTAGTAGAGGGGGTCTGTCTCCAGCCCCTCCCGCGCCACCGCAGGGACGAGGATCTCCGGATCGATATAAGAGGCTTCAAAGAGGACTTCCTCCGCAAGATCGGAGACTTGATACTCCCCGTCGGCCCAAACGCCGACGATGCTAAGCCGTTTGTCTCCACTGACAACCTCAACGACTCCCGGAGACTTTTCGGAAATTCTCAGAGGAATGATCCCCTGTTCATTTTTGAGCCGTGTGGCGTCGTAGGCCCGAAGAAGCACTCCCGTGGCATGGGTAGAGTAGGCAACGATCGACGTGACGGCGCCTTCGCGGTACTCTCCCACTAGCCCCAGGCGCAATCGCGTCAGCGCGTCGGCGCGAAGCGACTCGACCTCCACCAACGTGTAAAAAAGATCGGCCTCGACGGGCCCCTGAGTATGCAATTCGACGATTCGCGCTATCCCCCGACGCATATGTTTGATCGGCTGATACGCATGTTCAAGGAGCCCCCGATCCAAAGCGGCGCTAAGATCCCTCGCCACCCCCCGTATACTGAGGCAATCTCCCCGGTTGGCCGTCAGTTCAAGCTCAATCACCGTATCGTTCATGGCGGGCAGTTTCGTCAGAGGCGTCCCGGGGACCATAGAACCGACACTCTCATCGAGGATCATAATCCCCGCTCCCATCTCCGGCAAGCCCAACTCTTTGGAAGAGCAGACCATTCCGAAACTCTCCACGCCACGGAGTTTCGCCGGCTTGATGGCAAAATCTCCCGGCAAAACCGCCCCGACCAATGCCACGGGTACATACTCCGCTTCCCGGACATTGGCTGCACCGCACACGATCTGCAGCGGTTCTCTCTCTCCCACGTCGATACGGCAGAGATTGAGTTTGTCGGCATCGGGATGCTTTTCGCAAGAGACGATCCGACCGACGACGACCTTCTCCGGCATGCCGTATCGGGTCATACTATCGACTTCCAGGCCGATACTGTTGAAGGTCTCGTAGAGCGTTTCGTCGCTGATCCCTTCGAGTGAAATAAACTCTTCCAGCCATCTTCTTGTGACGATCATCTAAACTGCTCCAACAAACGAATATCTCCCTCGAATAGCGACCGCAGATCGGGAATGCGGTGCAACAGCATGGCGAAACGCTCCACCCCCAGACCAAAGGCGTAACCGCTGACATTTTCATAGCCCACCGCTTTGAAAACGTTGGGATCGACGACTCCGCTTCCCAGGACCTCCAGCCAGCCGGTGTGGGAACAGACCCGGCATCCCTTGCCTTCGCAAAAGATACAGCTGATATCCACTTCTGCGGAGGGTTCGGTAAAGGGGAAGAAGCTGGGCCGGAAACGCACTTCCACCTCGCCGAACATGTAGTGCAGGAAATCGGTAAGTATCCATTTGAGGTTGGCGAAGCTCACCCCATCCCCCTCCTCCACGACCAAGCCTTCGACCTGATGAAACATCGGCGTATGGGTCAGGTCGTAATCCCGGCGGAAGACCGGGCCGGGAGCGATGATGCGAATAGGGGGCTTTTGACGCATCATCGTTCGGATCTGTACGGGAGAGGTATGCGTCCGCAAAAGCGTTCCGTCTTTGAAGTAGAAGGTATCCTGCATATCCCGGGCCGGATGGTGTTTGGGAAGGTTGAGCGCTTCAAAATTATGGAAATCATCTTCCACCATCGGGCCGCTCTCTACGGCAAAATTGAGGGCGACGAAATATTCGACGATCCGGTCCATCGTTTCCCGTACCGGATGAAGGGCCCCTTTCTCCGAGAGACCCGAATACATCGTTACGTCCAACGCTTCGTTCCGAAGTCGCTCCTGGAGAGCTTCGGACTTGAGGGCTTCGAGACGACGCTCAAAGATCTCCTGCAACCGGGCTTTCTGTCGATTGAGCCCTTCGGCAAAACTTTTCTTTTCCGGACCCGGCACATCCTTGAGCTTGGCGAACTCCGCCGCCAAGAGGCCTTTTTTGCCGAAGATTTCGATCCGTACCTTCTCCAGCTCCTCCAGAGAGGAAGCCTTCGAAATTTTTTCTTCGAGATTTTCCAAATCCTGCCTCGCTTATTCACTAAATTGCCTGGATTTTATCGAAAAAGAGCTAAGAAGGCACCTCTCTACCGAAAAATCGACACTTCATATCTTTCTGACTTTGGTTATAATCCCTCAAATCAACTTTATCTTTAAGAGAAGAAGAGGAGTCGTCTATGTGCATCTTCTGCAAAATCGTCAAAGGGGAGATCCCCAATAACACCGTCCATGAGAACGAAGAGTTTCTCGCCTTTCACGACCTCTATCCCAAAGCGCCGATCCATGTGCTGATCATCCCCAAAAAGCACATCTGCTGTTTCCAGGAGACCGATCCGGAGACGATGGCGAAAATGACCCCTTTCATCCAGGAGACGGCAAACAAATTGGGCGTCGACGCCACCGGCTACCGGCTCATCACCAACAACGGCGACGACGGGGGCCAGGAGATTCACCATCTCCACTTTCACCTGCTTGGAGGCGGCAAACTCAAGTGGGAACACCTCCACGAAGATGCCCGCAAAAACCTCTAGATTCGGAATCAAATCGATGGGACTCCATCCCTAAAAGACGGAGCCAAGAAGAGAAAAAAGGAGGTTGAAGTTTTAAGGCTTCTGCAACCACTCCTCCATCCGTTGGATCTGCTCAAGGGTCCGTTCGGTCGCCGTCCCCCCCTCGGAGGCGCGGGCGTTCATGCTGCGGCGGTTGTCCAACAGGGCGCAGGCAGCTTCGCCGATACGAGCATCGACCTGGGCCAGCTCCTCAGCGCTCATTTCGGAGATATCTTTGCCAAGCTCTTCGGCCCGGTTGACCACATTGCCTACGATATGGTAAGCGTCGCGGAACGGCAGCCCCGCCTCTTTCACCAGCCAGTCGGCAAGATCCGTGGCAGTCAGGTGCCCCTTGGCGCAGGCAGCTTCCATGGCCTCTTCGTTGATCGTCATCTCGTCGATCATCTCCCGCAATACTCTTAGGCTCAACTCGGCGGTACGGACGCTGTCGAATACTCCCTCTTTGTCCTCCTGAGTATCCTTGTTGTAAGCCAGGGGAAGCCCCTTCATCACTGTCAGCAGACTAACGAGGTTGCCGTAGGCCCGGCCGGTCTTACCCCGAAGCAATTCGGGAATATCGGGGTTTTTCTTCTGAGGCATAATGGAGCTTCCGGTAGCATGTTTGTCACTCAGACGCACGAAGCCAAACTCGCTGGTGCTCCAAAGGATCAGCTCTTCGCTCAGGCGACTGATATGCATCATCATCGTCGCGATGTTGAAGAGGATCTCCAGGGCAAAATCCCGGTCGCTGACCGTATCAAGACAGTTGAGAGTCGGCTCTCGAAACCCTAGGCGCTCGGCGGTCAGGCGGCGATCGATAGGATGAGGCGTCCCTGCCAAAGCGGCGCACCCCAAGGGCGAGAGATTGTTGCGTTCAAAAGAACTCTCAAACCGCTCCACATCCCGACGAAACATACTGGCATAAGCCATCAAATGATAGCCAAGATTGGTAGGCTGGGCATGCTGGAGGTGGGTCATCCCCGGCAGCAGGGTCTCCGTATGTTCCCGAGCGACCCGCAGCAGCGAGGCTATCAACTCCCGTAGGAGCTTAGCAATCTGTCGATCGTGCCGCAAAACATAGAGACGGAAATCGACCGCCACCTGATCATTGCGGCTACGGGCGGTGTGCAGCCGCTTGCCCGCATCGCCGACCAGCTCCGTCAGGCGCCGCTCCACGGCCATGTGAATATCTTCGTCCCCTCCGTCGAGACCGAAAGTTCCATTCTCGATCTCCTCCAGTACCTGCTCCAGTCCCCGATCGATCGCTTCGAAATCTTCCGGGGAGATAATTCCTTGTTTCATGAGCATCCAGGCATGGGCCCGTGAACCCTCGATATCCTCCCGATAAAGCGCTTTATCGAAAGGCAAAGAGTCGTTGAGTGCCTTGAGCAGAGACGAACTCTCGGCCGAAATTCGAGCGGAAGCAATCTTTTTGGACATGAAAAACCTCTCCAGTTTTTAGGGGTATTTTAGCAAAGAACATAAAGCATTACGGATTTGCCCCTCCCCTTCCAAAGTTTTCATTTGGTAGAATACTAATTTATTAATTACTATTATTTATTTTTATTATCAAAGGAGAGCAGATGCGAAATTTGTTATGGAAATTTGGAATAGTTGGGGCTCTGCTGCTAAACGGTGTCATTTACGCAGAGATCCCCATCAAGAGGGTGCAAAGCTTTTTGCAGGAGGGAGGCGATCTGCGAATGCGGAGTATGCGTATCCTTCAGGAGTACTCCATGGTCGCCAGCAATAACCACTTTCGAGAACCGGACAAGCTGCTCTCTGAAGATATTGACCGTCTAAAGGAAGGACTCAAAAAGCTGCTGGGGTCCCTTAAAAGCGAGGAGGAAAAAGAGACCTTCCAAGCTGCCCGGCTACGGGACGCCCAAAAGAGCCTGCAAGCAGCCCAAACGATTCTTAAAACTCCCCCCTCCATCGAGAAAGCCCTGGAGTTCTGGAAAGCAATGGACGCGGTACGAGACGGGCTCAACCGCTCCCTCACCCACCTGAGCCAAGAGGTTTATCCCGATGAAGAGACAGTCCAGGGAATCATGTACGCCAACCGCCTCGCCACTATTGCCCAGCGATACGGGGCTCTTTATCTCTATCGGGTTATGGGCAAAGGAGAGGCCCTCCAGGCCCAAAAGCAACTCGCCTTTTTGAGTCGCTTTTTCCCCCATGCAATCTCCCAAGTTCGCGAAAGTACCGAAGAGCTACCCGAGGCGAAGAGAAAAGAGGTAGAAAAGGCCTTGAAGAATGTAGAGAAAAATCTAAACTTTTTCTATATTATGGGGAAGTCCTCCCGACACTTCATTCCGACCCTGATCTATGAAAAGTCGGATAATATCTCAAAAGAGGCGCAAGAGATCGTCACGCTCTTTCTTCAAAGTCCCACCGACAAATAGCCCGGATAAACGGGCCCGATTCAGCCTTTATTCTGGTGAGACTGCCGATGATAGCGCTCGACGATATCGGGATCGTGATGGAGGTTGATCTTGGCTTCCTCTTTGCCTTCATAGGGAATTTGTGAGAGGACATAGCGGATCGACTCAAGGCGGGCCCGTTTTTTATCATTGGAATCGACGATGATCCAAGGGGCATAGCTCGTATGGGTTCTGGAGAACATCTCCTCTTTGTAGTAGGTTATTTTATCCCACATCTCCTGGGCCTTTTGATCCACGGGACTGAGCTTCCAATGTTTTAGCGGGTTGGTCATCCGCTCCTTAAAGCGTTTCTGCTGAGTCTCCTTGGAGATGGAGAACCAGAACTTGATCAGAATGATCCCGTCACCGATGAGAGCGTGCTCGATCTCGGGGACCTCTTTCATAAATTTTTCGTACTGCTCCTGGGTGCAGAAGCCGTAGACAGGTTCGACGATGGCACGGTTGTACCAGCTACGGTCAAAGAAGACGATCTCACCCGGATCGGGCAAGTGTTTGAAATAACGCTGAAAATAGAACTGTCCCGTCTCCACTTCCGTAGGCTTGGGCAGAGCCGCGACACGGAATTTCCGGGGATTGAGATACTGGATGAAGCGTTTGATCGCTCCGCCTTTCCCGGCGGCATCGCGCCCTTCAAAGATGATCATTACGCGCTTCTTGTTCTCGTAGATCCAGTTTTGCAGCTTGATCAATTCCACTTGGAGTTGGACCAGTTCCTGCTCATATTCCACATTACGGATGATTTTCGCCAGTTTTTTTTTCTTTAGCAGTTGTGAAAGCCCGCTTTGGGTTCGTAGGAGCTGAAAGTTGTGTTCCAGCTCCTTGACGATCTTTTTGAGCTCTTCATCCTTAATATTTTTTCGCAAATACTCCAAGTCTTGGAAAATGGTCTTCATCGTGCTCCTTCTTACTTCGGCTTACTTCGGCATATTTTTTAATTCTACTCCTCGGAATATTTTGGAAAGCTGAAGGGATCTTTTCGGAAAAATATCCTCCATCAACAAGATCGCTCCCCGTGGCAGGGCTTCACTCACCGATACTTCACCATTCCCGGCGGCACCGCTCCATCAGGGCTAGGACCTCTTCGTCACTGACGTCATACCAATGGGCATAGACCTGAGCTACGGCATGGAAATCCGGCAGCGACTCCAGGACTACCATCTCATCCGCCAATTGGGAAAATTCTCGGACCGAATAGGGGCCCGCCACCGGTACGGCGACGGTCACGGATGCCGCCTTTTGACGCCGACACATCTCCAGAGCCGCGTGCATCGTCGACCCCATGGCGATTCCGTCATCGACCAGGATCACGGGACGCCCCTCAAGGGGTGGCAGCGGACGCCCCCCTCGCAACACATCGATCCGTCGACGAATCTCCCTCTTTTGCTCGGCGATAATCCCCAGGACTTCTTCTTCGCTTAGCGGGATCGACGCCCGGGGATTGATATAGACCGTCCCGTCTTCGGCAATGGCTCCGAAGCCGCTTTCGGGATTGAAGGGATAAGGAAGTTTCCGGCAGACGATGAGATCAAAATCGCTCTTTAGAGCCCTGGCCACTTCGCATCCCACCTCCACACCGCCGCGGGGAATTGCCAGAACCAACAGTCCCGGCTCTCCCCGGCGATGCCTCAGTGCCTCTCCGAGCCGTCTACCTGCATCTGCACGATCTAGAAACATGATTCCTCCTTTCCTTATTCTCCTGAAACTATTATGGCGCCGCCTCCAAAAAATGTCAACGGCACTGAAAAACAACGGAACCTTTGGTTTCATAGACTCGAGTTTTTGTGCACATGCGACTCCGAAACGCCCAATCCGCAAAGCCAGCACGTGCCTTTGCCGGGATAAGCCCCCTCAACCCAAAGGTCTTGATTTCCCGGAGCCTTCGATTTGGAGTATAATGCCGAAAATCCTGTGAGCGGAGAATCCTGCGTGTCCCAGACCCTTCCCCTGATCGACGATTTTCGATCCCTTGTCACCGAATCCCGTCCTCTTATCGATACTCGCGCCCCCGTGGAGTATGCCAAAGGCTCCTTTCCCGGGGCGATCAATCTGCCGTTGATGACCGACGAGGAGCGAGCAGCCGTCGGAACGGTATACAAACGCGAAGGCCACGACGCTGCCGTTCGGCTGGGGCACAAACTAGTCTCCGGGCCGATCCGACGATCACGGATCGATGCCTGGCTCCATTTCATCTCTATGCATCCCGATGCGGTGATTTTCTGCTGGCGCGGGGGAGAGCGCTCCCGGATCGTCCAGGAGTGGCTCGCCGCCGAGGGCATCGTCATCCCCCGTATCCGCGGCGGCTACAAAGCCTTCCGCCGCTATCTGATGGAGGAGAGCCTGCGTCTGATCACGGCCAAAAACCTGTTGATTCTCGGGGGAAGAACCGGCTCAGGCAAAACTCTCCTGGTCGAGCGCCTTCCCGAGGCTATCGACCTGGAGGGACTCGCGCGACATCGAGGATCGGCCTTTGGACGATATGCCCGGCCCCAACCGAGTCAGATCGACTTCGAAAATGCACTAGCCTTCGCTCAGATCCTCCACGATGCCGAGGGACACCAACGACTGATCCTCGAAGACGAAAGCCGCAACATCGGCCAACGCTACTTACCGCCGGAGTTTTTCGCCCGGATGAACGCCAGTCCCGTCGTGTTGCTGGAGCGTTCCCTCGAGGAACGGATAGAGATCAGCTATGCCGATTACATTCTCTATGCACAAAAAGAGTACGACGAGGCCTATGCACGCGGAGAGAGCCCCTTCGACTGGATCGAAACCATGCGTCACAATTTCAAACGGATCCGCAAACGCCTGGGGCATGAACGTTACGGAAAATTTCTAGAGATGCTTGAATCGGCGTGGCAAGAACAGCGACGCACGGGGAATCCCGAAGGACACAAAGCCTGGATCCGGGCCCTGCTCCAAGAGTACTACGACCCGATGTACGACTATCAGATCGAGCAGAAAAAGGAGCGCATCATCTATCGAGGGAGCGAAGAAGAGATCTTGGCATACCTCCGCCGTCATCCCTAAACCCCTTTGGGCATAATCGGATCAACGAACGATAAGCATCGCCCCTGAATACCCTGTCACTTCACCAATCACCGCGGCATACTCATATCCCTCTGTATGAAGTCGCTTTAAAGCCTCTTCTGCCTGCTCAGGCCGTACGGCTGCCAGCAGCCCTCCGGAGGTCTGGGCGTCGTAGAAAAGAATGTCGTCGTTATCCTCGGCTTCCCATCGGACTTTTTCCCGTAAGTAGGCCCGGTTGTTGTGGCTCCCGCCGGGGATCAGTCCCATCGCCGCCATCTCTTTGGCCTCTTCAAGAATCGGCAAAGCCCCGTAATCGAAGGCCAGGCTCACCTCTCCCCGGCCCGCCATCTCCGCGGCATGACCCGCCAGGCCGAAGCCGGTCACGTCGGTACAAGCACTCACGTCGAAGCTGCGTAGCGCCAGCATTGCCCGATAGTTGAGCTGGGCCAGGATTCCCGCGACCTTGTCGACCGTCGCATCGGGAAGCATGTCGGCCTTGATTGCCGTGGTCAATACTCCCATTCCAAGGGGTTTGCCCAGTATCAGGAGATCACCGATACGGGGGGTGTCGTTTCGCCAGATTCTCTCAGGGTGCGCCCATCCCGTCGCGCTCAGCCCATAGGTCATCTCCGGCGCCTCGATGGTATGGCCCCCCACCAGTAGCGCTCCGCATTCCCGCACCTTGCTCTCTCCGCCGGCCAGGATCTCCGCCAGGACCTCCGGAGGATGGTTGCAGGCATCGAAGCCTACAATATTCAGCGCCGTTGCCGGATCGGCATTCATGGCAAAAAGATCGCTCAGGCTATTGGCTGCGGCGATCTGCCCGTAGCGATAGGGGTCGTCTACAACCGGCGTAATCAGATCCAGGGTCTGGACCATCGCCCGCTCGTCGTCCAAACGCACCACCGCCGCATCGTCGCTACTGCCGATACCGACCAAAATCCGTGGGTCGTCGCTCTGAAAGTCCGCCAAAAGATGTGAAAGCTCTCCCGGAGCCAATTTGGCGGCTCAGCCCGCGGCTTTGACGAATTTGGTGAGCTTGTGATGCGTATTCCACTCTCTCATTCTGTTCCTTTTTTTTAGAAAATTGACTCTATCTCTCTGAAAGGATAGCAGATTTCAGACACCAATATATCATTGATGGTTATAGTTATTTTAGCTTGGTAATATGTTAAAATTCATTCAAGAATTGCCCGAGGCTCGGGCCGACATAAAATGCCGTCTCTCTCTTTGATATCACGACATTTTATCTCCGTATCTTTGCCAGAGCATCAAAAGACATAAAGGATTTTCTATGCAACGACGCGACTTTATCATAAGCCTCAGTCTGGGAGCCTTGGCTACCCTCCTGCCACTCGATGCTAACGAAACTGCTCCATCGGACATCAAGGCAAAGGGCGGAGCAACCCGCCGTTTTCATGTCGTCTACGACTTCGATCTGCACAATCCCGAAGGCAAGGGTCCCTTCCCCGCCCGGCTCTGGAACCCCATGCCCTACAATGCCCCCTGGCAAAACGTCCGTATCCTCCATTTTGATGGGAACCAGGACCTCTGGAACCTCAACGACGACAATGCCTACGACGTACCCATCCTCTACGCCCAATGGCGAAAAGGCAATATCCCCAAAAAGCTCCGCATCGAGATGGAGATCGAGACCAAAGAGCGTAGCGTACCTCTCAAGCTCATCGAGGAGGCTTCCAAGCGACATCTCCCCGTCCCTCCTTCGGTGCGCCGCTTTCTGGAGCCGACCGAGCATATCCCCACCGACGGAAAGATCAAAGCCAAAGCGGAGGAGTTGACTCACGGAATTGACGATCGCTTCAAAAAGGTCAAAAAGATCTACGACTGGGTGACGGAAGTGACCTTCCGGGACCCCAAGGTCATCGGCTGCGGTATCGGTCATGCCGGCAAGATGATGGACAGCGGCTACTTCGGCGGCAAATGCACCGACATCAGCTCCCTCTTCGTCGCCCTCCTTCGTGCCGCCGGCATTCCGGCCCGAGAGGTCTTCGGCATCCGCCTGGGTAAGAGCCACTTCTCCAAAGCCCTGGGCAAAGCCGACAAAGAGGGCGTCGCCGATATCACCACCTGGCAGCACTGCCGGGCCGAGTACTACATCCCCGGAGCGGGCTGGATCCCCTCCGATCCCGCGGATATCACCAAACTCGAACTGGTAGAGGATCGCAAATACGATGATCCCAGAGTCCAGGAGCTCAAACGCCGTTACCTCCATAGCTGGGAGATGAATTGGGTCGGCTTCAACTGGGGCCGGGATTTCGTCCTCTCTCCCAAACCTGAACAGTATCCCATCAACATGCTGGGTTACCCCTACGCCGAAGTGGAGGACGAGCCTTTGGATTACTACTTGCCCGAGACTTTCAAATACCACATCGTCAGCCGGGAGATCCGCTAAGGTGGAAAATCCAGCATACTTTTCACCCCAAAATAAAAAGCGTCGTCTGGCGACGCCCACCAAACCTATTACATATTACATATTCCCTATTCCCTTTCTCATAAAATCGGAGATTCCGGGATGAAACTCGACTGCCGGGATCTTGACTGTCCCGTCCCCGTCTTGCGAACCAAAGAGGCCCTGGAAGCGATGGAAGAAGGAATCCTCGACGTGGAGCTCAACACCCTCTCTTCCATCGAAAATGTTAAGCGCTTCGTCCAATCCCAGGGGCTCTTCTTTGAAGTGAAGCACCTCGGGCCGCGCCACGTGATTCTCAGTATTGTCAAAGGCTACGAATGTGCATTGGAGCCTGCCGGCACCGTCGAAGCAGTGGACAATCGCATCACGTCAAAACCCCCTTCCCCTTCCGATACCGAGGTCGACGAGGCGCTCCGGGCGGCCCAGATCGCCCAGGCCGCCCGCGAAAGTCGCGACGCCAGGAAGTTCTATACCTTACTCTTTGGAGGAATCGTCTCGGCGCTTCTGGCCAGTACCTGCTGTCTGGGGCCTCTGCTCTTTTTGCTCTTTGGCGTGAGTGTAGGCTCCCTGGGATTCCTCCAGGCCTTCGCCCCCTACCACGGCTACTTCTCCACGGCGGCAATCGCGGCGGTAAGCTACCTCTGGTTCGACTGGTGGCGGGGACGCAAAGAGCGAATCGCCTGCGCCACGAGCCTCTGCAAACACTACACTCTCTACCTGAGTCTGGGGACGCTCTTCGCCGCCGTGCTGGCAAGCTATCCCTGGTGGCTCCCCCTACTCATCAACGATTAAATCAGGAGAAAAACAATGAAAAGAATTCTGGGAATTGGTCTTATGCTGAGCCTCAGCCTTGGTGCCGAGAAGATCGCCGTCATCGAAATCAAAGGAATGAGCTGTCCTCTCTGCACCGTCGCCGTCAAACGCAGCCTCCAAAAGACCCCCGGTGTCTTCAAGGCCAAGGTCAAACTCAACACCCGCCGGGCGACGGTCCGCTTCCAAGACGATCTCAACACAAGCAAACTCCTGGAAGCCATCCGGGCCGCCGGAGGTTACGAGGGCAAGATCCTCTCGGTGACGCCTTCGGCACCCCAAAAGCACTGACACAGCGGTTCGAGGAACTTACGCCTCACGGGCCTCCAGCTTTTCGACAAGAATCCTGCGGCCTTTTCGATTGGCTTTGCAATACTCGACGACCATTCCGTGGCTTCGGGCCCATGCCTGGGCGACGCTCATGCCAGGGAAAAGCTCCGCTTCCCGACCCGAGAGCCCTTCGATCATCCACGACTGGACCTCCTCGTATCCGTCAAGTACCCATCCCAACGCCGCAAGAAGTCGGGCCGTATAGCTGTCGACGACGAAGGCTTCTCTGTAACAGGCATAGTTGAGAATCGCGTCGGCGGTTTCGGGGCCTATGCCTCTTTGCCCCAGTAGCCACTCCCGATCCACCGCCTCTCGAAACCCTTCGAAATCGCCAAAGGCGTCAAGGATCCCCCGACTCAAAGCCCTTAGATTTCGCCCTTTGGCAGTATGAAATCCACTGGGCCGAATCAGAACTTCCAGAGAGTCCTGGGGATACTCCGCCAATCGTTCGGGACCCAACAGCCCCTCCTGGCGTAGATTTTCAAGGGAAATCTCTACCCTTTGCCAATTGGCATTTTGTGTCAGAACCGCGCCGATTACGGTCTCGAAGCTACCGCTGTTTGGCCACCACCAGGGATCGCGATCCGCCCGGTCGTATCCGAGACTTTCAAGACGACTGAGGAGTTGGTAGGAGTCTGAAAAAATCATGAAATTTCAGAGAAACTCTCTGTAAAGAAAATGCACGGCAAAGCCCTCTCTCCTCACCCTTCACGCTTTTCAGGCTTTTCCGGCAAAAGGGAGCAGGGCGCTGGCCCAAGTCAGACCGCCTCCGAAGGTATCGAGGAGCATCAGATCACCGTAGTGCAGGCGTCCCTCTTCGTAAATATCGTTGATCGCCATGGGAATGGATGCGGCGGAAGTATTGCCGTATTTGTGGACAGTCAGAACGATCTGGTCCTCCCGCATTTTTAGCGCTTTACCTACGGCATCGATGATGCGGTAGTTGGCCTGATGAGGAATGAAATGATCGATCCTTTCGGCAGGGATCTTGTTGTGTTCCAGAATCTCTCTCACATCCTTG
>JALSTG010000034.1 GCA_026983875.1 Campylobacteraceae bacterium
CACCACACCTTTATTTTAATTTTACAAATCATAACATATTTGAAATAGTTATTCTGTATTGGAAGGAGATGAAAAACCGTATCTATATGCCAGGTGTACAGAAATAGAGACAAAACCCTTGACAAACTCGTTAAACCCTGTAAAACTTCTTAACTCTTAACTTTTCAGTGTTATTCCACCGTCACCGATTTCGCGAGGTTTCTAGGCATATCTACGTCGTTGCCCAGACGGATGGAGATCTCCAGAGCCAGAAGCTGAGTGACGACCATCATTTCGAAAAACTCTAGCATTGAATGTTCCGAATGTTGCGTACCGATGAAATCGTCGGCCAGTTCGAAGGGCTCGGGACTAATGGCCAGAATCGTGGCGTCGCGGGCGCTGAGTTCCTCGACATTGGATTTAATCTTGTCATAAAGGAGGCTTCGGGGCATCAAAGCGATGGTGAAAAGCTCCGCATCGGCCAGGGCGATGGGCCCGTGCTTCATCTCTCCGGCGGGGTAGCCCTCGGCGTGGAGGTAGCTGATCTCTTTGAGTTTGAGTGCACCTTCGAGAGCCAGAGGGAAGAAGATGTCTCGTCCGATGAAAAAGAAACCGTGTCCGTGGAGATAGCGTTTGGAGAGGCGGTGGATCCGTTCGTGGAGCTTCTCTTCGACCACGAGCGCTTTGGGCGTGCGGCGCATGGCATCGAGCTCCCGACGTCGTCTATCCCTGTCAAGTTTGTCGTCCCTCTGAGATAGATAGAGGCTCAGCATCCATAGGACCATGACCTGGGTAGCAAAGGCTTTGGTGCTGGCGACGCCTTTTTCGATCCCGGCGCGGGTGAGGATCGCCGCGTCGGACTCCCGGACAATGGAGGAGTTGTCCACATTGCAGATCGTCAGGCTTTTGAGCCCGGCGCGTTTAGCCATCTTGAGCGCTTCCAGTGTATCGGCTGTTTCGCCGCTTTGACTGATGGTGATGAAGAGAGTGTCGGTACTTAGCAGCGGCTCTTTGTAACGGAATTCACTGGCGATCTCCACGTCGCAGGGAACCTTGGCCAGACGCTCCAGGAGATACGAGCCGGTGAGTCCGGCATGATAACTGGTACCGCAGGCACAGATCTTGATCCGGGAAATCCCCTCAAAAAACCTTGCCGGCAGCTCTTCGAACTCGATAGTCTCATCAAGGACACGGCCGAGCATCGTATCGCCGATAACGCTGCTTTGCTCGTAGATCTCCTTTTCCATGAAAAATCGGTAGCCGTCTTTTTGCGCCATAGCTTTGTCGGAAGGGAGGGGTTGGGTACTGAAGGCTTTTGGACCGTCACGATCGAAGAGTCGGACCTCGCCTGCGCTTGCGAAGCCGTACTCGCCGTCTTCGAGATAGTAGGCCTCTTTGGCCTTGCCTATGACGGCGGTATCGGAAGAGGCGAAGTAGACTTCATCGCCGTCAAAAGCGATGAGCAGAGGCGAGCCGTTTTTAGCAAAAAAGATCGTCTCGGGTGCCGCTTCGCTAATCAGTAGGATCGCGTAGGCGCCTTCGAGACGTGCTATCGTTTGGCGAAAAGCCTCGAAAGGCTCCATCCCCTTATTGATGAACGCTTCAAAGAGGTGAACAATGGTCTCGGTATCGGTTTGGCTGAGAAAACGTACCCCTTGGGCTTCGAGTTCTTTTTTGAGCTCCTGGTAGTTTTCGATAATACCGTTGTGGACCACGTAGCTGAAGGCACCCACATGAGGGTGGGCGTTAAGCTCGGTAGGTTTGCCGTGGGTCGCCCAGCGGGTATGGCCGATGGCCGCCCCGAGGCCTTCGCTTCGAAAATCCCGGGCTTTTTCCCGGAGATTCTCCAGTTTGCCCACGGCTTTGAAATGCTGGAGTTTGCCCTGGGAGATGACGGCGATTCCTGCCGAGTCGTAGCCTCGGTATTCCAGTTCTTGCAGACCGTCAAGCAGGATGTTTTTCTTCTCTTTGGGGCCGAGATAACCTACGATTCCGCACATATGTTCTCCGTCAGTTTTTGGATAATCAATTCGATATTATGGCAGAAGTTCCCGTTTTTTTCGATTAGGAAGAGGTCGTTGACTTTGCCTTTGATCGTGTGAATCTTGGCCGAAGCGATGTCCACGCCGAGTCGATCGAAGAGAGCGATGATGTAGGCCAGAAGCCCCGGCTGATCGGCGGTACGGAGCTTCATCATGGCATATTCCCGAGAGTGGTTGCAGTCGAGCACCAATTCGTCGTTGTGGATCTCGGGGCGACGAAGATCGGGTATCCTGGCCGGATCAAACGATTCCTCCAGAATCTCCTCTAGGAGGGGAAGCTCACTCTCGTCGAGACGGTCGTTGAAATCGACCTTGAAATATTTGAGATCGTCGAAGAGTTTGGTGATCTCCATACTGACGACCTGAAGCCGGTCGAGCCGGGAGAGAAAATAGGCGAGGTTGAAATCCTCTCTTCGGATCACTTCCACCGTCAAGTAGTTTGCGTTGCCGATATGGTAACTATACTCTTCAGTTTTGTAGGCTGCTTCAGCAAGGGCGATGATCCGTCGTGTACTATGACGGATAAAGAAGGCGTCGGATTGAATGGAGAGAATTTTGCGCTGAAGCGTACGAGGGAGACTATTAAAAGCTTTGCTGCGCCGAAGTCGGTCGACGGCGGCGACTCGCTTGGCGGTTTCGTCCAGGCGCACTTCATGGCGAAGGGCGGCAAGAGACTCTTTGTAGAGTGTGTGGATTAATCGGGCGGTGTAGGTATTGAAGACGTCTCCACCGACCCCTTTCATATCCGCATAGGTGAGGATGTAGATCATATCAAGCAACTTTTTGTTCCCAAAGCGGGAGGCGAAACGCATGACGACTTTTTCGCTATAAATATCTTCCCGTTGGGCGGTGACGCTCATCAAAGTATGGTAAAGAATCAGGCGTTCGCCCTGGCAGATCCGTTCTTCGTCCAGTTCCAGCTTCTGGGCAAAGATCCGAAAGAGGGAGGCGCCGACTTGGTGATGGTCCCGCTTTCGCCCTTTGCCGGCATCGTG
The DNA here is from genome assembly GCA_026983875.1 of Campylobacteraceae bacterium. Classification (GTDB taxonomy): domain Bacteria; phylum Campylobacterota; class Campylobacteria; order Campylobacterales; family Sulfurovaceae; genus Nitratifractor. Next base: position 3,017 of record JALSTG010000034.1, read on the forward strand.
GAGAAACGCCACGATCTTGAGCATCTCTTGATCATCGGGCTCCAGGGAGTCGTAGAGCCCCCGGATCTCCTCTGCATCGATGGATTCCAGATGGCGAAGAGTCTCAAGAGAGTGACGGTCGACGGCGTAGCGGTGATAGCCGTCAAACTGGGGTAGATCGATAACCTTTTTGATCGGCGGGACGGCATAGCCCAGGAGCCGGGCTTCGGCGAGGGTTGCCAGGATTGAAGCGGCTTGGGGTCGGGTGAAGATCCGACGGACACTACGGTAAAACGCGGCATCCGGCCGTTCGGATCGCGGGGCGTGAATGAGCCGGTCGAGCAGCTCGGGATGGGGATAAAAGGGCGCTTCCGCGGCATCACAGAGGGTGTCGATCCACTCCCGAAGGGATCGTTGCGTTCCTTCCGGGAGGAGGTAGTGGGCGTAGAGTTCCGGGATTCGAGGAGCAATCAAACGCTCTAGCCAGATTCGGCTGTAGAGGTGCAGGGTCTTGAGGGCGCCGGTGACCCTTCGGGCCAGGCGCATCTGTCCCCGTGCAGTGTCGTCGAATTTCATCAGGCGGGTAACTTCCGGCAGTAGGTCGAGGCGCAGTTGATCCTCTTTTTTCCCCGCAGCGATATGCAGGGCGGTTCGCACCCGAAAGAGAAACTCCAGAGCGATACGAAACTCTCGGTAATCGGCGGGATCAACTATCGAGGCGTCCAGATCCCGGATTCTCGGGACATTGTAAAGCAGTTTGCCCATCCAGTAGACCATGTTGGCGTCGCGGAAGCCTCCGATACCCTCTTTGAGATTGGGCTCCATGGTCAGGGAGTAGCGACGATGCAGAGCTCGCCGCTCCTCGACTTTGGCCCGGATAAAGCTCTCCGGATCTTCGTGACGGATCTCCTGGATGCGGTTTTCCGCTTCGGTCCATAAAAAGCGGGAACCGTCGATGAAACGGGATTCGAGGATGGCGGTTTTGATAGTGATCTCTCCCCAGGCAACTTCGGGTAACTCTGAAACCTCATGAACCCGGTGGCCCAGTTTGAGCCCGCTGTCCCAGAGGAGATAGAGGAGCTTCTCGATGAGCTCTTGCGCCCGGTAGCCTGGGATCTCCTTGTAGACGATCATCAGATCGATGTCTGAATAGAGGCAGAGTTGCTCCCTGCCGTAGCTTCCCAGGGCGGCGAGGGAGATCGGTATATGGTTTTTCAGGGGAAGATAGTGACCAAACATCTCTCGTAGAGCCACTTTGTAAGCGAGTCGGATGACTCCATCGATTTTGCGGGTGTGGCGGACGAGGAAATCCTTCCCCCCCGTTCGGGCGAAGAGTTCGGGAAGGGTCTTGAAGTAGGATTTGAGGTCTTTTTTTATTTCCTGAGCGATTTTGAAATCGGGGGCTCCCTCATGGAGGAGCTCTTCGACTCTGGCGTTGAGGTTTTGCATCCTTTTTCGACTCCTTCTCGCCTCAAAAATTGAGATATAATAGCGCAAATTTCACAAAGGGACGGAGACGGACGGTGAGTATAATGCAGGGTCTGATTGAGAAGGTAGAATGCGGTGAGCGGCTAGGGCAGGAAGAGGGAGAGCGTCTCTACGAGTTGGATCTGCTCACTCTCGGCCGCTTGGCTTCAAAGATCCGAGAGTCCCGTTACGGGCGCAAGAGCTACTTCAACGTCAACCGCCACATCAATCCT
>JALSTG010000035.1 GCA_026983875.1 Campylobacteraceae bacterium
ATGTTGCATTGGAAAACTCTTGTTCTTAGGGGAAGTGGTACGCCCAGGAGGATTCGAACCCCCGACCTTCGGAACCGGAATCCGACGCTCTATCCAGCTGAGCTATGGGCGCTTTTGAAAGTTATCAACCCGGAAAAACCGGGGGCATTATAGCAGAAGTCAGACCAGTTCGATAATCGCCATCTCTGCAGCATCGCCCTTACGGACACGGGTCTTGATGATCCGGGTGTAACCCCCGTTGCGCTCTTTGTATTCGGGCGCGATCTCTTCGACCAACTTCTTGGTGCTGGCCTTATCCTGAAGCTGGGCAAAAATGGCACGGTGGGCATTGAAGTCTCCCGCCGCCGCTTTGGTGATCAGCTTCTCATAATACTTACGAAGTTCCTTCGCTTTGGGAAGGGTCGTCTCGATCCGTCCATGCTCGGTCAGAGCGATGGCGAGGTTCTTCAGCAATGCCGCTCTGTGCTGGGATTTTCGGCCCAGTTTGCGGTATCCATGTCTATGTCTCATGGCTGTCCTTTATTATTCTTTGAGTTGTGCGATTTTTTTGCTCAGAGCCGCTCGTGTCTCTTCGTCCAGTTCAAACTCTTCCCCAAAACCGTGCTCTGCCAAGACCTGTTGAATCTCGTCGAGGGACTTTTTACCGAGATTTTTGATCTCTTTGATCTCATTCTCACCCATAAGGACCAGTTCTCCGAGGTATTTGATTCCGGCACGGTCGAGGGAGTTGAAACTTCTGGCACTGAGACCAAGAGTATCGACTGGAACAAGATAGGCTTTTAGTTCGCCGGCAGATGCAGGCGTACTGCTACGCTCCAGATTGATATCGAGTACCTGATTAAACACCGACATTTGACTGTGCATCGTCTCCAGAGCATTGGCAAAAGCCTCTACCGGGGAGATCTGCCCATCGGTCTCGATCTCGAAAACGATCTTCTCGTAGTCGGGATTGTCTTCCACCAAAACATTCTCGATGCTGTAATTGGCTCTGCGCACCGGGGTAAAAAAGGCGTCCAGCGTAATCGCACTGCTGTCTACCTCTTCGCGAAGATCTTCGCTGGGAACATAACCGATCCCTTTGGCAATCTCCAGGGTGAAATTCAATTCCCCGTCCTCGTTGAGCGTTGCCAGAGGCAGATCGGGGTTGACCACGTCGACCTGCTCGTTGGCCAGATCGCCGGCCTTGATCTCTTTGGGACCGCCAAAACTGTAGCTAACCACGGCGCGATCCAATCCCTCCTTGATCCGGAAACGGATATTCTTGAGATTGAGGATAAAGACTGCGATATCCTCATGCATCCCCCGAATGGAGTCAAACTCGTGAGCCGCTCCTTCGATCTTCAGAGAGATCGGGGCATAGCCGATGGAGCTTCCCAGGAGCAGTCTCCGAAGCGGATGGGCCAAGGTCACGGCATACCCGCTTTCAAAGGGATAGGCGATGACTTGCGCCCGAGTCTCGCTGAGCTCGTTGATTTCTACCTCGGTCGGTAGAAAAGGCGCTGTTTTGATTTTTCTCATTAGCCAGCCTTTATACTATTGATTATTTGGAGTAAAGCTCGACGATTAGACGCTCTTCGACCGGAATGGAAATCTCTTCTCTCTCGGGAATACGAGTAAAAATTCCGAAAAGTTTTTCCTTGTCCACATCGACCCATTCGACGATTCCTGTCTGATTGGTCAGCTCCATGGAACGCTGGATCTGGGGATTGTTCTTGCTCTTTTCCCGCACCTCTATCTTCTGACCGGGTTTCACACGGTAGGAGGGGATATCGACACGCTTACCGTCGACGAGGATGTGTCCGTGATTGACCAGCTGACGAGCGAAGGCCCGAGTCGTGGCAAAACCCATCCGATAGACCACGTTATCCAGGCGCTGCTCAAGCAGTTGTACCAACAGCTCTCCGGTATTGCCTTCCCGACGGTTGGCTTCCTGGAAAATCGCACGGAACTGCTTCTCGCTGACTCCGTACATAAATTTGGCTTTCTGCTTCTCTCGAAGCTGCAGGCCGTATTCGCTGATTTTCGTCCGACGCTGTCCGTGTTGCCCGGGAGGATAAGGACGCTTCTCCAGCGCACTCTTGCCGGCGAGACGGCGCTCGCCTTTCAGACCAAGATCGACTCCGAGTCTGCGCTCCAGTTTTTCTCTAGGACCTCTATATCTTGCCATCTTGTTACCTTTTGACGTTTTTCTCTAAATTATTTCAGTTCTCAGCTTGACGAACAACCGATACTTAGACGCGGCGCTTCTTGGGCGGGCGGCATCCGTTGTGGGGCAGCGGCGTAATATCCTTGAACCAGATGACACGGATCCCTTCGATCGCTCCGACGGACTTGACGGCTGTATCACGCCCGGAACCGGGTCCCTGGACCTTGATCCCGACCTCTTTGATCCCGTACTCTTTCGCCTTGCTCATCGCATCTTCGACCGCTTGTTGGGCTGCATAGGGCGTGGACTTCTTGCTTCCTTTGAAGCCAAGCGCTCCTGCGCTGCTCCAGGTCAGAACGTTGCCCATCTCATCCGTCACGGTAATGACAGTATTGTTGAAGGTCGCGGCGATGTAGACAACACCCCGCGCTACGCTTTTTTTGATCTTTTTCTTGGCCATAGTCTACTGCTCCTTATGCTGCGCCGACGGTTTTACGCTTGCCCTTGCGGGTCCGGGCGTTGGTCTTGGTCTTCTGTCCGCGGACAGGCAGTCCTCTACGATGACGAAGCCCCCGGTAGTTACCGAGATCCATCAGGGTTTTGATATCCATCATCACCTTCTTGCGGAGGTCTCCCTCCACCATGTAGTTCTCCTGGATCTCTTTCCGGATCGTTGCCGCCTCCTGGTCGGTCAGCTCATGGACACGCTTGTCATAGCTGATACCGGTGGCATCGAGGATCTTGCGGGAGCTCGTCAGACCGATCCCGTAGATATAAGTCAGGGCATACTCCATACGCTTGCTCTTGGGCAAGTCAACACCTGCAATACGTGCCATACTTATCCTTGTCTCTGTTTATGCTTGGGATTTTTGCAAATCACGCGAACGACGCCTTTGCGTTTGATGATCTTGCAATCATCACACATCTTTTTCACCGAGGGTCTAACCTTCATAGGGTTCTCCTGTTCTGTTTTGCACCGGTATTGACGTGTGGATCGATGAGAGTCTCTTCGAACCAATCCTTGGCGAAGCGGTGCCACTTCGACAAAGATTCTTCACGCAGTGCCTACTCTCCGCATTGAGTATGCGGATTTTGGGGAAGGGATTATATCGAAAATAATTTTATAAAATGCTGAGCTTTTTCCGAGGATCAGGCTTTATTCTATTGCCGAGCAGCTCACTTGTAGCGGAAGGTAATACGCCCCTTGTCCAGACTGTAAGGGGTCAGTTCCACTTTCACCCGGTCCCCGGGGAGAATTTTGATGTAGTGCATTCGCATCTTTCCTGCGATATGGCAAAGCACCACATGTCCATTGTCCAGCTCCACACGGAAGGTCGCATTAGGGAGCGCCTCGATCACTTTACCATCGATTTCGATTACATCATCTTTTGCCATGTTCTATCCTTTCTCTCATCTCTCGATACTGTTTCAGGGAAGGGTCAGGATGACCGCTTTGCCCTCGACGACGGCAATTTCGTGTTCATAATGACTGCCACGAAGGCCATCTTCGCTGACGACCGACCATTCATCTTCCAGCACGACGGGCTCGCCGCTGCGCTGGCAGACCATAGGCTCCAGACAGAAAACCATACCGTTTTTGATCTTGGGGCCCTGCTTGGGTGAGCCCTCCACATAGTTGAGAATATTAGGTTCGTCATGAGGTTTCGTTCCAATGCCGTGGCCGCAATAGTTGCGCAAGGGCACGAAGCCCCGGGAGGTAATCGCCTCTTCCAAGACCGCACTAAGCTCCTTGAAACGCATTCCCTGCCGGATCGCATCAATCGCTTCATAGAGTGCTTCTTTGGAACAAGCTATGAGACGTTCATCCTCGGCAGAGACTTTCCCCACGGGCATCGTAATCGCAGCATCGCCGTAATAGCCCTCAAGTTGTGTACCGATATCCAAACCGAGAATATCTCCCTCCTGTACTTTATAATCGGTCGGGACACCGTGAATAATCACTTCATTCACCGAAGTACAGACGGCGGCAGGAAAGCCGTATAGACCTTTAAAGGATGGTTCGGCGCCTATTTTACGGAGAAACGCTTCACCCAAGGCGTCAATCTCTTTAAGACTCATACCGGGTTTGACAACCCCCCGGAGATATTCCAGGGTCTGGCCGACAATCGCACCGGCGCGGCGAAGCTTGTCGATCTCTTCAGGTTTTCGAAGCGCAATGGCCATCAGAGACCTACGTTTCCAAGTGTTTCATACTGATTCATTGTCCGCTGGGCCTCAATCTTGCGCATCGTATCGAGTGCCACCTGGACGACGATCAGCACGGCAGTACCGCCGAAATAGAAGGAAGCCCCCAAACTGTTGATCAGTATGAAGGGTAGGGTCGAAATCGTTGCCAGATAGAGCGATCCCCAGACCGTCAGTTTGCTGGCGACATCGTTGAGGAACGCCGCAGTCTGTTCACCGGGCCGCACGCCGGGGATAAAACCGCCCTGACGTTTCAGGTTGTCGGCAATAT
>JALSTG010000036.1 GCA_026983875.1 Campylobacteraceae bacterium
TTTCTCACGACGCGCGCCGATGAGGCCGAACATGACCACACCCCAGATCACCCAGTAGACGACGATGGCGACATCCAGAGGCCACTCCATCTGGGCATACTCTTTGCTGGCGGTGATCCCCATCAGCTCACTAATGACCATAAAGGTAGCGGCGATCAGATAGATGACAAATCCGAACTTCGCCAGAAATTTGAAGAAGGGAAGCTCGCCGAGAGAGACCTTCAGGACTCGGGGAGCCGAGTAGTAGAAGGACATCATGATCCCGCTGACGGTGAAGCCGTAGATCACCACGTTGGTGTGAAGAGGCCGAAGGCGGGAAAAGGTCCCGTATTCACCGAAAAGATAGTTGAGCTCCGGAAACGCCAATTGGCTGGCGATCAGAACACCGATGGACATTCCGACGATGCCGAAAATGACCATAGTCCACATGTAGAGTTTGGCAACGGAGTAGTCATACTCCAGCGCTGCGCTAGACTGCATACAAGCCTCCTAAATTAGATTTTGTTACGACGATGTAACGGTAACGGCATATTATAGGAGAGTGAAGCTATAAAAAAACTTAAATAAACGGATTTTAAATGGTGTATTTTATTAATATATTTTTTAAAGAATCTTTTAAGTTTATGACGAGAAAAGCCGTTTCAGGCCTTGCCTTTGGCCGATTGGATCGAGTGGATATACCGGTAGTCGATCTCGATACTCTTTTCCCAAGGCAGATGGGAAGCAAGCCGCTCCAACATTCCTTCGAAATCCTCGAAGAGGTAATGGGCCATGGAGCCGGGAATCGGATTAATTTCGTTGAGATAGACTTCGCCCCCCTCGACGACAAAGAAGTCGCAACGGATCAAACTGCCGGCAAAAAGAGGATCATAGATCTTCTTGAAAGCCTCCTCAAGCCGCTCTTTGAGCCCGGCGTCGATCACGGCCTCCCTCACCCGCTCATCCCGGGAAAAATCCCGGTATTTTTTGTCGAAGTCCAGCAACTCCTCCTTCTGGGGTTCTTCCACGAGAGAGAGCTCCCAGAGGGAAGTTTTGCAGCCGGCCAGGTTATACTCGCAAATCCCTTCGACAAAGGGCTCAAGCAGCACGGTATCATCCAGCTCGAAAGCCACATCCAGGGCGTAGTCGAGCTCCGCGGCGCTACGCACGACGCTGACGCCGATGGAGCTGCCCAGATGATCGGGTTTGACGATCAAAGGATAGTCCAGATCGTGTTCACGGGAGCCGCCCCGGTAAAGGACCCGATACTCCATGACTCCGATCCCTAGCTCCCGGGCGAGCATTTTGGTATGCCGCTTGCTGTAACTCAGGACCGAAGCTTCGAGACGTGGACCGATGAAAGAAACTCCGTAAAACTCCATCAACGCAGCGATCTTGCCGTCTTCTCCGTCGCGACCGTGAATCAGATTGAGCAAGACGTCAAAGCTCAAGGCTTTACTCCCTAAAAAGCCTCCGATGCTAAAGCCATCCTTTCCCAAGCTCAGCTTCTTCTCTTTTTTATAAGCTCCCGAACTAAAGGTGTCGGATTTCATCTTCTGAGAGTCGATGAGATAGAACTCCCGTTCTTGATCCAGGAAGATAAAGAGCAAAGAGTTTTTTTTGAGCACTTTTTTAAGGGTAATAGCACTGACGATACTGATCTCATGCTCGAAACTGGAGCCGCCGAAGAGGATAGCAAAAGTCATAACAGGCCTTTTAATTATGTAAGAATTAATCGTGCCGCTATTTTATCACAGCTCCTCCGTCACTCGGTCACTTTTCCTTGTGCCATCGGCTTCAAAGAGAAGGCAAAGACAGAGCCCTGACCGGGAACGCTTTCGATCTCCAGTTCGCTGCCGTGGAGCTCCAAGATATATTTGACGATATAGAGTCCGACGCCGATGGAGTTGTTCCAGCTGAGGCGATCCACCCGGTAGAAACGACGGGTAATCTTCTCGATCTCCTTCGCCTCGATACCCATTCCTTCGTCGATCACCTCGAGGCGGTCGTCTCGGCAGCGAAGGATCACCTCCTCCTCCGAATATTTCAACGCGTTCTCCGTCAGATTGATCAGGACGTGCTCGATCATGTCCCTATCGGCCCAGAGTTCCCGATCGGAGCACTCCAATCGAATCGTCCGGCCGGGATACTTCTGCAGAAGCATCTCCCGCACGCTTTCAGCCAGAGGTGGCAAGGCAAAACGACTCTTTCTGGGCTGAAAACTCCGATTTTCCAGCTTGATCGCCAGGGCCAGGCGGTCAATCATATGGGAGATCTTTTCGGCGTTAAGATGGATTTTCTCCAGAAAACGCGCTTCAAGCCGGGGATCCATCCCCCGGGCCTCCCGGAGACTCTGGGCATAGCCCATGATGGCAGCGACGGGATTTTTGAACTCGTGACTGATAGCCGAGATGATATCGCTCTGGCGCTGGGTGACCTCTTTGAGCTTACGGGTATATTTGGCCTTCTGCCGCTCCCGTTTGGCCAGCTTCTTGGCCACTTTACGGATCAATCGGGAGATCTCCTGAAATTCGAGACAACACCGTGCATCTCCCGAGACCTGATCGAACTCTTTTTGCAGGAGTCGATCCAACGCACTCCGAATCGTCGCCACGTCCCGGTCTATACTGCGGTGAAGCCGATGGCTGAGCCAGAAGAGCACTCCCATCACCCCGCCCAGAAAAAGCAGCGCTTTGAACCAAAGAGCCAAAAGTTGACTCTTGATCGCAGAGAGAGCGTAGGCGAGCCGGAGGGTCCTGCCGTCGGTCCGATGGGCTACGTAAAGCAGGTCGACCCCCAGGGTATGAGAATGGCGCACCGAACTCCCCCAGCCCTCGGCCCGGGCCTGACGCACCTCGGGACGGCCGGCGTGGTTCTCCATCCCCTTCGGATCCCGGTCGCTCTCCATCATGACATGCCCGTCGGCCGCGATCACCGTCGTACGGATCCCCGTCTTGCGGCGCAAGGTACGGATGCGATCCGCAAATTCCCGGGGAGGAAGGGTCTGCAGATCTTTCTCGAGAACCAGCAGAGTATGACGCAGCATCCTCTCGTGAGTTTCGATCTCCATCTGCTTCAGGAGTACATAACCCAAAACGGCACCGATGAGGAAAATCAACAGAAAAAGCAGCGCCGTCTGGCGGAAAAAGAGCTGATGGAGCCTCAGCATAGGCGATACCCGATCCCCCGGACCGATTCGATATGGGAGGCCTCTCCTTCCCGGTCGATCTTCTTCTTGAGCCGGTTGATCGCCACGTTGACGCTTTTAGGGCCCCGCTCCTCCTCGTCGCCCCATACTTCGTCGAGAAGTTCTTCGCGGCTGACGACTCGGCCGGGCCGACGCATCAGATAGGCCAGGAGATCAAACTCAAGACGGCTCAAATGGATCTCTTCCCCGTTGCGCTGTAATCGTCGGCTCTCCGGATCGAGGCTCAGGTCTCCGTGGCTCAGCCGCTCCCCGCTCACGGCGCCGCTACGTCGCAGCAGGGCCCGCACCCGCAAAACCAGCTCGTTCATATTGAAGGGTTTGCGCAGATAGTCATCCCCGCCGCGGACGAAGCCCTCCTCCACCTGAAAATCCTGATCTTTGGCGCTGACGAAGATCACCGGCAGGTCGTAGCCCTTGGAGCGAAGCAGAGCGACGAATTCGCTTCCTTCGGCTCCCGGAAGGTTCCGATCCACGACCAGCAGCGCCACCTCTTCCTCTTCGAGAGCCTGCTCCACTCCCCGGGTCGAGCGAAATCCCAGAACTTCAAACCCGGCATTGGAGAGGTGAAACTCTTCGAGCTCCAGGATATCTTCGTCATCTTCGATGATCAAGATCAGCGGGGTATCCTTCATAGGGCTCCTTCCGTACTTAGAGCTTCAGCTTGCCTCCCTCGAGGGCGTAGCGGGCCAATTTGACGATATTGACGCAGCGGTCGCTGACGCGTTCGAGCTTGCGCATGACATGGAGCCGCCCCACCAACTCGTCGGCCTGCTCGGGGCGGGAGCAGATTTCGCCGATCATATTCTTCTCCAGAATCGAGACGAAATCGTCGCACTTGCTCTCTTCGACGCTGATCTGACGGGCAATTCGATCGAGAGATTCGCTATCCTCCTCGACAATCGCCTCCAGCGCCAACTCCAGGGCCCGCAGAGTGCTTTGGTGAAAGCCGATGCAAGTCTCGTCCACCGGCAAGCCGCCCTCCTCTCCGACGATCTGCTGACGGACGTTTTTGGCATGGGTCTTGATGTAATCTCCGATACGACTGAGCTCGCTGGCGATTTTGATCAGCGTCACCACCCGACGCAGGTCACTCGCTTCTGGAGCGAAGAGGGCCAGGGTCGTAATGGCGTTCATATCGATCGTCGCATTGGCTTTGTGATTGCCTTTGAGGAGTCTGCGGGCCTCCTCCGCCTTCTCCAGGTCGTTGCTTTTTACTGCCTCGAAGACCAGCGCAAAAGCCTCTATGTCCAATTTGCCAAAAGCGTGAACCTCTTCGATCAGTTTCTCGAGAGCCTCTTGGTATTTACTCAACATTATCCGAACCTCCCCGTAATGTAATCTTCGGTCAGTTTCTCTTTGGGGTTGACGAAGATCTTTTCGGTCTTGTCAAATTCTATCAGATCCCCGAGATACATAAAAGCCGTGTAGTCGCTGATCCGGCTCGCCTGCTGCATATTGTGGGTGACGATGGCGATGGTCACTTCGCTACGCAGCTCGCTGATGAGCTCCTCGATAGCCCCCGTGGAGATGGGGTCCAGGGCCGAGGTCGGCTCGTCGAAAAGCAGCACTTCGGGCTTGAGAGCCACGGCCCGGGCGATGCAGAGCCGCTGCTGTTGCCCGCCGCTGAGCCCCATGGCGCTCTCTTTGAGCCGGTCCTTGACCTCGTTCCAGATCGCCGCGCCTTTGAGAGCCTTCTCCACCCGTTCGTCGAGCTCGGAGCGGTTTTTGATCCCCGCCAGACGCAGACCGTAGGCGATGTTGTCGTAGATGCTCATGGGAAAAGGAGTCGGCTTTTGAAAGATCATCCCCACCCGCTGTCGCAACTTGATCAGCTCATCCTCTTTGGTATAGTTCAAGATATTTTCACTGCCGCCCTGCTCATCGTAGAGTAGCACCTCCCCTTCATACTTGTTGCCGGGATACACGTCGTGGATCCGATTCCAGGCCCGTAGGAGGGTCGATTTGCCGCAGCCGCTGGGGCCGATAAGTGCCGTCACCTTGTTGGCGTAGATCGGCATATTGATCCCCTTGAGGGTCGGAGCGGGAGCTCCGGCATAGGTGAAATAGAAATCCTTCGTATCCATCGCCAGGGTCATTTGATCTTCCTTTGTCGAAATATGTATCGTGTCGTAATATTGATAAAAAGGACCAAAAAGGTCAAAATCACCGATCCCGCCCAGGCGAGGTCGATGCTCCGCTGGTCGGGGAAGGTCGCCAGCTGGTAGATACTGACCGTCAAGGAGGGGAACTGCTGATTCATATTGAGGGTGAAGTAGTCGTTGTTGGCCGAGGTAAAGAGCAGCGGCGCCGTCTCTCCGACGATCCGGGCAAAGGCCAGCAGAATCCCGGTGATGAGGCCCACCTTGGCCGCTTTGACCACGATGGTGGTGATCACCTGGGCCTTGGAGGCTCCCAGGGCGATCCCCGCTTCCCTCAGCTCCTGGGGCACCAAGGAGAGCATCGAGTCGGTGGTGCTGACGACGATGGGAATCATCATGATTCCCAGGGCCACCGCGCCGGCCCATCCGAAATAGCTGCCGTGGGGGACCACCAGTAGTCCGTAGATGAAGACTCCGATGACGATGGAGGGGGCCGACATCATCACGTCGCTTAGGTTACGAATCAGGGAGGCGAAGCGGGAATTGACGCCGTACTCCCGCAGATAGATCCCCGCCAGCATCCCCAGGGGCACGCCGATGAGGGTAGCGACTCCCGCCAGGACAAACTGACCGATCAACACGTTGCGCAAGCCCTTGTTGACCAAATCATGGGTCAGCACCGCCCAGTCGATACTGGAGACCCCCTTGAAGAGCAGCACCCCCAGGATCCAGAAAAGTACGGCCAAGCCGATCAGCGCCGCTCCCGTGGCAAGGACCATCACCGTTTTGTTGATCAATAATCTTCGATTCATGCTTCTTTCCTCAGGAAAAAGAATTTGGCGATACTGATGGTCCCAAAGCTGATGGCAAAGAGGATCAAGGCCAAATAGAACATAGCGCTAAGCTCCAGATCCGCCGCTTCGCCGAAATTGTTGGCCAGAAGGACCGGGATCGAAATGGTCGGCTGGGTCAAACTCTCGGGCATCCGGAAGACCCCGCCGATGACGAAGGCGACGGCCATCGTCTCTCCCAAGGCCCGTCCCAGGGCCAGGATCACCGAGCCGATAATCCCCCGGCGGGCATAGGGGAAGATCACATCCTTGACCACCTCGAAGCGGGTTGCCCCCATGGCGTAGGCCGACTCCTTGAGGACGGCAGGAGTGGTATTCATGGCATCCCGGGTGATCGCCGCCATAAAAGGGATGATCATGATCGCCAGCACCAGCCCCGCCGTCAGCAGGGAGTTACTCTGTCCGCCGAAGAGATGCTGCAGAATAGGCCCGAGAAAAAAGAGGGCCCACATGCCGTAGATGATGCTGGGGATTGCCGCCAGCAGCTCGATAGCGACGCTCACGGGGGCGATGAGTTTCTCGTGGGCGATCTCGGTGAGGAAGAGGGCGATCCCCATGGCCAAAGGCACGGCGACGATCATAGCGATCGCCGTGGATAAGAGCGTCCCCAGGATCGGGATCAGCCCGCCGAAGACTCCTCCCTCGTCGTCCTCGCCCACCTCCCAGGTGGGATCGGTAACGAAGTGCCAAAAACCGAACTGATGAATAGCGTCGGAGGCATAGTAGTAAAGACTGGCGAAGATCCCGACCAAGAGGATCAGCACAAGCCAAGACGAGGCATAAGAACTGTATCGGAACAATCGGTTGAACATAGCAGGCTCCGGAAAAGTTTGGTGGATTGTATCGGGGGACGGAAACAGTTTGGAAACAAAGAGGGGAGTGTTAAGAGTTACGTGTTATGAAAAAATTCTCTCGTAACACGTAGCACGCATTCGGCGCTTTGCGCCGAATTTCAACTTACTTGGCAGGAGTGATTCCCTTGCTCTCCCAGTAAGCGCGGATCTCTTTGACGGTCGCCTCGGGCAGAGCGACATAGCCCAGTTTTGCAGCGGCGTCGGCGCCGTTTTTGAAGGCCCAGTCGTAGAAGGCAGTGACTTTCTTATTGGCATCGCTCTTCTCTTCGTCCAGCAGGATAAAGGAAGCGGCAACCATGGGATAGGAGGTTGCACCCTTGGGATAGGCGATGACGGCATAGAAATCGTTGGCCTTGTCCCAGCTGGCATACTTGGCCGCATCCTGGAAGCTCTTGACGGTCGGAGCGACGAACTTATGCTCGCGGTTTTCTACCGTTGCGGCGGGAAGACCGGACTCGAGCTTATAAGAGTACTCGATGTAGCCGATGGAGTTTTTGTTCTGCTTGATGTTGGCCGTGACACCCTGGTTGCCTTTACCGCCGATGACGTTGGCTTTCCAGTTGAACTTCTTCTTGGGTTTGAAGTCGGCGGGATCGATCTTGCTCAGATAGTAGGTAAAGTTGTAGGTCGTTCCCGAACCGTCGGCGCGGACGCAGACATTGATGGGAGCATGGGGGAGTTTGAGATCTTTGTTGTTCTCGGCGATGACGGCGTCGTCCCAGTACTTGGCTTTGCCGCTGAAGATGGCGGCGATGGCTTTTTCGCTCAGTTTGAGCTGATTGTCCTTGACGCCGTCGAGGTTGTAGGCCAGAACGATGGAGCCGACGATGGCGGGGAACATGTAGAGCTTGTGCTTACGCAGCGTTTCGGGCTTGAGGGGCTTGTCGCTTCCGGCGAAGTCGACGATGCGCTTCTCGATGGATTTGATCCCGTCACCGCTTCCGGAGGCGGTGTAGTTGACTTTGTTTCCCGTAGCCTTGTAGTAGTCGGAGGCCCAAGCTTTGTAGACGGGTGCGGGGAAAGAGGCTCCCCGTCCGTTAATTTCGTAGGCCTGAGCAGAGCTCAGAGCCACGGCGGCAGTGGTAGCGGTCAGAATCAATTTTTTGAGCATAATGTTCCTTTGGTGTAAAATCGTTACGGCGCAAGTATAAGAGCCCTTGGAAACAGAACGGTTACAAATCGGAGACATTTTGGGAAAAATTTTAGGACGTACTGACATAACTGGATCATCACCCTCTCCGCCGCAGTGGTGATTTCCGCCCTGATCTTCTACATTCTCAAAGGAGCGATGCTCTGATCAGTCCCGGCAAATGACCCGGCGCAGCAGATCTTTGCCTCCTCTGATCTCTTCGAAAGTCCGGTGAAACTCCCTTCGGAGTTCTCCTCTTCTCTTCTTCAAGGCTTTTCGAAGAGTGCGCAGCATCTTTCGGCTCTTCCCCCCGCCGAAGGCCGCATCTCTCTCCAGCGCTTCGAGCCAGGCGATCTGAACCGTGCAGTCTTGATGATCTCCCAGGAGCGTCTGAATCCGCTTCAAGGCCCCAAGCAGCTCACCGGTCGCCTCTTGGTCCAAAACCTTTGCGAAAAACTCCAGGAGATAGCGAAACTTTTTGAAGCGGATCCTCAGGCGGTGATACTCCCGGTCCGAAGCGTGGAGCCCGAGCTTTTCCCCTTCTCTACGGATCGTTTTATAGAGCGTTTTCAGCTTGGGCGCCAAAGCCGGAAGCACCGGCCCCTCCCCCGCCTCCGTAGGACCGGACGCTTCTTCTCCCCGGCCGTAGCGGGCCAGCGCCTCCAGCTCGCTGCGCACCGATTGGCACTCCAAAAAACGCTTTAATCGCTCCCGCTCCTCGAGCCGGCGACTTTCGAGCATCGCCCTGAGCCGTTCCAGCTCCTCCCGGGCATCTTCGTCGAGCATCCCACGATAGTCGTCGATCCGCTCCAGTGCCACATCCAGATCCCGCAGCGGCCCGGTAGCCTCCGCAAATTCACGCAAAAATCCGAGGCGCCGCCCAAGCCATCTTTCGTCAAAAGCCTCGGGAAATCGGGAGAAAAGAGCCCTGAGCTTCCTCAAGGCCACCCGGAACTGATGGAGCCGCTCCGGGTCCCGCTCCCCCTCCAGGATCGCGCGGCGATTGAGCGCCATCGTTTCCGCAAGGGTAAAGAGAATCGCCCGCACGGCGTGATCGAGTCGTTCGAAGGGGCCGAACTCCACGAGCACGGAGGCTTTGAGAAAATCATTCCTTTGTGCCGCGATCCGCTCCAGGATCCGATTTAGCGACTCGCTCAGCACGGGTAGCCGCATCTTCCTGGAGAGTGCACCGTTGGTAAAGTCCGGATTTTCACTGACGTCGGCGATCAGAAGCCGTGCAAAGGGCTCTGGGAGAATAAACGAACGCGCCTCTTGAAGAGTTTTGAACTCCACCTCCAGGAAATTGAGCCCCCTGAGGGCTCCACGGAAGGCATCGAGCTCAAAAGTTCGCTCCCCCACCGGCACAAGATAGCGGACCTTCTCGATCAGGCCCGAAGCCGCCCGCTCCTTCATGGCGAGGTAAGTCTCTCGGTCCACCTCCTCCTCCCTCTCCGTGCGGGCCATCCCCCCTCCCGACTTGACGGTATGGATATATCGATCTCCGATACGCCGGTAGCGCTCCGATCCTTCGGCATCGCTACGCAGATAGAACTGCTCGATCACTACCTTGCGATATGATAATCCGTGGCGTTTGAGGAATTTTTTAAGCGAGCAGGGTCTTAGAAGAAATTTGCGTTCGATCTCCGTCGTTTCCATGCAACAATCATAGCACAGAGGACTAACGTTTCCCGGAGACGGCCTTTTGAGCGGCTTTTCGCTCCTTGCGGGAGGACTTAGAAAACTGCAAAAGTTCGTCGGTAGTCCGCACGTTTTCCGGAAGGGTCTCGAAGGATTTTAGCAGCACCTTGGAGGTGGCCAGAGCGTCGTTGTAGGCCCGGTGGTGCGCCTGCATTCCCAGGCCGAGGGATTCATTGAGATAGGCCAGGCCGTAGCGCTCGCTCTCGAAGGTCCGGCGGGCCAGGTCGATGGTGCAGAGCACCGGATTGCCGATGGGCCCCAAGCCGAAGCGTTGAAAAGAGGCGTTGAGGAAGGAGTGGTCGAAGCCGGCGTTGTGGGCGACAAAGACCGCATCCCCCATGAAGTTCCGTAGGGCTGTGAGAGCCTCTTTGCGGCTAGGGGCCTCGGCCAGGTCGGAGGGCTCGATCCCCGTGAGTTTGACGATATGCTCGGGCAGATAGGCGCAGGCGACGAAGCTCTCCAGGCGATCGACGATCTTCCCCTCCTTGAGCATCACCGCCCCGATCTCGATGACCTGGGAGCGCCCGGGTTTGGCACCGTTGGTCTCGATATCGATCACACAATAGCGTTCTTGCTGCCAAGGGGTAAACATTGTCCGCAGACGATAGCCCGTGACCGTCTCCTCGATGGGGTAGCCCGAAGCCTGCAGCAGCAAAAAGATGGTATCGCTGTCCTCAAACAGGGTCGCATGCTTGCGGACGATCCGGTCGAAGGCTGCGTAGGAGATCTCGCCCCCGGCTCGGCGAAAGGCGACGGTGAGCTCCTCAAAGACTTTTTGCACGACGCACGAACTCCCGCACTTTGTTGGGGTCCTTGCGCCCCTTGGCCGCTTCGGTGCCGCTGCTGACGTCGCAGCCGTAGAAACCGTAGCCCGAAAGCTCCTCGACATTCTCAGAGCTCAAACCTCCGGCGATGATGATCCGGGAGTTGTCCCGCCCCTCGAACCACTCCAAGGCCAGCCGTTTGCCGCTGCCGCCGTAGCCCTCGCAGTAGGCATCCACCAGCCGGTAACGCCCGGCGAAGCGTTTTAGATCCTCGGGACGCTTCGCTCGTATCACCGGCAAGACGGGAAACTCCACCGCATCGAGAAAGGCTTCGTCCACGTCGAAGTGGATCTGCGCCAGGGTGATGCCGCTATCTCGCGCCGTTTTAGCGATCGTTTCCGCCTCCTCTTCGACGAAGAGCCCCACCTTCTCCACGAAAGGAGGCAGTTTGGCAATAATCCGTTCAGCCTCGGCGGGAGCGATGTAGCGCGGAGAACGGGGATAGAAGACGAAGCCCAGGGCATCGGCCCCGGCATCGACGGCGAGCATGGCGTCGTCGTAGTTGGTGATGCCGCAGATCTTTACTCTCACGAAAGTTCCTTTCGCGAGAGAGTGAATAATGAATAGTGAATAGTGAATAATTTTGGATGAGCTCGCTTAACGAGCTCCCTTGTTTGAAAAAGGGCATTGCAACGCAACGCAAACCTCAACTTTTCATTTTTCACACTTCACTCTTCACTGTTTTAGGGAGGCGATCGCCTCGGCATACCCTTGCGGATGCTTGAAGACGTAGCTGCCCGCCACAGCCACGTCCACCCCGGCGGCTTTAAGCTCGGCGATATTCCGATCACTCACCCCGCCGTCGACTTCGATGAGGCAATCAGGATTGCGCTTTTCGATCAGATCCTTAAGTCGCTTGGCCTTTTCGATCACCTGGGGGATAAACTTCTGCCCGCCGAATCCCGGATTGACGCTCATGAGCAGCACCATATCGAGACCTTCGAGCAGGTATTCGGTCATTTCGGGCAGGGTGTGGGGATTGAGCACCAGAGCCGGACGGATCCCCAGATCCCGAATCTTGTGCATCAGCCGGTCGGGGTGGCGTTCGCTTTCGAGATGAAAGGAGATAAACTCAGGCTTCAGGGGCGCGAAGAGATCGACGAAGAAGTTGTTGTCTTCCACCATCAGATGCACGTCCAGAGGCTTTGTGGCCGCCTTGGCTACCGCTTCGACGACGACGGGGCCGATGGTCATGTTGGGGACGAAGTGGCCGTCCATCACATCGACGTGGACCAGGTCGCATCCGGCGTCGCAGATCGCACGGACCTCCTCGGCCAAGCGGCCGAAGTCGGCGGAGAGGATACTGGGGGCTACGAGCATAATCTATCCCTTCGGAGAACTTGCAGAAGATTATATCACAGGAGGATCCTCTTCCCTAATGACTTGAAAATGCAAACTGGGTAGCATTGGAAGTAGAATCTTTCTGTTATTTTGTTTTAAGTTTGAAGAAGGAGGAGTCTATGACCAACGAACAGAAAAAAACCATCCTGGAAATCGCCCGGAAGGCGATCGCCGAGGAGTTGACGGGCAAGAGACTGCTCGATCGCGAAGCACTGCTTCGTGAGCATCCCTGGCTCGCCGAGCCCGGAGCGGTCTTCGTCACTCTCAACGAAAACCGTCAGCTGCGAGGCTGTATCGGATCCATCGTCGCCCATCAACCCCTGATCGACGATCTGATCCACAACGCCAAAGCCGCAGCCTTTAGCGATCCGCGCTTCGCTCCGGTCCGACCCGAGGAGTACGATAAACTGAAGGTAGAGGTCTCCCTGCTGAGCCCGCCCAAAGAGTTGCCCTACAGCGATATCGCCGATCTGCGGCGCAAGATCCGCCCCGGCATCGATGGCGTGATCCTGCGCCTGGGGAACCATCAAGCCACCTACCTGCCCAGCGTCTGGGAGCAGCTGCCGGATTTCGACAGCTTTTTCGCCACCCTCTGCCAAAAGGCGGGGCTGGCACCCAACTGCCTGGAGGCCCATCCGGTGATCTACACCTACCAGGCCGAAAAGATTGAAGAGGAGGCATAAAATGAAACCGATGGAACACAAAGTCACCCCCCCGGCCGAACGAGGCTATTCGGGATTTTACCGGCAGGAGGGAGAGCGGATCGTCTGCGAACTCTGCCGCCACTACTGCAAACTCAAAGAGGGCCAGGTAGGGATCTGCGGAGTCAATATGAATGAGGGGGGCCGACTCAAGACCCTGGTCTACGGCAAAGTCTCGGCTCTGAACATCGATCCCATCGAAAAAAAGCCCCTCTATCACTTCCTGCCGGCCACCTTCGCCCTGAGTCTGGGGACCGTGGGATGCAACTTCCAGTGCCCTTTCTGCCAGAACTGGCAGATTTCCCAGACCAAAGAGCTCGACGGCAGCTACGACGTCACTCCCGAACAGCTGGTCTCTCTGGCCCTGGAGAAGGGATGCAAGAGCATCGCCTACACTTACAACGAGCCGACGATCTTCTACCCCTTCGCCCGAGACGTCGCCCTGCTGGCCAAAGAGCACGGTATCAAAAACGTCTTCGTCAGCAACGGCCTGGAGACTCCGGAGGTGATCGAGGATATGAAGGGGGTCATCGACGGCTTCAATATCGACATCAAGGGCTTCAACCCCGAGTATTACAAAAAGACCCTCAAGGGCTCCCTCGAAGGGGTCCTCGACACCCTCAAGCGGCTCAAGGCTGGCGGGTTCTGGGTCGAGTGTACGACTCTGATTGTGCCGGGAGACAACGACAGCGACGAGGAGCTGGGCAAGATCGCCCGCTTCATCGCCGAGGAGCTCGATCCCTTCACGCCCTGGCACATCAGCGCCTTCCATCCGGACTACAAAGTCCAGGACAAGGGCTACACCCCTCTGGAGACCCTCAAGCGGGCCGAAGCCATCGGCCAAGCCGCAGGCCTGAAGTACATCTACATGGGCAATGTCCCCGAAGACGGCATCACGACCTGCCCCGGCTGCGGGCTGGAGCTGATCGTCCGCCGCGGCTACCACGTGACTAAGAACGTGCTCGTCGACGGCCACTGCCCCGCCTGCAACCGGGCGATCGAAGGAATCTGGCGCTGATGAATAGCCCAGACCCAAAAGGCAAGTCGCAAGTCTCAAGAAGAGGATTTCTTCGCCTGCTGGCTTTGGCGGCGATCCCCTCTCTTGCGTCTTGCGACTTGGGACTTGAGACTACGAAAAAAAAGGAGAAAAAAATGAGCATCCGTATCGCAGGAAACCGCGGCGCTTTCTATCCCGCCGAGTGCGGTGAGATCGAAAAGATGATCGCCCACTGGAACGGGATTTTGGATCAGGCACTGAGGGACAAAGAGATCCTAAATGAAAAGCCCCGGGCGATCATCGCCCCCCATGCGGGCTACATCTACAGCGGATTCACCGCCAACATCGCCCATCGTATCCTGGGTAACGCCCGGCCCAAGCGGGTCGTGGTCGTCGGACCCAGCCATCACGTCTATTTCGAGGGGATCAGCGGCAGCGATTTTGATCGCTACGAGACCCCCTGCGGAGACCTGGAGATCGACCGGGAGTACCTGGCCGCGCTCAAAGAGCGCTTCGGGCTGACCTTCGTCCCCGAAGCCCACGAAAAGGAGCACAGCACCGAGACCCAGATGCCCTTCGTCCGCCACTACGAACCGTCTGCGAAGGTGGTCGAGCTGATCTACGGCCGCATCGACTACACGGAGCTGGTGCCGATCCTCGAAGCAATCCTCTCCGACCCCGACAACGCCGTGGTCATCAGCTCCGACCTGAGCCACTTCTACACCCTGGAGCAAGCCAAGCAACTGGACAACATCTGCCTCGCCGGCGTCGCCGAAGAGGACCTGAAGATCCTGGATCAAGGCTGCGAAGCCTGCGGCATCCTGGGGATCAAGGCCATCGTCGCCGTCGCCAAGAAGCACGGATGGAAAACCCAGCTCCTCGACTACCGCACCAGCGCCGACGCCAGCGGAGACACGAGCCGGGTCGTAGGCTACATGAGCGCCCTGGTCTTATGAGGATTCTGAAATAATAGATGCAGAGTATTAGGCAAAAATGTTCTCTATTCCTATTTATTTTATCATGAGAAGAGGAACTATACAGTATGATTCCGAGGATAATATATTGAAGGCGATAGTTTTTTATGAGAAAAATCTTTATTCTGCATCTATTCTCTTTTCTAACACTGCTTTTCTCGGCATCATGGGTCGATCAGGCTGCCACGCCTCTGAAGAATCGACAGCAACAGATCCTATATGAGCAACAGCTCCAAAAGCTTAATCCTCCTTCACGGAGGACGACTCAGTCAAAACTTATTCCTCCGATCAAGGAGACAAATGCTTCATTACCGTGCGTAACTTTTCATGACATCAATACCTCCGGCATCACTTTAATAGATCCGAAAAAACTAAAAAAAATCCTTCGTCCCTATATCGGCCGCTGCAGTACGATAATCGACCTCGCAAAACTGATACGATCAATCAACAATCAATATATTGCACAAGGATACATAAGCTCTTTTGTTTACCTGGAACCTCAAAAACTTTCCGGAGGGGTCCTGCGCTTGTCTGCCATAGAAGGAACCGTCGAAAAAGTCCGAACCGTCGGAATACCTCAAGGATTTCTCTTCATGGGAATTCAGGGTGCTCCTCTCAACCTCCGGCGCCTGGAACAATCTCTCTCACTGCTGGACAGGCTCAAGAGTTGGAAAACCGACATGCAGATCCGGCCGGGACGAAAAGTCGGGACCTCCGAGGTTGTGATAGAGGGAAATCAAACACGATTTCCGATATACGGTTCCGTAGCTCTGGACAACTTCGGTTCACACAGCACCGGCAAAACCCAGTTGACCGGCAATCTCGTCTGGGAGAATATGCTCCGACTCAATGATACGCTAACGATAAGCTGCCAGGGAACGCCCCATCAAAATCGGACGCGACGCGCCCGCGATTTCTCAATCGGCTGGGGGCTTCCCGTCGGAACCGCCTATCTCAAGCTCTCCTATTCCGATTATCGGTATCGCCATCCGGTTCGAGGTATCGTCAAATCCTATCCCGCCGAAGGGCAGAGCCGTGATTTTTCAATCTCTATTGAAAAAGAGATGCTCCGTAGCCGTTCCCACAGCGGTACTATATCTCTGGGGCTGGAGCGCAAAAAAGATACGAATAAACTTGCCCATACTCTCCTCGATGTCTCGACCCATCGTTTGACCATACTCAATCTTTCCTATACGCATCACTTCTCTTTTGCCGAGGGGTACGCCTATCTTACTCTGGCCTATCAGCGGGGAACTTCTCTCTGGGGCGCCTACCGGCGTGACGGTATCTCCCCCGAGTTCTCCAAGGGTACCTTCGATATGGGTATCCAGAAGTTTTTTTATCGTGATGGACGAGATCCTCTCTCTTTTAACTTCATTGCACACGGACAAATCAGCCAACAAAAAACTCCGGGTTCCGAAATGATTCAAATCGGAGGAGCTTATAGCGTTAGAGGCTTTGAGAGCGATCGTTCGCTCTCCGGAAATCGAGGAATCTATTTTCGCAGCGAACTGGCTATGCACACCTTATTCGACAAAATAAGCTTCTCTCCCTATCTCGGTCTCGACGCGGGTTTTGTCCCACACAACTCCGTCAGTGTAGGAGGGCAGATCTGGGGAGGGACGATCGGACTGCGCTTTGCCTTAAAAGATCTTTCGGTTCATCTCTCCGAAAGTTTTCCCCTGAAAGACTCCAGATCCAAAGCCGTTACGGGCTGGCAGGGAAAAATCTTTGGTCTAAATCTTCGCTGGACTTTTTAACTTTACAAGGAGAATACCATGTCCGTCACTTCTATCCCGCTATGGAGAAAATTGAAAATCTTCCTGATGCTCTCCCTCTTCTTCAGCGTTTCGTTGGCGACGGAGCCCGTACAGATCGATCCGTCCCGGGAAGGCAATACCTATACGGATCAAACGCTCAATCATGTTCCGGTAGTCAATATCGCCTCACCCGATGGCCACGGTGTCTCTCACAACAGCTATCTCCGCTTCAATGTCCCGCAGCGCGGTCTTATTTTGAACAATTCGGCCGTAGAAACGAGCACCCGGCTTTCGGGGTGGATTCTCCCCAATCGAAACCTCCGCAACGGTTCCGCTTCTTTGATTCTCAACGAAGTAACCGGTACGCAGACCAGTCGTCTTAACGGGTATATGGAAGTAGCGGGTCCCCGGACGGACGTGATCCTCGCAAATCCAAACGGCATCGTCGTCAACGGAGGCGGTTTTTTAAATATTCCCCGAATGACCCTGACGACCGCCAAAGTCGGTTTTGATCAAAACCGTCCGACTTTTGATGTCTCACGCGGAGCGATCGTTGTAGAGGGGAAAGGGCTCGATGCCCGCGATACGCAACGGCTCGATCTCTACGCCGCAACCCTAAAATTCAATGCGATACTCAGTGCGCATCGACTCGACGCCGTAGCCGGCCATTACACCCTGGATGCCCATGGCGACATCCACGTCAAAAAGAGCAAAAAAGGGAAGAAAACACTCAGCATAGATTCCGGTCTTTTGGGAGGAATATACGGAGATCGCATTCGTATCACCGGGACGGATCGAGGAATCGGCATCAAACTCCCGCCCAAACTACTCGCCCGCAAAAGCCTGCGAATCACGGCCGACGGTCGTATCGTTATGGGGAAAACCAAGGTAAAGGGACGCGCTCGTATCCACAGCAAACACGGGCAAATTCATCTCGATGACTCATTGTTCGGCGAATCGTTCTCTCTGCTCGCCGGCACGCAAATCACGATAGAAAAATCACTCTACGCCACACATGATGGTTCCCTATCCGCACAATCTTTCACAAACCGGGGAGACCTTTATTCCGAAAATACGCTTAGTCTTGATATTTCCGATGTCATTAGCAACTCCGGTTCCGTCTTTGCCGCCCAAGACCTAAAACTCGATGCCCGCTCCCTCGACAACGCCGGCACCCTCGCCTCCGGCAAATCCCTGACGATGCGCCTCTCCGATGAAGTCGCCAACACCGGCACCCTCGCTGCGGGCGAAACCCTCGATCTCAAAGGCAGGTCCCTCAAGAATGCCGGAGTCCTCCAGGCCGGCGGCCCCATGAAACTCTCTTTGGCCGATGCCATCAACAACGGCAAAGACGCCGCCCTCTATGCCGGCTCCCTCGATCTCGCCGCCCGCTCCCTCGACAACGCCGGAATCCTCGCCTCCGGCAAATCCCTGACGATGCGCCTCTCCGATGAAGTCGCCAACACCGGCACCCTCGCTGCCGGCGAGACCTTCGATCTCCAATCCCCAAGTTTGGACAATGTCGGATCCATTCTATCCGGTGCCTCTATGACACTCTCGGTCGATACGCTCCTCAACCGTTCCGATACTCTACCCCAAAAAACGGCCCACACCGAGACCCAAACGATCAGGCTATACAAACAATACTATGCCCTCCCGACGGACCGTATCGGATACCTGAACTTCGGATCTCGCTACGGATACTATACCACCGACGAGTCCGTCGCCCGGCTCCTCCAACAGAATCTCGGAATCTCCTGGCATAAGGAGAAGATCAATAAAATGCCTCCGCCCGGAATGCGGGACGATTACGCTTGGCAAATGCCGAAAGAGAGTTTCACCGCCTACATCCTCGACTTCCCCGCCGACTACGATCGGGAATCCAGGCGCATCTACACCATACAAAAGAGAGACGAATCTTTCACCTCCCTCCCCCATGTCCGCGGCCTGATCGAATCGGGCACCTCCATGACGATCCACGCCGACACTCTGCACAACCAATACGGCGACATCGCCGCCCAAGGTGACCTGCATCTCGATCTCGACACTTTACTAAACGACCAAAGCATCCTGACGCATCGCGTCGTCACCCGCGGACGCGTATACCAAAAAGTCGGTCGCAGCGGTGGACTCTTCGGGACCGGACTCTTTTCCCACAACAAATACGGATGGGTGGATCTGCCCGGTAGCACGATCAAAGAAGAGAAAATCGGAGGCTACGGAAGCTCGATACTTTCCGGCGGGACCATCGACGGAAAAACCCGGGATCTTCTCAACGGCCAAGGCGTCGTCGCGATGCCCCATCCCGTCACACCGCCTGCCCTCCCCCACATAGACACCCATTCCCCGGCGCTCCCCAAACCGGATACTCCCCGGCTATCTTCGCCCCGCTTCCCGGACTACCTGCAAATCGGCAAGGGCCGCATCGCCGACTATGGCTATTTTCTCAACCACGGCGGCCTCATCCGGATGCTCGGCTACGATCCGTCGGCGACTCTGCGGACCCTGCGCCGGTCCCTGAATGCCTCGGAGGACCAGGCCTTTATCGGCGGGAACCGTATCGCATTGCGCCTTCCCGGTTCTCTCGTCAACGCCGGGACCGTCCGCTCCCTGGGAGATTTGCGTCTCGATACGGGAGCGCTGGTCAATTTGGGAGGCACCCTCGACGCGATGAATACCCTTACCTTGACGGCCGAGAAGCGTCTGCTCAACCTTTCGGGAACGATCTCCGGAGATTCGGTGTGGCTTGTCACTCTCGGAGATCTCGTCAACGGCGTCGCGATCAACACCGAGACCTTCCGGGGCGTCAGCGGCAGTGAGACCGTGCAGCGCTCCGCCGGAGCCGGGCGGATCGTCGCCCGCGGAGGTTCCGCCCTCCTCCGGGCCGGGCATGACCTCCGCATCGCCGGGGGGAGCGTCTACGCCGCCAAAGACCTCCTCCTGGATGCGGGAAACGCTCTCTCCATCGATACCGCCACCCTGACACGCGACTACGATTTCCGGATGTCCGGAGGATACCTGCGGGGTGAGGCTCTCACCCAAAAGATCAGCCGCCTCCGAGCGGGAGGAGCCATCCTGGCCAAAGCCGGCACGGACCTGACCCTCCGCGCCGCCCGGCTCCGGGCCGATCGGGTCGGGCTCGAAAGCGGAGGGCTCTTGCGCATTACCGGAGCCAGGGATTCAGCCCATTCCGAAGACTACCTCGCCTCCCACGGTTCGCTCTATAGCGAAAAGCGTCAGGAGGTCCGTCTCGACGAAACGATACGCTCCAGCCGGATCGATACCGGGGATCTCAGCCTCAAGGGCGCCAAAGGCGTCACCCTCTCCGCTGCGGATCTGCGCGCCTCCCGTTCCGCTTCCGTCACGGCGCCCGGAGGCTCCGTCCAAATCGGCTCCCTTGCGGCGACAAGTTATCACAGCGTCCAATCCTCCAGCTCTCTCTTTCACGGATTGATGGGCTCGGAAAGCTCCGAAGTCACGCAAAAGATTCGCCAAAACGGCAGCACGGTTTCCGCGGGAACGACCCTCCGCGTCGCGGGACACGAGGTCACCCTCTCCGGCTCCAAGCTCACGGCCGACACGGTGAAGCTCGCGACGCAGATGCTGCATCTGATCGAGACCAAGAACAGCGACTCCCGCAGTGTGCACAGCGACAGCAGCGGCGTCTTGTTGCGAACAATCCATGACGAAGGCTACGTCAAAGAGTCGGCGATCCCCGCACTCATTCAGGCCCGGAGTACTCTCATCGCGGGCAACAGCCTGATCGACGCCCGTCTGAGCCCCAAGAAGATCCTCCGAAGCGACTCGGGCGTCCAAAGCCTCAACGGCATCCAGATTCAGCGTCTTCGGGCCACCCTCACCGACAAGCAATGGAATCAAACCCGTCGCATGCTCTCCAAGATGGGCACCCTGATCGTCCAGGCGGTCTCGACCCTGATCGCTCCGGAAATCAGCCTGGGAAGCTCCCTCACCCAAAAGGCCGCCTCGGCGGCGGTCAACTCCCTGATCCGTCAGACCACCTCCGCCCTGATCGAATCGGCCGTCACCGGC
>JALSTG010000037.1 GCA_026983875.1 Campylobacteraceae bacterium
GCCGACGAGCGGATGGAGGGGGAGATCGTCGCGATTTCCGACTTCAAGGCAGAGGCGGATGTCTACGGACTCTTCGGCGAGTACCGCTATGCCAACGTAACTCTTAAAAAGGTGTAAGCCATGGATGGATATATCATCGGAACCATTATCAAAGCCGTTTTGATCCTGGCGATCATTTCGGCTCTGGCGGGATTTGGAACCTATATTGAGCGGAAGGTCCTGGCCTTTATGCAGCGCCGTCTCGGGCCGATGCACGTAGGGCCCTACGGTCTGCTTCAGCTGGTAGCCGACGGGATCAAGCTCTTCACCAAGGAAGACTTCATCCCCAGCGGGGCCAACCGGTTGATCTTCATGATCGCCCCGATGATCACGGCGGCGACGGCCTTCATCGCTCTGGCGGCAGTGCCGATGCTGCCGGAATTTACGCTTTTCGGTGTCACGGTTCGTCCTATCGTCGCCGATATCAATATCGGGATTCTCTTCGTCCTGGGAATGATGGCGGCGGGACTCTACGGCCCCCTCCTGGCGGGCATGGCTCAAGACAACAAGTGGGGACTTCTGGGGGCGGCCCGGACGGCGATCCAGTTTCTCAGCTACGAAGTGGTCACGGGGCTCTCCATCCTGGCTCCGATCATGATCGTCGGCTCCCTCTCTCTGATCGATTTCAACAACTATCAATCCGGCGGCATCGGCGACTGGCTGATCTGGAAGCAGCCTCTGGCCTTCATTCTCTTCCTCATTGCGGGCTTCGCCGAGACCAACCGGACCCCCTTCGACCTGCTGGAGCACGAAGCAGAGGTCGTCAGCGGCTATGCGACCGAATACAGCGGAATGCGCTGGGGAATGTTCTTCATCGGGGAATACACCAACATGATCACCATCGGCTTTCTTGCCTCCCTGGTCTTCCTGGGCGGTTTCAACTCCTGGGGATTTCTCCCGGGGGGAATTGCCATCATCCTGAAGGTGAGTTTCTTCTTCTTCCTGATGCTCTGGGTACGGGCCTCCTGGCCCCATATTCGGCCCGATCAGCTGATGTGGCTCTGCTGGAAGGTCCTGATGCCTCTGGCGGTAATCAATGTGACCCTCACCGGTCTTGTCATGATGTTTTAAGGAGTGGCCATGAGTCTGGAACAATTTAAAAATCGCAACGTCGGAACTCAGAACTACCGGATGTTGGATCTGGAGCCTACTCCCGAGACGGGTTGGGGTCGCTTCAAACGTGTGGCCAAGCGGGCCGTCAAACTGGAGCTCTTCACCGGGTTGAAGGTCACCTTCCGGGAGATGATCAAGGCGCTTTTCGGGGGCGAAATGCATACGGTGAAATACCCCTTCGAGAAGCTGCCCATCTCCCCAAGATACCGGGCGATCCATGAGATGAAGCGCCTGCTGGAGAGCGGACACTACCGCTGTATCGGCTGTGGGCTCTGTGAAAAGATCTGCATCTCGGACTGTATCCGGATGGATACCCGCTACGATGAGAATCAGCGCAAGGAGGTAAGCGAATACACGATCAATTTCGGTCGCTGCATCTTCTGCGGCTACTGCGCCGAAGTCTGTCCCGAGCTGGCGATCGTCCACGGGGGGCGTTACGAAACGGCCAGTGAACAACGGGCCAGTTACGCTCTCTTCGAGGATATGCTTACGCCGCTGGACAAACTCGCAGAGCAGAAAGAGTATCCCGGATTCGGCTGGATCTCTCCCGATGCGGACGAGAAGATCAAGAAAACGCCGTTGGCCTACTAAGGAGCGATGATGGAAACTTTTGCCTTTTACCTTTTTGCGATTCTGATTACCGGGCTCTTTGCCGTGACGGTGATGAGTCGCAATCTGCTCTACGCCATGACCTCTCTCGCGGCGGGAATGGTTCTTATTTCGGGACTCTTCTTTATCCTCGGCGCGGACTTCCTCGGGGTCGTTCAGTTGATCGTCTATGTGGGGGCAGTAATGGCCCTTTACGCCTTCGGGATGATGTTTTTCGATGCCACCGGTGTCATCAAGGAAAAAAACGGTTCGCCCTTTTTGGTCTTTCTCCTGGGCGGAATGACGGCGGTACTGCTCGTGGTGATTTTTGCGGCACCGGTGATCGGGCACAACGTACCGAGCCTCTATCCTCCGGTTGCGGGAGCGGACAATCCCCATGCGGTAGGTCTGGTACTCTTTACCAAATATCTGGTGCCCTTCGAAGTCGCCGCGGTGATGCTCCTGGTGGCGATGATCGCCGGCATCATCCTGGCGGGCAAGAAGATGGAGCGCAGTATCTCTAAAATCGATGATAGCGAGCTCGAGACGAGCGGCGGAAAGGACGACGAATGATCGGGTTGACTCATTATCTTGTTTTGTCGGCGATACTTTTCAGTATCGGTGTAGTAGGCGTTATTCGGCGCAAGAATCTCTTGATGCTTTTCTTCGCCACGGAGATCATGCTCAATGCTGCCAACGTGGCCTTTGCGGCGATCTCCAGCTACTACAACGATCTGAGCGGGCAGATGTTCGCTTTTTTCATCGTGGCGATCGCGGCAAGCGAAGTGGCCGTAGGCTTGGGACTGCTGATCCTGCTTTACAAGAAGTACGGCACGCTCGATCTTGACCACTACACAATGTTGAAGGGGTGATCATGGAAACATTAGTCTATACCGCACTTTTCGCACCCTTGGTCGGCTCGCTTTTTGCTGCGCTCTTTGGTATGAGTCCCAAAACTCTGCTGACGGGTATAGTCACCTCTTTGCTGCTTTTTGTCTCTTTTGTCGCTTCGGTACTGCTGCTACAGCATGTCTTTGAGGTGGGGCCGGTCCATGTACGCCTGATGGATTGGATCGTTGCCGGGGACATGTCGATTCCTTTTGGTTTCAACGTCGATGAGGTGACGGCGGTAATGATGGTAGTGGTAACGCTGGTCTCCACCGTCGTTCATGTCTACTCCAACGGTTACATGGAACATGACAAGGGATTCAACCGTTTCTTCAGCTATCTGTCTGCCTTTGTCTTCTCCATGATGGTCCTGGTGATGAGCGACAACTTCCTGGGGCTTTTCATCGGTTGGGAAGGAGTCGGCGTGTGTTCCTGGCTCCTGATCGGCTTCTGGTATCATAAAGAGGATGTCAGCCGAGACGTCAACCCTTCGATATCTCCTGCCTGGGCCGCCAACGAAGCCTTCATCATGAACCGTATCGCCGACCTGGGAATGCTGATCGGGATCTTCCTGATCTACTGGAATGTCGGCTCTTTGCAATATGATGACTTTTTCAATGCCGTTCCCAGTCTTGGTCACGGCCTTCTGGTAGCGATCGGTATTATGCTCTTCATCGGGGCAATGGGTAAGTCGGCTCAGTTTCCCCTCCACACCTGGCTGGCCGATGCGATGGAGGGCCCCACACCTGTCTCGGCTTTGATCCATGCGGCGACGATGGTTACCGCCGGGGTCTATCTGGTGATTCGTGCCCATCCGCTTTATGAGACCATTCCGGAAGTGAGCTACTTAATCGCTCTGCTGGGAACCTTCGTGGCGATCTTTGCTGCCTCTATGGCCCTTGTCAACAGAGACCTCAAACGGATTATCGCCTATTCGACCCTCTCTCAGCTAGGATATATGTTTGCCGCCGCGGGGCTGGGAGCCTACTGGGTAGCGCTTTTCCACCTGGCGGCTCATGCCTTCTTCAAGGCGCTCCTCTTCCTGGGGGCCGGAAACGTGATGCACGCCATGCATGACGAGCTGGATATCTTCAAGATGGGCGGGCTGAAAAAGGTGATGCGTTGGACCTATCTCTATATGGGGGTCGCCTCCCTGGCTTTGGCAGGAATCTGGCCTTTCGCCGGTTTCTACTCCAAGGATACGATTCTGGAGGTTGCCTTCAACGAGCATAGCTACGGGATTTGGTTTGTCCTCTGGCTGACGGCAGGTCTGACGGCTTTTTACAGCTTCAGACTGGTTTTCCTGACTTTCCTCAGCGACGAGCGTTACAAGCAGTACGGATTCCACCCCCATGAGGTGCAAAAATATGTCCTCTGGGCGATGGCGCCTCTGGCAATTCTTGCCGTAATTTTCGGCTGGTGGAAAGAGGAGTTTATGGCTTTCGTCACCCGACTTCTCCCTGCCTATGAGATGAGTGAGCATACCCACCATATGGTTTGGATTCTTATCCTGGTGACCATGGCGATCGCCTTGGGGGGTATCGCTCTGGCGTATGTAATGTATGCCAAGCGACTGCGGCGCAACGAGAAGATCGAGCAGAGCCTTCCCTACCGGATCTTGAGCAACCAGTACTATATTCCGGTCTTTTATGAGAAAGCCTTTGCCAAACCCTATGCGGAGCTTTCGGATATTGCCTGGAGAGAGATCGATCTGCAGGTGGTCGATGCGACCGTCGACGGCATCGCACATGTGATCGAGGAGAGCGGAGACGCGACCCGGAAGATTCAGACCGGCAATCTGTCGGATTATCTCAAATGGATGGCTGCCGGAGCGATTTTGCTGGCGATCCTGGCCATCATCGCCGTATTGAAGCATTAAGGAGAGTAGGCAATGGAAAATATTTTAAGTGTGTTGATCTTTTTCCCGCTCCTTGCGGCT
>JALSTG010000038.1 GCA_026983875.1 Campylobacteraceae bacterium
TGTTGAGTTCCGAAAACTTTCCCTGAAAGAGCTTGAGAAGGGTAAAGGCCACGAAACCGGCGGCGAGGCCGTTGGTAATGGAATAGGTCAGGGGCATAAGCAGTACGGTAAAAAAGGCTGCGGTAGCCGTAGCCAGATCCATCCCTTCGAAATTCATCTTGCCCAATTCGGTGAACATCAGGATACCGACGATGACGAGGACGGGATAGATGGCGGCGCCGGGAATCGCCTGGAAGAGGGGCAGCATGAAGAGTGTCAGAACGAAGAACGCGGCAGTGAAGATAGCGGTCAAGCCGGTACGGCCTCCCGCTTCGACTCCGCTGGCAGACTCGATGAAGCTAGTGGTGGTAGAGACGCCGAGGAGGGAACCGGCAACGGTGGCGACGGCATCGGCTTCAAGGGTCTTTTCCAAAGATTTGTCTTCGTCATCGCCTTCCTGGAAGAGCTTGGCCCGGGCTCCGACGGCGGTGAGAGTTCCTAGGGTATCGAACATATCGGTGACAAGGAAGGTAATAATTACCGGAAGTAGCGAGAGGCTGAGGGCCGAAGGAATATCGAGTTTTAGGGCGATGGGTTCGATGGAAGCCGGCATGCTCAAGAGCCCTTCGGGCAGTTTGCCTAGGCCCAGGGTCCAAGCAACGGCGGAGGTAAGAAGCACGCCGAGAATGAAGGCGCCTTTGACCCGGTAAAGGGTCAGAATCAGCGTCAGAAAAAGGCCGAAAAGACCCAAAAGAATCTCCGGCTTATCGAGAGCTCCGAGGGTGACGAGCGTCGCCTTGCTGGGGACGATGATGCCGAGCTGTTTGAGTCCGATAAAGGCAATAAATGCGCCGATTCCCGCACTGATGGCTCTACGAAGGTCCATGGGGATCGAGTGCATGATCCAGACTCGAAAGCGCGTGAAGGAGAGCAGAACAAAAATCACCCCGGAGATAAAGACGATTCCCAGCGCCGTCTGCCAGGGAATCTTCATCCCCAGGACCAGCCCGTAGGTGAAATAGGCATTGAGTCCCATGCCTACGCTCATGGCGACGGGCGTATTGCTCCAAAAGCCGTTGAAGGCGGTGGCGAGGATGGTAATTAGAGCCGTGGCGGTGATCACCGCAGGCATCGGCAGGCCTGCATCGGCCATGATGAAGCCATTGACGGGGACGATGTACATCATCGTTAGAAAGGTCGTCAGACCGGCCATGAATTCGGTGCGAAGATTGGTTCCTTTGCGCTCCAGGGCAAATCGTTGCAACATCTTGACTTCCTTTGGATTCAAATTTGCGTTTGATCAGAGAGTATAACACGAAGGATCTATCGGATGGATGATGCAGAAGTAGAGAGAGTTGCTCTGGTGTCCTATCGGAGGTTTTGTTCCGTAGGCTCACAGGATTTCATGGAGTTTGTTGGCTTCTTTCATCCAGGTGTAAAGTTCGTCCCATTTTTCATCCGTCACCAATGCTTCACAGCGTTCGAGTTCACCCTTGAAGCATTGAACGGCCCGAATGAGGTTCTCTTTGTTTTGGCGAAAAATGTCGGTCCACATATTGGGGGAAGATTTGGCGATGCGGCTCATATCCCGAAATCCTCCTCCTGCCAGGGCGATGATCGCCTTGGGATTTTCCTGTTTCATGACGGTATTGGCCAATGCGTAGCTCAGAGCGTGAGGCATATGGGAGATAAAGGCGGCATGCCGGTCATGCTCCTGTGCTTCCATATAGAAGATCTTCATGCCGAGATCGGTGAAAATCTTTTTGGCGAACTTTTGTTGATGCTCCCCGCTCTCTTCGATATTGCACAGGACGACGACTTGTCCCCGGTAGAGATCGGGGATAGCAGCGGAGGGACCGAATTTTTCCGTCCCGGTCATGGGGTGGGCGGCAACAAAGTTTTTTCGGATGGAGGGGGGAACGGAGTCGACAATCTTCTTTTTAGTGCTGCCGAAGTCGATAAGGGTCGTCGTCTCGGGCAGGGAATCAAACTCCTGAAGAACTTGAATGATCCCGTCGACGGGAATCGCCAGGATGATCAAGTCCCGGTCGTAGAAGGTCTCCAGGTCGTCGGTGATCTTATCCACTAATTGGAGCTGCAGCGCTTCGATACAGTGCTGGTCGTTGTGGTCGTAGCCGATGATCTCCAGGTTGGCGTATTGATCTTTGAGTGCCAGGGCGAAGGAACCGCCCATTAGGCCTAATCCTATGATACCAACCTTCATTTTTCCCCCCTCAAGTATACTTTCTGTTTCAGATTCTATTTAAAAATATTAAACAATAAGTTAATTTTTTGACCAAAGACGTCAATTTTAATTCAGGCAAAAAAGGATAGTATACCTCTATAAAACATTCACTCGGAAATGCGTTGTATCAAACGCTATTTCGAGATTCAAAGGGAAATCGATGTTGAAAAAAGTGTTGCTGATTGTCAGCTTGCTGATCGGTACCTCCAGTCTCCAGGCCCTTCCGGTGAAAAAAGCGCCGATTACCAATATTAAAATCGACGGGGTGAATAATGCCGAGAAGCTCTTGGAGATCATCGGCATCAAGAAAGGTGATATCTATACCCCCTCCAGAGTGGAGAGGGCCAAGGCCGCTATTATCAAAGCCCTTCAGGATCAAGGATACTACGGTACGACGGTCCAGGCAAAGGTCGAGCCGGTCAACGACAGCGTGGCGATAACTTTTGACGTCAACAAAGGCGAAGAGATCAAGATCAAGAAGGTCACTTTCGTCGGTAACAAAAAGGTTTCGTCCTCCGACCTGGAAGACAACCTGGTCAACAAAGAGGGAACATGGTTCAGCTGGATCCCTATCATCGGCGGAGGTGGGGGCAAAGCGATGCCCGAGCAGCTTCCTTATGACCAGATGAGAATACGTGAAGCCTATCTGGAACGGGGTTATCTCGACGCCAAAGTAGCCGAACCTTTGATGAAGATGGACTTTGCCAAGCATGAGGCGGAAGTCACCTATGTGGTGACCGAGGGTGAGCAGTATAAAGTCTCCGACGTCAAAATCGTGGGGAAGGTTCCCGGACTTGACGTGTCACAGGTTATGGAGGAGCTGAAACTCAAACCCGGTAAAGTCTTTGACGTAAGAAAACTCCGCCACGACATGGCGAAACTTCAGGAGATCGTGGGAGACAAGGGCTTCGCATTCGCCCAGATCAAGCCGCTTTTCAAAAAG
Organism: Campylobacteraceae bacterium; assembly: GCA_026983875.1. Taxonomy (GTDB): domain Bacteria; phylum Campylobacterota; class Campylobacteria; order Campylobacterales; family Sulfurovaceae; genus Nitratifractor. Next base: position 3,168 of record JALSTG010000038.1, read on the forward strand.
AATGCCAAGAAGCACACGGTCTCTGTCAAATATCAGATCAATCCCGGGAAGAAGGTAAAAATTCACGACGTCATTATCAGCGGAAATACCAAGACCCTCGATCACGTTATCAGGCGCTATGTCTATCTGGCCCCCGGAGACTACTTCAACTACACCGATCTGATAGAGACCAAGAAAGAGCTTCAACGGACCGGTTTCTTCGACAAAGTCGTCGTCAAACCCCAGCGGATCAACGACCATGAGATGAATATCGTCGTCGAAGTAACCGAAGGAAAGACGGGAAGCATCTCAGGAGGCGTCGGATACGGAAGCTACGACGGCTTCATGGTCAACGCGGCTCTGTCCGATCGAAACCTTTTCGGATCGGGAATTGCCGGTTCTCTCAATCTAGAATACGGGCAAAAGTCTCATAACTATGGGCTCTCCTTTACCGATCCGAGGGTCTTTGACTCACTTTTTAGTCTCTCTGTCGGTATTTACGACTCTCGTCAAGAGCATAAATATGACGATATTAATACTGAAGACTACACCGTTAGCAGAAGAGGAGGATGGCTCTCTGTCGGTAGAAAAATCGGTCGTTACATGCATGCGTCGTTGGGATACAGTTACAGTGATATCAATTATCACGACTATACCCCGCCCGCCGATGTAGATCCCCGTTGGTATGAATCCTACAAGAAGGGCTCCATTTTGGGCTCCTTTACCTTTGATAATACCGATGACTTCTATGTGCCGAGAGAGGGAATCTATGCCAAACTCAGTTTGGAGTACGCCGGGGCCGGAGGCGATGCGAAGTTCTGGAAGAGCGATTTGAAGTTCGCTACCTATTACGGGCTGGAAGATATGATCGACTACGATCTTATTCTGCGCTATAAATTCCACGGCGGATATATGAAGGATAACGGTTTTACGCCCGTAGCCGAGATGTATACCCTGGGTGGGGCCAGAGACGGCGTTCGCGGCTTTGCACCTGGATCAATCTCTCCAAGATATTACGACAGCAACGGTAGAGATTATATCGCCGGAGGCGACCAGATTGTCGTCAACTCCATCGAAGCGAGTATCCCCATGAGCTATATCACCAAAGGGATGCGTCTGACCGGCTTTGTCGACTATGGTATGATTCGAAATACGATCTACTCCAAAGTCTCCGATAAGGGGTGGATCAACCGGGCATCTGCAGGCGCGCAGATCGAATGGCGCTCACCTTTCGGTCCGATCAACCTGGTCTTCGCAACTCCCATCAATAAAAAGAAGGGTGACGATACGGCCGTCTTTGAATTTACGATGGGAACCAAATTTTAATTAGCCCTAGCCATTTAGGGTATAGGAGTTGATCCGGACTCCGGAT
>JALSTG010000039.1 GCA_026983875.1 Campylobacteraceae bacterium
CCCGAAATATGTTAATATATTTGAAAATATCGAATAGAGGAGAAGAGAAAAATGAAGATCCATACCTTTCTCGCCGGTCTTAGTCTTGCCGCCTTGCTAGTAAGCGGATGTTCCCAAAAGACCCCCGAGCCGCAGCCCGGCAGCGGCACCGGCGGAAGCCAGTACGGCACGGAGGTCCCGGGAGGCATCAGCAGCAGCGGTAAATACACCGGCACCGACGGCATCAGCGCCAGCGGGATCAAGATGGTCTACTTCTCCACCGACCGCTACGATGTAGAGGGCGATCAGCTCCAGCGAATACTGAGCGACCTCCCAAAAATCAAACGACTCGCCTCCCAGGGCAAAATCCGCGTCGAGGGCAATTGCGACGAATTCGGAACCGACGAATACAACCATGCCCTGGGACTCAAACGGGCCAAAGCGGTCAAATCGATTCTCGTCAACAACGGCATTCCCGCCTCGAAAATCGACGTCGTCAGCTATGGCGAGAGCAACCCCGTCTGCACCGGCCATACCGCGCCCTGCCACGCCAAAAACCGCCGCGCCGAGATCAACCGGGCCCGCTAAAGTCCGTCGCGATCCGAGAGCAACGACCTAATCACCCTTGCAAAGGAACCGCTTGTGAAACGGGCCATCTATCCCGGGACTTTCGACCCTATTACCGTCGGGCATATGGATATCGTCCGTCGCGCTTGCACGATCTTCGACGAGATCATCATCGCCGTGGCCGAATCCAAAAGCAAAAACCCCATGTTCGACCACTCCAAGCGGGTGGAGATGGCCCGGGCAGCGACCCAGGATCATCCCAAAGTCCGGGTCATCGGCTTCGACAACCTTCTGGTCAACCTCTCCGATGAATTGGAGGCCAACATCATCATTCGCGGACTCCGGGCCGTCAGCGACTTCGAGTACGAGCTCCAGATGGGCTATGCCAACGCTTCGTTGAAAAAAGATCTCGAGACCGTCTATTTGATGCCCAGCCTGGAGCATGCCTTCGTCAGCTCCTCGGTGGTACGGACCATTCTGCACTTCGACGGCAAGGTCGAACACCTTCTCCCTCCTGCCGTCCTGGAAATCATCAAAAAGCATCGAAAATAATGTATGTGATTTTCGAAGGGATCGACACCTGCGGCAAAAGCACCCAGATCGAGCTGATCCGCCAATCACACCCGGAGGCGATCATCACCCGTGAACCCGGAGGCACGCCCTTCGGTGAAAAGGCTAGAGAGATCCTTCTACAAACCCGGCTCCGCTCCAAGCGGGCGGAGCTGCTGCTCTTTCTTGCCGACCGGGCCGAACATTATGAAGAGATCGTTCGCCCCAACCGTTCCGGCCTCGTGATCTCCGACCGGGGTTTCCTCTCCGGCATCGGATATGCCCTGGCCAACGGCGGCGTGGAGCTCGAAGAGCTCATCGCCCTCAACCACTTCGCCCTTCAGGGGGACTGGCCCGAGCATATCATCTTTTTCGAGACCGACAAAGCGACCCTGAGCCAACGCCTCTCCGCCAAAAGCTCCGACGCCATCGAGGAGCGGGGGATCGACTACCTGCTGGAGGTCCAGCGCCAAATGCGCCGGGCCCTCGACGCCCTGGCCATCCCCCACCTCATCGTCGATGCGCGCCAAAGCGTCGAAGAGATCCACACCAAAATAAGCAATTACCTTCAAATCTGAGTTAAAACCAGGAGAATTTCCTGCAACGACATTGAGATCCCCTGACTTACCCATCTATTTTCATCTCTTCTAGGGCGCGATCCCCCGCCGTACGATCTTGTATTGTCTCTTGTTCTTTTTGTCGTAACGAAGGACCGTCACGCTGGCTACCGATCCGGAGGGGACCTGCTTCATATACTCCATGAAGGTCACATAGTTGGCCGCTCGAGCCTCCGGCCCCTCTCCCACCCCGACGACGTAGTCCTGGACATCCAGGCCCAGGCGCACCTCGGCGGGCATACCGTAATAGACATTTCTTATCCAGCAGCGGGCATACCTTTTGGGATCTTGTTTGTAGAGCTCCTTCTCGGAAGGTTTATACCAGGCACCGCACTGAAATCCCCACCTCATCCCTTGGGGCAGATTCCCGTTCTGTTTCGGGGTGAAGGGGTAGCCGTTTTTGTCGAAGCCGAAGCCGTCGAAGGCAAAGGCGTAGTAGATCCCCTCTCCCTCCAGCCGCTTGTTCAGATCGAAATGCCACTGCATATCGGCGTTGAAGCGGATACTCCGAGCCATGGTGGCGATATCGAGCCTCCATTTCCCCTCCTCCTTTTTGAAGAAATAGGGTGCACATTTTCGCTGTTTGTCATAGGGCCGGTGAGCCAAGACTGCATGGAGGCCGTCGGGCCCGTAGAGAACTTCACCGCCCGGGCATCGGGAGAGAGAGTCGACTTCGTGATCCTGATTGATGGTCGTCACGGTCCATTTCCGGAAAAACTCCCGGGTCGCTTTGGAGTAGATCTCCAAGTCGGGATTTCGATTGTGGGCTTTGAGGGCTTGGAGATACTTGTTCATCACATCCTCGGGAGAGTCGCCGCTCTCGGCCCCCACCATTGCGCCCCTTTTTGCTTCAGAATCGCTCTGACCGATATGGGCTTCGCTCTTGGCCCCGCCGCCGATGGATTTACTCTGCATCGGCGGCATGAACTCCTTGCCCTGTGCCGCTTCGTAAGCCCGGTCCCGGATCAGCTCCATTGCCGCGTAGACTCCGTCGGCCACCTTGAAGTCCCGGAAGTAAGGAACGAATCCCTTGCGCTCGATATAGGAGACAAAGGCATCGGTATAGACCGGCTCCAGGGCCTGCGAGACCTCCAGGCGCACCTTGTCCTGGGCCGGATTGACCACCAGCAGGAGCGCCTTGCCGCTCTTGCTTCGGCTTTGACGCTGCATTTCGTTGAACTTACGGTTGGCGTAGAGATCGATATCCTCTTTCGTCGTCGTAGAAATCACGCGAAAATCGACGTCGAACTCCTCAAGCATCCGCTTGTTGAAGTCGTAAAACATCTTCATCAGCTTCTTGTCATCCATCAGCGTATAGGCGTCGTCGATGATGAGCCGGACCTTTGGCGTCTCGGGGGCCTTGGACTCTTCGGTTTTGTTTTGGCTTTGGCATCCGGCGACCAGCACCAGGGCACTCAGGATTGCGAGTAAATGCTTCATAGGTCCAGCTCCAGTTTTTGATGCGCCGCCTTCTGTGCCTTGAAGTAGGCTTTGGGAGCAAAATGGGCGATAGCGGCGACGATATTGGCCGGCAAGGTTCGCAAATAAGCGTTGTAGTCGGCGACGGCTTCGTTGAACTGCATCCGGGTAATGTTGATGCGGTTCTCCGTCCCTTCGATCTGGGCCTGAAGCTGCAGAAACTGCTCGCTCGATTTGAGCTCCGGATAGTTCTCGGCGACCGCCATGAGCCTACCGATGCCCGCATCGAGACGATGCTGCAGCGCCGCAAGAGTTTTGAGGCGTTGGGGGTCGGTGTTCTTCTCTTCTATCTGCTTGAGTGCCTCGGCTCGGAGTTTCGTCACCTCGGTCAATAGCTTCGTCTCGTGTTGCGCATAGGCTTTGACCGTTTTGACCAGGTTGGGAAGCAGGTCCAGTTTGCGCTGCATCGTGCTCTCCACCTGAGCCCAGGAGGCCTTGGTAGCCTCTTCTTTCTTGACCAGGGTGTTGTAGCTGAAAAAAAACCAAAATCCGATCGCCAGCAGCAGCACGCCCAAGGCAATCATCAAATACATACCTACGCCTCTTTTTGTTTCCATGACTCCTCCTCGTCGGGTAGTTTGCCCCCCAGCGGCGCAAGGACGCCGGGCAGGCTCTTTCTGAATTTTTGGTATCTCATCCGCAGCGCTTCCGCCCGCCGTCTTATAACCTCCGCTTCCTGCGTCAGATCCGCGAGAGTCTGCATCACGAAGCTTCTCGCCTCGTCCCCTGCTTCAAGATGGAGGTCATTGGGGCTCTTCATCCCTTTCGAGGGACTCTGTCTCATTTTTTCCAAACGCGCGCTCAGGGCTTCCTCCATCGCCAAAAGCCCACGGTAATCGGCCAGCGTACGCTCGCGATCCAGCCACAAACTCCACAAACGACGGTATCCATGGCGGACGATCATATAAAAAACAAGGTAGAGCACTAAAGCGATCATCCCTAGCAATATCCAAAAGGCACTGCCTGCACCGATCCCCGAATCTGAAGCAGCATTGAGGGTTGCGGCAACATTCTGAGGAGTTTCCGCCCCGCGCATCGCCGTCATCGCCCCGTAGCCGAGTCCGACGATCATCGCCGCAATCAAGAGCAAAGCTCCGATCTCCAAAAATCTCCGCTTCGGCTCCGACGGCAAGGAGAGCTCGCCGTCAGTGAAAGAGGCTTCAAGCCGTCGGGCCTGATCTTGGGAAAAAATCCCTTTTTCTCTCAAGCTCTCGATGCGCTCTTTATAGTTCATGATTGATCTCCCGAATTTGACGGATCCCCTCTTCGGCCTTGAGACTCCCCGACTCAACCGCCCGAAGGATCTCCTCGATTCGCAT
>JALSTG010000040.1 GCA_026983875.1 Campylobacteraceae bacterium
AGAAGCAGATCGCCGAAATTTTCGCTTTGCCGGCGATTCCCTGGAGAGTCGAAATCTTCGACAACTCCCATCACATGGGCGATGCCCCCGTAGGAGCCATGGTCGTCTGGAACGAAGGAGAGTGGCAGAAGGACGCCTACCGCCGCTATCGCCTCGAATCCCGGGACGAATATCACCAGATGGAGGAGATGCTCCAGCGGCGGATCAAAGATTTCGAAACGCAACCACCCCCGGATCTCTGGCTCCTCGATGGGGGAGAGACGCTCCGACGTCTCGCCGAAAAGCTCCTGAGCCAGGCCGGGGTCAATCTTCCCGTTCTTGCCATCGCCAAAGAGAAACTTGACGCCAAAGCCCACCGGGCCAAAGGAGCCGCCAGAGACCTCCTCCACGGACCGGTGGGCGAGCTCCGACTCGATCCCGCCGATCCCCGACTCCAGTGGTGCCAGCGTCTACGGGACGAAGCCCACCGCTTCGCCATCGCCTACCACCGACGGAGCAAACGGCACCGGGACGCTCAAGTCGCCCTCCTAGAAAAAAAGGGCATCGGCCCGGCCACCGTCAAAAAGCTCCTGAACTACTTCGGTACTTTCGAGGCGATCGAAAATGCAGACCACGAAGCGATCTCTTCCGTCGCCGGCAAAAAAATTGCCGATATACTTACCTCTACTTCCTTCTTAAAACAAAATGCTCTGAATTGAACGGAGTTAATAGCCATCTTTAATCTTTGATATTATATGATATGCAATGTTTTAGAGGAGAGGGAATGAAAGCATGAAACCAAATCGTAACCGCGTAAGCGATGAGGAGTATCGTTTCACTCAAGGCGTACTTCTTAGCGAGACCGATAGCCGAGGGATCATTACCTATGTCAATCGTAGGTTTTGCCAGGTATCGGGATACGATCGCGAGGAGCTACTTGGGAAAAATCACAATATCGTCCGACACCCCGATATGCCTCAGGAGATTTTTCGGGAGCTATGGGAGACGATCCGGGAAGGCCGCAGTTGGGAAGGCCTGATCAAAAACCTTAGAAAAGACGGCCGGTATTACTGGGTTCGTACTCATATCGATCCGCTCCGAAATATCGAGAAGGACGAGGAGGGCTATATAGCCGTCCACCGCCCGGTTGATCCTGAAGAGGCCCGGGAAGCCGAACTCCAATACAAAACATTACTTATTCAAGAGAAAGCGAGGACATAGCCTATGTTTATTATCGACTCCAATCATCGGTTGATTGCCGCCGAAGCTGAAGATCTCACCCGATGGGGTGTTCAGGATATCTACGAAGCGGCGCAAGCCTTCAGCCGCGGCACGCTTCGGCTTGACTCGGAGCGGAACCTTTTCATACTCGGTACGGGAGAGAGCGTTACCTGCCATATCGAGTCGATGGAGTCCCTTATGGGTTCGTGGATCCTCTGTCGTTTCCCAAAGCCCGAAAGCTCTGTAGAGTCTGTATCGACGACTGAAAGCTTGCAGGAGTCACCTGCACAGGCCGAAGAGGAGGAACTGCTTGCTATTCTACCTCTGGAAGAAGAGCCTCAAGCAAAGACTGAAGAGACGTCCGCCGCCCCGGAGTCTGCCACTGCCGAGGAAGAAGAGTTTCACCTTCTACCGCTGGAAGAGCCTTCAGAAGAGTCCTCGGTGTCTCAGGAGAAGGTGGAATCCGAAGAGTCGACACCCGAAGAACTCCTATCCCTAGCTCCCTTGGAAGAAGAGTCTGAGGAAGTATCTCTTTCCTCTGAAGAAGAGACGCGCGATACGGCCGAAACCACCTCCGTCAAGGAGGGAACAGACCTCCAAGAGCTTCTTCCCCTTGAAGAGCCGGAGTCGGAAGAAGAGAGTCTATCTCTCATGGAAACCGTCAGTGAAAAGCCGGCCGTAGAAGCATGGGAGAAAATTGCCTCGGAGTTTCATCCCGATCTGCAAGCCAATGCCCGCAAAATTGCTCTGGATTATGATGAATATGCAGAACTGCTTCGGGAATTTATCTCCGACAGTCGAGGAATGCAAGAGCGCCTTCTCTCCTCCGATGCACAGGAGCGCAAAGATGCCGCCTCTATCCTGGAGGATGCCGTCGCTCTCCTCTACCTTCAGCCTCTGGATAAGCTCTTGACGATGCTCGATCAGGCTCCCGCCGAAAAGCGCGGCGAAATTGTAGAGACCTATACCCATCTCTTAGAACAACTCCAAGCGACTCTCGTATCCAAAGAGGCCCATCCGGCCAAAGAAGAAAGCGAACTTCATCCTTCCCAGGTTCCCGGTATCGTGTCTGAAGCAACACCGGAAACAACTGAAACGACCTCCGAAATAACCGGAACAGTATCCGAGGTCGAAGCGACAGAGGCTCAAACCCCTCCCACTAAAACTGAAGCATCCAAAGCTGCGACCCAGGTCGATATAGAAGATTTTCTCAAGGGTGTTAAACCCGTTGCAATCGAATTTAGTCTTCAGCTCGCTGCTAATGAGCTGAGTCTCCCCGAAGATCTGGTGTTGGAGTTTATCGAGGACTTTGACAAACAGGGACATGAATATCTGCCCGTCTTGATAGAAGCCTATCAGACCAAAGACCTCAAACGCCTTCAGGAGACGGCCCATATGCTCAAAGGAGCTGCCAGCAATCTAAGGATCGAAGCGATGGTAGACAATCTATACGCTCTGCAGTTCGACAATGAAATCGAACGGGCCCCCGAGCGTATCCGACTCTTTGCCGGACAGCTCATGAGCTTGGATAAGTATCTCGAACAGATGAACCGAAAGTAAAGGAACGAGCGATGAAAATATCCAGCAAACTCAAACTGATCGGAATCTTCCCATCAACTATCCTTCTTGGCGCGTCGCTCTATTTTTTTTATAAAGCGTACCTCCAACACAATGAACTTAACATGGCTATCTCGGGCGGCATCGCCCTTTTCGCCCTGCTCTTCCTGATACTCGGTCTACAAACCATACGAGATATCAATACCAATATCCAAGAGTTGGAGCAAACCCTCCAAGACGCCGCTGAATCATTCGAGACCGGTGGTGAAGCCTATGAAGAGATTGCTCAAGAACTCAAAGCAGTAGACTTCGGAACCCCCAAAGGGATCAAAGAGGGGTATAGGCTCCTTCAGAAAATTGTAGATCAGGCCAAGGAAGATCGTCGAATCGCCATGGAAGAGAGTGAAGCCAAGTCCCTATTCTTAGCCAATATGTCCCATGAGATCCGCACCCCTATGAACGGAATCATCGGCTTTACCGAACTACTCAAAAGTACGGATCTCAACGACGAACAACGGGAATTCGCCAACATCATTGAAAAAAGTTCTCGTAACCTCTTGGGAATTATCAACAACATCCTCGACCTCTCCAAGATCGAAAGTAAAAAGGTAGAACTGGAATATGTCACTTTCGATACCCATCAGGAGCTGGACAATACCGTGGATAACTTCGGCGTCGTCACGGCGGAGAAAGATATCGAACTTTATTACTATATCGATCCGAGCATCAGCCCAAAGCTCAAAGGCGATCCTACTAAACTGAAAGAAATCCTAACGAATCTTCTCAATAATGCGGTCAAATTCACTAATCCCGGTGGTGAAATTAGAGTAGAGATTCGAAAAATGGATGCGACCCATGATAATCAAAGCCTAATTGAATTCAAAGTCATCGATACGGGAATCGGCATGAGCCAATCCCAGATGAAAAAGGTTTTCCAACCTTTTTCCCAGGCAGACAGCTCCATTACGCGGAAATACGGAGGTACCGGCCTTGGCCTAACTATCACCAAGGAGTATATCGAACTCATGGGCGGCAAACTTCATGTCGAAAGCCAAGAAGGCGTCGGCAGCACTTTCTCCTTCGTCCTCCCACTGGAGGAAGTACCTGACGAAGAGCACGACTATCATAACCTTTTTAGCACGGTTACCCTCTGCCGCTACACAGGCGAAGGCACGGAACGGTTCAATGATTATCTGGACCGCTATGCCACCTACTTTGGGATGCACTTCCTCAACTTTAGTAAAATATCGGAGCTTCAAGATCTTCTCAAAGAAAAGAGTTGTGATGCTATTTTGATCGATTACGATCGTCTGACGGAATCGATGCATGACGCATTGGAACATCTCCCCGACAACAAACTCTTTTTCATCGCTCGGGTGACGTCTCGTCAAGAGCTAGAACCTTATGGCCTTGCCAACGAGCAGATCGTTTTCAAGCCAGTAACCTATACTAAGATTCTCCATCTACTCCGTACGGCTTCCAACCATGAACTGGAGCCTAAAAAGCAAGGCCCGGTCCCTAAAATCCAGACGAAATACGAAGGCAATGTCCTGGTCGTCGAAGACAACTTTATCAACCAGAAGCTGGTAAAAAATATCCTCAAAGACCTCGGATTAAATGTCGAAATCGCCAACAACGGTCTCGAAGCCTTCGAAATGCGCCGTCACAAAGATTATGATCTGATTTTCATGGATATCCAAATGCCGGTGATGAACGGTGTAGAAGCGACACACGCTA
>JALSTG010000041.1 GCA_026983875.1 Campylobacteraceae bacterium
TTCGTTTCCGGGGTTGAGGGCTTCGATCAGTTCCACCAGTTCGTCGGGTTGCATGCTGGGCCCCACCTTGCACCCGACGGGATTTTTGATCCCCCGGAAGTACTCGATATGCGCTCCGTCCAGATTACGAGTCCGATCCCCGATCCAGAGCATATGTGCCGAAGTGTTGTACCAGGTATCCGTCAGACTGTCGATACGAGTCAAGGCCTCTTCGTAGTTGAGTAGCAACGCTTCGTGGGAAGTGTAGACTACGGTCTGACGCAGCTGAGGCGCCGTCTCGCTGCTGATGCCCGCTGCAGCAAGGAACTTCATCGCTTTGTCGATCTGACTGCTGAGCTCCTCGTAGCGTTTGCCCAAAGGGTGGTCTTTGATGAAATCCAGGTTCCACTGATGGACCCGGTTCAGGTCTGCCATACCGCCCCGGGAGAAGGCCCGCAGCAGGTTCATCGTCGCGGCGGACTGATAGTAGGCCCGAAGCATCCGTCGCGGGTCGGGCTTGCGCGCCTCTTCGCTGAAGGCGATATCGTTGATGATGTCGCCCCGGTAACTGGGAAGCTTGACGCCGGCCTTCTCTTCGTAGTCACTGGAGCGGGGCTTGGCGAACTGTCCGGCAATCCGGCCGATTTTGACCACCGGCTTCCCGCTGGAGTAGGTCATCACCACCGACATCTGCAAAATCAGCTTGAAAAGGTTTTTGATCGTGTCGGCATCAAAGGCGGCAAAACTCTCGGCGCAGTCTCCCCCTTGAATGATAAAAGCCTCTCCCCGTCCGACTTTTGCCAGGTCGTTCTGGAGGTTGCGGGCCTCACCCGCGAAGATCAAGGGTGGGTAGCTCCCCAACTCCTCTTCGACAGCTTTGAGAAGCTCTTGATCTTCATAGACCGGTTGCTGCTTGATGGGAAAATTACGCCAGCTGCTGGGACTCCAGTTCATCGTCTCTTCCTTAGTTCACAAGGGTGTGAATAGTGAAATTTTGGAGATGATTATACCCAAAGATGCCCTAAGTCCCACTCTATCGCGTTTCGTAACGGAAACACAGATGCCGCCCTTTCCGTAAAAAATAAAAAAACCCCATTAAATGGGAACTTTTGCCTCTTATTTCCATCTACTTATCAGACTTTTCCTTAAAGAAAAGCGCTGAAAATATCCGGAAAATTATTATCACCTAAAGAAAAAAACGGCTTTTCACCCCGTGAATAAGAGGTGAACAAGTTCTATTAAAAAATATGTTCCAACAAATGGGATGCCTGAAGAAATAGACTATTTTTTTGCCCGAAAAGTCACGAAGTTGGCCCATTGGAAAATCGTATCGACCCGGGAAAATCCCGCCTCCTCACAGAGGCGGATATTCTCCTCGACGGTAAAGGGAATCAAGACGTTCTCCAAAGCTTCCCGCTTGGCGGCGATCTCATAATCGCTGTAACCCTGACGACGCTTGTAGTCGTAGTAGACTTCTATCATCGTCCGATCCAGCAAGGGATCGTCAAAGACCACCTTCTCGCTGAAGTAGAACTCTCCCCCCTCCTTCAAGCCGTCAAAAATCCGCCGTACCAGAGCCGGACGCTCCAGAGGACGGATAAACTGGAGGGTGTAGTTGGCCACCACCACATCCTCTCCTTCGATGGGATACTCCAGAATGTCCCCCTCGATCAGCTCGATCTCCTCCGCTCCGAAGGCGGCGCATTTCTTCCCGGCTCTCTCGATCATCGCCGGGGAGTTGTCGACCCCGCGTAAACGCAGAGTCCGAGCCCCGGCTGCACTGTGCAACGCCAGGAGAAGCCGGGCCGTGGAGGAGCCCAGATCGAGAACCCGCAGCTCCCCTTCCCCTTTTCGGCTCAGGATCAGTCGCACGATCAGATCAAGCACCTCAGCGTACCAGGGGACCGAGCGATCCAGCATATCGTCGAAAACCGCCGCCACCGTCTCATCGAATTCGAATTTCTTTTGGGGAGGATCTTCGAAAAGTCGATCTTTCTCGCTCACTTCTTCCTCTTTGCGTGCTTGTGATTCTTCTTGGGCCGGGTCGTTTCTTGCCGGCGATAAGGAACCTGTGCACTGGGGGTTTTGCGGCTGGTGCCCTTCAGATGGACGTCCTGGTCGTCAAAGAAGATATCGGCCCCGAAGGTCTCCACTACCCGCTCTTTCTCCACTCCACCGAGAAAAAAGGCCTCGTCTACCCGCACCCCCCAGGCATCAAAGGTTCGCATCACCCGTTCAAAGGTCGAGAAGTTGCGCGCCGTGATCAAGGCCGTCGTGATGGGGGCCTTTTCCATCGGGAAATGCTCCTGGATCCGGGAGAGAACCTTCAACAGTTTGGCAAAGGGACCCTCGGGCAGAGGTTTTTTGGCATTTTTGCGCTCGTGCTTCAAAAAGGCCTCCAGACCCTTTTTCTTGTAGATGCGCTCCGAAGCATCGGAGAAGAGCACCGCATCCCCGTCAAAGGCGATGCGTACATCCTTGCGTTTACGCTTCTTGTACCGACGGGGGATGATCCGCGCCGCCGCCACGCCCGCATCGACGGCTTCCTGGACGTCTTCGGCATGAGCCGAGAGAAAGAGATCCACGTCAAAAGCCCGCAGATAGCGGCTGATGGGTCGGCCCGCCGTCCAACCGGCCCGCTCGATCTCCAGGCCGTAGTGTTCGATGGAGCGTCGAATCCGCAATCCCGTCGCGGCGTTGTTGCGGGAGAGGACGATCACCTCGATGAGCCGCTGGGGGAAATGACGGTTGATTCGCAAGAGGTTTTTGACGAAGCCGAAGGCGGCTCCGGGCTTAAGCACTTTGCGCTCCCGTTCGATCTGATGACGGTAATACTCCTCGATCCCCTTCTTTTCGAAGAGACGATTCTCCTCTTCCAAATCAAAAAGTGCTCTGGAGGAGATCGCGACGACGAGTTTTTCCTTCAGATCATAGGCCATAGGCATCCTGCTTTTTTCCGCATTGTAACGAGAGGGGCTTTTGAAGGCTCTTAATCATGGGATATGGGGGATAGCTTCCGAGGAGATTAAAAGAAGCTCAGTTATAGCGTTGAGCGGCAAGAGCCGCGGAGAACCGGATTATTTCTTCCCTTTGAGGGCTTTGAGCTTCGCCTCGTCCTTTTTGATCCGCTCCTCATCTTTGGCGATCTTTTTGCTCAGTTTGGCGACCTTTTTGGTATCTTTCGCTTTTTTCGCCTTTTTCAGTGCGGCTTTATCCTTTTTGAGGGTCGCTTTGTCCTTTTTGAGCTTCTCCTGGGCCTTTTTCAGTTTCGCTTTATCGGCCTTGGTCTTTTTGAGATCTTTTTTCGCTTCCTTGACCTTCGCTTTTTTGGCTTTGGCTTTCTCTTTGGCTTTTTCGGCCTTTGCCATCTTTGATGCTGTCGAAGACTTCTTTGCCTTCTCTTGGGCTTTCTTAGATTTTTTTACTGCTTTTTTCGCTTCGGTCTTGCGGGATTTTAGGATCCGTTTCTTCTGCTTCACCTCTCCCACTTTGACATCTTTGTAGACGTTATCGGCGATTTCGGGACCGATCCCTTCTACTGCCATGAGATCCTCTCGGTTTCGGATCTTGTGGGTGCGGCGATACTTGATAATCGCCGCAGCTTTGACCGGTCCGATCCCTTTGATACTCATAAGCTCCTCTTTGGAGGCGGTTTGGGGATTGAGGGCGTAGGCAATCCCCACCGCCAGGGCCAAAAACGTCAGCAACGACTTTTTCATCTTTCGATCCTTTCAAGAGAAAATAACGGCATCATTTCCATAATGCTGCACCGATTATAATATAAATTTTTTAGAATTTTATTGACGATATCATCTCCAGACAAATTGAATCCTCAGAGTGATATCCTTTCCCTAGATATGGAGGCCGAGATATTCGATGGAGTGTCGGGTTCGCAATCCCGTAAATGCAACCAAATCGATGGCGAGTTCTCCTCCCGAAAAAACAATCCTATCATGAGCCCTTTGTGAGTCGGTTTTTCGGCCGCTACGGGTTGGGAGGTGTCGTGGCCCTTTTCAGATACCGCCGGATAAATCGCGCCGTCTTCTTCAATGCCGTTACCGACTCCGGAGAGTCGGGCAGCGTCGTCTGGAAGACGTGGGGCATCCCCTCGTAGAGATCGAGTACGGCTTTTCCGCCGGCGGTATCGATCGCCTGATAGAGTCGGACGAAATTGCTCAAAAAGATCTCCCTCGTACCTCCTTGGATCAACGTGGGAGGAAACCCTTTGGCAAAATCACCGTAAACCGGAGAGACGTAAGGATTTTTCTGATCCTTTTGCTCGGCATAAGCCAGAGCCGACGGCCCCAGTACCCGTTTGTAGATAAAGCGAGGTTCCGCGGCTTTGAGCGTCGTATAGGTATCCCCCGTCTCGGTAATATCCGCCCAGGGAGACCACAACACCAACGCCGCGGGAAGCGAAAGTCCGCGATCCCGCATCTTCAGGACGCTTCCGGCCGCCAGCGCCCCGCCGGCGGAATCGCCCATGAGCACCATTCGATCTCTTTTGTATCCCTGGGCGACCAGGGCATCGATGACGGAGAGTACCTCGTCGGTGACCTTTTGCCACCGAGCCTCGGGAGGGTTGGTATAGTCGATCGAGATCACCTTCAACCCGCTGTATTTGGCGATGAGCGCCGCTCCGTCGACCGTCGATTCCGCCGAAAGCATCGTATAGGCACCCCCGTGGGTGTAGATCAGCAGATCGCGCGACCCGCGATAATGAGGCGGTGTGACGATCACGACGGGGACTCCGCCCAGACGACTCTTTTGCACCTTCACACCCAAGGCTTTGGCTTTCTTCATCGCCAAACTTAGGCGTGCCTTTTCCCACTCCTGATGCAGAGTATGCCAACCCTTTTTATCCTCCGGAGCGGGCATAGTAGGTGCATCTTCGGGATCGGGCATAGACGCATAGACCGCCGTCCATCCGGGCGAAACCGTCGAAGGGACGAAATGCCGCAAATCGTTTCGGCGGTCCTTTTGGGAACCCTCTGCATACAAGATAGAGGCCAACACCGCTACCGCCAGGACTATGTGACCAAAAGTTTTTTTCATCTTCCGCCTTTTTCTAACTTTTCTTCAATTCCCTATTAACGAGTTCGTTGACGATCCTTGGATTGGCCCGGCCGCCGGTGGCTTTGAGCACCTGCCCGACGAAGAAGCCGAAGAGCCGCTCGTTGCCTTCGCGGTATTTGCGGAGGTTGTCGGGGTTTTGCTCGAGGACCTTCTCGATGACGGGGAGGATCTCGGCGGGATCGCTGATTTGGCGCAAGCCTCGCTCTTCGACAATCTTTTCAGGATCTTCGCCGCTTTGGCTCATCGCTTCGAAGACCTCTTTGGCGATCTTGCCAGAGATGGTCTCCTCGTCGATCAGCCGTGCCAGCGCGGCGATCTGTGCCGGAGCAAACGTCAGTTCTTCTTCGCGCTTGAGCTCCCGGGCCACTTCGTTGGCTACCAGGTTAGCGATCGTCGTCGCCCCCTCATAGGTCTCAAGCGCCGCTTCGAAGAAGCGTGATAGCCGCTCGTCGCGTGCCAGGGTCGAGGCCAATTCTTCGCGAAGTCCCGACTCTTTGCCGTAGCGCTCGAAGCGCGCCTGCTCTTCGGGGCTCATCTCCACGCTCCGGGGCTCTTTGGGCGCACTCTTGGAGGGTTTGGCTTCGCTCTTGGCCGGCTTAGGAGAAGCTTTTTGCCTTTTTTTGGCCCAGGAGTCCTTGAGAGTGACGATGCGGTTAAAGACCGGAGCCTCGTCGCGATAATCCACCGGATCGGTATAGAAGTAGCCCAAGCGCTCGAACTGGAAGCGCTCATCGGGTTTCTCCTCGATCGCCGCGGGTTCGATGAGAGCTTCCTTGACGATGCGCAGGGAGTCGGGGTTGAGATCCTCGGGCCCCTGGGGATTTTCGACCCCAAAGAGCCGGTCGTAGAGCCGCACTTCGACCTTGCGGGCCCGGCGGGCATCGACCCACTGGATCGCGCTCTTGACCTTGATACCGCTGGTGTCCGAGCCGCTGCGGGAGTCGGGATAGTAGATCGCCTTGATCTCCACTACCCGGCCCTCCTCGTCCTTGACGACCTCCTGACAGCGGATGATGTAGGCGTGCTTGAGCCGCACGGGCTGATCGGGAGTCAGACGGTAGTAGCCCTTGGGAGGATGCTCGCTGAAGTCTTCGCGCTCGATGTAGATTTCGGAGGAGAAAGGCAGCTTGCGCGTCCCCTCCCTGGGCACGTCGTGGGGGTAGTAGGAGGCGTCGATCTCTTCGGAGCCTTCGTAGTTGAGGATCGTAACCTTGAGCGGATCGAGGACGCACATGACCCGGGGAACCTTGGGGTTGAGATCGTCCCGGATACAGGCCTCCAGCTGGGCGACGTCCACGACGGAGTTGGCCTTGGCGACGCCGATCTGCTCGCAAAAGGTCAAGATCGACTCGGGGGTGTAACCCCGGCGGCGGTACCCGGCGATGGTGGGCATACGCGGATCGTCCCAGCCCGAGACGTAGCCCTCCTTCACCAGCTCGATGAGCTTGCGTTTGCTCAAGACCGTGTAGTTGATATTGAGCCGGGCGAATTCATACTGATGGGGACGCGGCGGCGGCACGCCCAGGGTATCGAGGATCCAGTCGTAGATCTCCCGGTTGTTCTCGAACTCCAGGGTACAGAAGGAGTGGGTCACCCCCTCGATATAGTCCGAGAGGCAGTGGGCGAAGTCGTACATGGGATAGATATGCCACGCGTTGCCGGTGCGAAAATGCGGAGCGTGGCGGATACGGTAGAGCAGCGGGTCGCGCATCTTCATATTGGCCGCGGCCATATCGATGCGCGCCCGAAGCACATGCTCCCCTTCGGCAAACTCCCCTTTGCGCATCCGCTCGAAGAGATCGAGATTCTCCTCCACGCTGCGCTCAGCATAGATGCTGCGCCGTCCGGGCTCGGTGACGGTGCCGCGGTATTCGCGGATCTCCTCTTCACTGAGGCTGTCGACGTAGGCTTTGCCCATCTTGATGAGCTCCACGGCGTAGTCGTAGAGCCTCTGGAAATAGTCGGAGGTATAGAGCGTGCGCTCCCCCCAGTCAAAGCCCAGCCAACGCACCGCATCCTCGATCGCCTCGACGTAGCGCGCCTCCTCGGTCTCGGGGTTGGTATCGTCCATCCGCAGATTGCAGCGCCCGCCGTAGTCCCGAGCGACACCGAAATTGAGCGAAATCGACTTGGCGTGCCCGATGTGGGGATAGCCGTTGGGCTCGGGAGGAAAGCGGGTCACGACCTGTGAGTATTTCCCCGATCGCAGATCCTCTTCGACGATCTTGCGTAAAAAGTCTTTTTTCTTGCCCATGAGTCTGATCATCCTTCAAGCCGGGAGTTTGAGGGAGATAGTTTAGCCAATTCGGGCTTATGCGGCGTGAGGGAAAGGAGAATTGACTCTTTCACGGCGGATCTTTCAAAATTGATTAGGACTCCTCTGCGAATTGCCAATCTAATCTTTTTGCTTTTTTTCTACCACTTTACACAAGACATGAGGTAACCAAACTCCATGCTCCCGGTCATGCCAATAGACGATACTGTCGATCTCCGTCTCCTCGATACGCCACCCTTTCCTGAAACTCTCTTGCAGCGTTTTGGCAAAAGCCTTTGAAAGACGTTCAATGCGCCGACCGTCAACGGCTTGCAAATAAAAAATCGGAGCCCCCTTTACATCCAATGAACACTTCCCGCCCGCAACGGGGCGAGGAGCATCAAGCACCGAGTAATAGGAGTAGCTGAGCATAACGTCCTTTAGGTTCATGATATAGGTTTTTGTATTGGCTTTCGGAAAGGATTCCGTGTGACGAATAATTTCTAAATCATTTTTACCCACCCATCGCATGAATCTCTTCGAATGTAGAAAATCAACAATCGAAGCATCGGAAGTCACGACAGTCAGCTCTTCCTTTGCCCTGGTAAAAGCGACATAGAGCAGTCTCAACCACTCGTCTTGTTTCTTGCGATGGGACAGGGAGACGACCACACGATCGAACTCTCTGCCTTTGGCTTTGTGCATCGTCGATACGGTGACTTTCCCGGTTTGCGCAAACTCTTCAAACTGAATATCGTCAAGATACTCCTCCCATAGCGAGAAGTAAAACTCTTCATACTCCTTTTTGAATCCATCGATCACATCTTCAAGAAGTTTAAGGCGTTTGGAGCCGGCATAGGTTTTATGCGTCTCGTTCAATGCCCGCCGGATATCTTTGTTCTCGAAAAAGGGGCGATCGGGTACCTCGGCATAGAGATACTTTGTAAAATCGAAGATCTCCGCCAGATTACGCGGGCGGTAACCGCTACGCTCGATCAGATAGTGTGCTTCGATACCATAAGAATGCAGATGCGAATAGATCTGGCTTACTTCTTCGTTACTAAAGGCCAAATAGGCAGTCGTTCCTTCGTAGGTACCACTCTGTAGTATCAACTCTACTGCCGCGACTCCCGGATGAGGCGTATCACACAGATGAATTGTGACGGGGCGCTTTTTGTTTTTTTTCACTGCCTTGATCGGTGTCTCTTTAAAACGTATTTTAAGAGGTTCAAGCAAGCGAGACGCTACAGAGACAATCTGCGGCGAACAGCGATAATTCTCTACCAAAGCATACTCTTCGGTACCGTTCTCCCCTCCGAAACGCTCTTTGAACTTGGCAAAAAAGCGTACGTCGGCACCGTTGACACTCTCCAAAATGCACTGATCGTCGTCTCCCACGGCGATCATACGGAGGTTTTCGTCATGTGCCAGGTAGAGCGCCTCGATCAGCTCGAAAGCATCGGCATTGATATCCTGATATTCATCCAGAACCAGCACCGACTTAAAGGGCGGTTTGACGATGCCTTGTTTGATCTGATTCGCCGCCTCAGCGACGGCATGACGCAGTAGGTCGCTCTGTTCGTCGGAAACTTGCCGACCGATCGTTTTAAGCGCATAGCCGTGAAAGGTGCGTATCTCCACTTCCCACGCCAACTCACCGATGAGGTCTCGTAGTCGACTTTTAAACTCACTAGCCGCCGCATGAGAAAAAGTCAGCATCAAAAACTGCTCGGGTTTGACATCCTCTTGCAAAATGAGCGATGCAATCTTGTGTACCAATACCGTCGTCTTGCCGCTTCCAGGACCTGCAAGTACCAAAATCGCATCATGTTCGTTATCCTCTACGATGGCGCGTTGCTCCTCGGAAAGTTTGGAAAAGATCTTTTCGTAGCGTCTTTTGGTCATCGGACGCGATATCTCGGCCTTAAGGAGTTTGTAATGGCGCTTGAAACGATCGTAACCCATGGTGAAATAATCGCTCAAAAAAGCCGTCGCCTCTTTGGGATTGTGCCTCATCCGCTTGGCATACTCTCCCATAATGTGAATCGATTCGATCTTTCTTTGGTAATATGCCCTCATCCGCTTGGCATACTCTTGCTTCGTATAGCGCAGCTTGTTTTGAAACTTCTCAGTTTTATGAATCTGCATCGGGGAGTAGTAAATAAATCGCCCCGAAGTTAGCTCGACGATTTGCGTCGTGTGTAGATGGAAAAGTGCCTTATCAAGTGCTTTAAGCGGAAACTCGAGCGTTTTTTTTAGCTCGACCATACTGAATGAAAGTTCGACGGCTTGCTTGCTATGTGTTTTGGGGAGTTGCTTTATGAAATAATGTACGACGGCTTTTTGTACGCGATGTTTATATGTTAGCGACTTTATCAACCGTGTTTCATCGAATAACTCATAGTGCCAAAGATCGTTTTGGCGATCGATACGATACGCAACGAAAGTATCAGGTAGAGCACGCCATGATCGGAATGCTTTGCGTATAATATCCGAAACATTTCTATCCTCCGTAATGACGCCATCATCGATCAAAAATTCATTAAGAGCGCGGATCGTGATCTCACCGCTCTTGTTTTCCCTTACCCATTCTTCAAGAGTCTTTTCGACACGAATGATCTCCTCAAGTCGCGTGAGCGCATCGGGTTTGATTTTGAGCGTCATCTCTTTATCGTCGCTGACGATAAAGAGTTCTTTGAGGCGCAAAATCGAAAGTGCGATCACTTCTTTGTCCATATCAAGGATCGATACAGCCTCGTCCACCTGATACGGTGCGGGCTTCCCACGGCCAAGTAAACTGCCCAATACTTGAGTCAATCTCCGATGTTCTTCCTCGTTCAGAGTACCGTCATCGTGCATTTTATGCAGTTTGTCATAAGCATCTTTGGCGATAGCGTCGGCATAGTAACGCACCTGGTTGCGCTTACGTTTCAAATACCCCTCACGCTCCAACTCCAACAGAGCCGTCTTGACCTTGATATCCCAACTCTCGTCATCACCCTCCGTATCCCATCCGGCTTTTTGAGCTATCTCGCGGCTACTTAGAAGGATCTTTTCCCCCGGCTGATTTTTGAGTACGGAGAAAATAGCGTTAATCTCTCTGGAGGTTAGCTTGGTACGGCTAAGTGTATTGAAATGCTTATCAAGATCTTTTTCGTCAAATAATATGGGACAAAAGGCTTCAAGCTTCGGGTCCCTGGCGCCCCTCCCGGCCTCTTGGGCATAATTTTCCAACGAATCGGAGACTTCGTAGTGAATCACCGTTTCGATATCGGGCTTGTCTACTCCCATCCCAAAAGCGGTGGTCGCGACGATCACGTTGACCTCACCTTTGAGATAGGCTTCGAGTATCCTCATCTTCTCTTCACTCTCCAGTTTGGAGTGAAACGACTTGACGATACGAGGAGCAAGGTCCTGAGAAAGCTTCTCGGCAATCTCGTCGCATTGACGGGTCGAAGAAGGAATGTACACCAGTGCAGCCCCCTGCCGCTCATTTAAAATCTTAAGCAGCTGAAGATACTTCTGATCCTCTTTTTCTACGCCGATTGCCTCATAGTGCAGATTTTTGCGCTCCGGACGCGCCAGATAGCGCTTCATCTCCAGCCCTAAACTCTCGCTGAAATAACGGTCGATATCTTCGATCACATCGGGTTTCGCCGTAGCGGTAAAACAGGAAACCGGTATCGACTCCTGCCATGGCTGTACGTCGAGCAGATCTTTGATAAATTCGGCGATAAAAAAGTAATCATGCCTAAAATCATGCCCCCAAGTCGACAGACAGTGAGCCTCATCGATCACGAATCGGTCAATGACTCTGTTTTTGAGCAATGCAAAGATCGTATTGGAACGCAGGCTCTCCGGCGCGATGTAGAGTAGATCGGCTTCACCGTTTTGCACCTTTTCGATCGCATCGGTACGCTCCGGCGGCGTTTGAAAACCACTGATCGCTACGGCACTGAAATTGGCAACCTGTTTATGAAAACTTTCGATCTGATCCTGTATTAGAGCTTGAAGCGGAGAGATGACGACGGTGAGGCGTTTGAGCGATTTGGCGCGATACTGGGCAGGAAGCCAGAAACTGAAAGTCTTACCGCCGCCAGTCGGAAGTACGGCGATAAAGGACTCTCCTTTCAGTGCTGCCTGAACGATCTCTTTTTGCGATAAAATCGTTCCGTTTTCCAAAGATGCGTCAAGTCTCGGAAACTCCCGAAAACCCGCAAACCCAAACACTTCATGACTGAAGGATAATAGACTCTCATCTTCTATCTTTTTAGGGAGACTCAGTTTTTCTTGCAGTGCGGTAATCTGCGGATAGTCATACAATACTTTCGGCGGCAAGGTATGGACTTCAACACCTTCGGCCTTGGCCGAAAGGATATAGGCCAACTCGATTGGGTACTTTTGGATCATCTCATCAAGCCAGGCATCATCGACGATCAAGGAAGTAAAAAGAGTCTTAATAATCCCCCTGAGTATGAAAGGAGCCAAGGACTCCGGTTTATTCTCCAGTGTGGAAAAAAAACCTTTGAAATGGCTATCCTTTTGGCATAAGGTATAAAAAATATTCCGGAAACTCCGCTCAAGCGAGGCGAACTTTTTTATAACCTTCCCATGGAGTTTTTGTGTCAATTTTGAATCTTCAAGCGGATTGTTTCGAAAGTCATCCTCTGTTTTGTAAGCTTTGGGAAGTGCATGGAACGTTTTTTGTGAAAAAAGCAATAAAGATATAGGCAGCGTATCAATGATGATTTTCTCTTGAAAAAGTTTATTTAAAGGACTATCTGCAATATAGAGCCAGTCAAAATCCACAATGTTATGGCCGCATATCGCATCAAAGGAGAGAGTCTCCAAAAACTTTATAGCATCGTTTATTGAGCTTGTACGAAGTTCTTGTTCACCGCATAACAGACCTATCTCATTTATCTTTTTTTTAGATGTTACTTCAAGATCTATATAAAGAATCTCTTTAGGCATAGTTAACCATCTTCACAGAACTATCCGATAAGTTTTCAAAACACACATTTCTCCCTCTACTTTAAAAAGACATTATACAAGAAGGGAAACTTTCTATCTACAAATGGGGAATATGACGTAATGTGATTTATAGGTTTCGATAGACCAAAAACACCTTATCCGCCTCGTCGCCGTAAAGGCAGACGGGTGTCTGGTTGATGAGTTCCAGGCCGGCGATGCGGGCGATGGTCTCGGGAGCGTGGTAGTATTGGCGAATGCGTTGGGAGCTCTTGTGCCAGCACTCTCCCGGGCGCTCGAAGAGGGTGAAGTCGGCGGTGTAGACCCCCTCTTCGTAGTCGCTCTCGATGGCGAGGAAGCGATCTTCGTCCTCGGCGGTGAAGGCACCTACGGCGACCTCTTCGAAGCCGTAGAGGGTATTGAGATCGGCCAGGAGCACTCCTCCGGAGTTGAGGCGATCCTTCAGGCAAGCGAGAAAACCGGGAAGTTCTTCGGGAGAGAGGTAGTTGAGCATATCAAAGACGCAGGTGATCACATCAAACGAGCCCTCCGTCTCGCCGAGATCGACGCACTCGGCCTCGACACCGCGACTGCGGGCTCGGCGCACCATCTCGGGGCTCAGGTCGATCCCCCGCATCGAATGCCCGGGAAAGGCTCCCTGCATCGAAGCCAGGAACTCCCCGCTCCCGCAACCAACGTCTAGCAGGCTGTGCCACTCCAGGTTCTGAAGCGCAAGCAGGTAGTGAGCGTAAAGCCTGGGGGCGGCTTCGTAGACTCCCAAAAGATCTTCGACCCGGGCGTAGAGATCGAGGGCTTCGGAACTATTCATCTAACACTCTTCATCAGGCGATTGCCAAATGTGCCGCAAGTTTCGATCCGACCTCCGCCATCTCTTCCTCGGTCAAGCGACACAGTACCTTTCGCAAATCGATACGAGAACGGTCCAGCGTGCAAATTTCGTTGATACAGATTTCACTCGAGCGTTCCAACGACTCTCGAGCTTCGATACGCACCCGAAGCGATCCACCGCTCAGTCGGGTCGTCAATGGAAGTAAAGTCACCCCTTTGAACTCCACGCGGTCAATCACCCGATTGGCGATATCATTTTGTACGATCAGAGCCGGACGGACTTTCCCAAACTCGCTGTTGTAGCGTTTACCGAAATTGACTAAATAAATCTCGCCTCGCCTCATCGATTCAGATCCTCTGCCCCCGCCTCGTCAATATCCGTAAACTCTTCGTAGGCCTCCAGACCGAGTGCATCCGCATTTTCCAGTAGATAAAGCTCTTCGCCCAAACGATCTTTCAACTTTTCATAAATCGCATAAGGAATCACCACACTGCGAGCGACATGCCGCTTAGCGTCCTCGATAAGAGTCACTTCTTGGGCGTTAGTGACGATCGAAGGCTTCTTTACCACATCACTTACCGTAATACATTTCATCATATCAACCTTTTTATTCTTTGTAGATATTATACCATTATTTCCAAGGAGGCAAAATCATATGAATAAGAACACGACAGAAGGTATGAGAAACCCAGATCTACCTCAACTTTTTGCTTTACTCTTTCGTCCTTACGCTTTGGGCATACAGTGCCTCAAGCTCTCTCATCTACGATGGACTTGATCTTGGCGTAGAGGTCGAGGATCTCCTCTTTTTTGGCGTAGAAGCTGTTTTTATTGGCGATGAGGTGGGCCGAGGAGTCCATGATCTCTTCGGCGACCTTGAGGCCGTTTTCCCGCATGGTGTTGCCCGTCTCGACGATATCGACGATGGCGTCGGCCAGGCCCACCAGTGGGGCCAGCTCGATGGAGCCGTAGAGTTTGATCACCTCCACGCCCACGGCCTTGGAAGCGAAATATTTCTTGGCGATATTGACCATTTTGGTGGCGACCTTGATGTCGGGACGGCTCCAATCGAGTTCATCTTCGTTTCGGATGCCGATGGCGACCTTGCAGCGTCCCAGGCCAAGATCCAGCAGATCGAGAATCTCCAGCTCCTTCTCGGTGATCACGTCCAGCCCCACGACCCCCAGATCCGCCGCGCCGTGCTCGACGTAGGTCGGCACGTCCTGGTTGCGGACGTTGAGAAAACGAAAACCGTGGGCTTCGAGGATCAACTTGCGGCTTTCAAACTCGAACCCTTCGCCGAAAAGCTGCGAAAAGATCGCCAGCGTCTCCTGGGCGATACGCCCCTTGGGGAGTGCGATGGTCAGCATGATTGCCCCCTTGTGGGGCAAAGGGAATAGGGAATAGGGAATAGGGAATAATTTTGGATGGCGTTGCTGCACAACGCTTTCTTTTGGTCTAGATAAATCGTCATAAAATTCCTTTGCTAAAAACCGTTTGCTTGCAAACGTTTCCCTAATTATTCACTATTCACTATTAATTATTCATTGGCGCTTCAAGCGCCGCTATCATGCCTTCAAACACCAGCGCCTCTTCGTAGATCGCATCCTCGAACCAGGAAGCGACGAGCCGGCCGTCGCCGCCGGTAACATACAGAGGCAGATCTCCCCGCATCGTCCGAACGGTATGGACGATCGAAGCGGCGATGGCGTAGCTTATCTGCCGGCGAGTCCCCGTCGGCAGTTCGTCGGGATCGATCTGCCAATCGGGCTCCCGATCCAGCACAGGCGAGACGGCGACAAAGGAGCGCTGCCAGGCTCCAATCCCGGGCCAGATGGCGCCACCGCAGTAGCGCCCTCCTTCGACCCGGTCGAGGGTGACGGCACTGCCGGCATCGAGATAGAGAGCGTCTCCCCGACTCAGACAGAGCGCCCGCCGATCGGCTCCCATCCCCGGGTAGCTGCCCGGCAGATCGATGCGATCGGAGATATCCCGCCAGTAGCTCTCGGCCACGATCCGCTCCCGGGCGGCGTCGTTGACGCAGATGTAGTGGACAATCCGCTCTGCGAAGGCATCGAGGGCGTCTTCGAGCTCCAGATGCAGGATACGCCCCTCCTCGTAGATATGCACCCGGGTATTGCCCACATCCGCCAGGATCACAGCTCCTCCTTCGCGCGGTGGCGCAGCCAGTAAAAGAGGCTCAGCCCCGCCACCCCTGCCAGGGCAACGAAGGTGGCGTTGTGCAGATAGTGCGAGACCTTCTCCTCGTTGGCCCCCAGGAAGTAGCCCAGCAGCGCCAGGACCGTCACCCAGATCCCCGCCCCCAGAGCCGTATAGAGGGCGAAGCGTCCCAGGGGCATCCGCGCCAGGCCCGCCGGCAGAGAGATATACTGACGGATACCGGGGATAAGGCGGCCGTTGAAGGTGGAGATCTCCCCATGTCGGGCAAAGAAGTTCTCCAGCTTCGCCAGCCCCTTCTCATCCAAGAAAAAGTATCTGCCGTAACGCAAGAGAAAGCGCCGCCCAAAATGCATCGCCAAGTAGTAGTTAAAGATTGCTCCAGCCAGCGAACCGGAGATCCCCGTTACGATCGCCGCAAGGAGGTTCATCTCCCCCTTGAAAGCCAGATAACCGGCGGGGATCATAATCACTTCGCTGGGAAAAGGGAAAAAGCTGCTCTCGAGGAACATCGCGGCAAAGATCCCCAAATAGCCCCAGGCATTGACGGTCTGGACGATCCACTCTACGATGGAGTTCAACATGCTTTGAACTCCATCGTAGAAGTGAAGAGTGAAGAGTGAAGAGTGAAGAGTTTGGGAGGGTTTTGCTTCGCAAAACTTCTTTTTTTAAAAATAGGCATCGCCCTGCGATGCAAACCACAACTATTCATTATTAATTATTCACTATTCATTTCAAAGAGGAGTCAGGACTCCTCTTTGAACTCTCCCACCGAGATGAGCTTCTCGTAGCGCTTGTTTACCAGCTCCTCCTTGCTCAACTCACGGAGACTCTTGACGGCATCGAGATAGTAGCGTTTGACCGCTTCGGCTGCGGCGGCTTTATCCCGGTGCGCGCCGATGAGGGGCTCGTCGATGATGTCGTCGATAAGGCCGTACTCTTTGAGAGCGTCAGGAGTGATCTTGAGGGCCTTGGTCGCCTGCTCCACTTTGGAGGGGTCGTTCCAGAGGATCGCGGAGCACCCTTCGGGAGAGATGACGGCGAAGACCGAGTAACGCATCATCGCCAGACGGTCGGCCACGCCGATGGCCAAAGCACCGCCGCTTCCTCCTTCGCCGATGACGACGGAGATCAGCGGCACCCGCACGCCGGAGAGTTCGAAGAGGTTTCGGGCGATCGCTTCGCTCTGGCCCCGCTCCTCGGCCCCGATGCCGGGATAGGCGCCCGGAGTGTCGATGAGCATCAGCACGGGGATGTCGAACTTCTCCGCCAGCTTCACCGCACGGAGTGCTTTACGATAGCCTTCGGGATGGGGCATGCCGAAGTTGCGCCGAAGCTTGTGCTTGGTCCCCCGGCCTTTTTGCTCACCAATGAGCACGGTGCGCTGGCCCCCGATCCAGCCCAGGTAGCAGAGGATCGCCGGATCGTCCCGATACATCCGGTCTCCGTGGATCTCCTGGGCATCCTCCATCATAAGACGCACATAGTCCAAAGCGTAGGGGCGGTCGGGGTGACGGGCGAGCTGAAGCTTCTGATAGTCGCTGAGGGAACCGAAGACCTTGCTGACCTCTTTTTCCAGATCCTTCTGGAGAATCTCCACCGCATCCATATCTCCCCGGGCGCGGGCCGATTCGATATCCTGCTGGATCGATTCGATGGATTGTTCGAAGTCGAGATAGGTGGCCATCGAAAGAGCCTCAGACCCGACGGAAGATGACGACGCCATTGGTGCCGCCGAATCCGAAGGAGTTGCTCATCACCACGTCGAGCTGCGTCTCTCTGGCCCCTTCGGTCACATAGTCCAGATCGCAGTTCTCATCGGGCGTTTCATAGTTGATCGTCGGCGGAATGATGCCCCGATCCATCGCCATCAGTGCAATCACCGCCTCGATCGCTCCGGCAGCTCCCAGGCAGTGGCCGATCTGACCCTTGGTGGAGCTCACGGGCGGGCAGTTCTCTTTGCCGCCGAAGAGTGCTTTGAGCGCGGCAGTTTCGTTCTTGTCGTTGATAGGCGTCGAAGTGCCGTGGGCATTGACATAGTCCACCTTGGGGTTGCCCGCCATCTTCATGGCTGCCTTCATCGCCCGCAGCGGACCGTCCATAGTGGGAGTGGTGATATGGTTGGCATCGCCGCTCTCGCCGAATCCGATCAGCTCACCGTAGATCTTCGCACCCCGGGCCTTGGCCGCCTCGTACTCTTCCAGGACCAAAGCACCTGCACCCTCACCCATGACAAAACCATCGCGCCCGGCGTCGAAGGGGCGGGAGGCGTGCTTCGGATCGTCATTGCGGGTCGAAAGAGCCTTCATCGCCGCGAAGCCTCCGACCCCGATACCGGTAATTGCTGCTTCACCTCCGACGACCAGCATCCGCTCGGCACCGCCGAGGAGAATCGTCTTGGCCGCTTCGCTGATGGCGTGGGTCCCGGCGGCACAGGCGGTTACTGAGCCGAGATTGGGGCCTTTGAGGGTGTGTTCGATGGAGACGAAGCCACCGAGCATATTGGCCAGCGCCGAGGGAATGAAGAAAGGAGAGATCCGACGGGGGCCCCGGGTCTCAAGGATGATGGAGTTCTTCTCGATCGTGGGCAGGCCACCGATGCCTGAAGCACAGCTGACGCCGAAACTCTCCCGCTCGACGGAGTCATCGATTCCGGAGTCGGCCATCGCTTCGGCAGCAGCTTTAATCCCCAGCTGGATAAAGCGGTCGGCCTTTTTGACCTCTTTGGGATCCATGACTGTCTTGGGATCGAAATTTTTAACCTCTGCAGCGATCTTGACGGAAAATGCCTCCGGATCGAAAAGGGTAATGATATCGACCCCACATTCACCCTTGGCAATCGCTTCAAAGGCTTCTTCTTTGTCATGCCCCACGCTGTTGATCATCCCCAGACCTGTAACGACGACTCTTCTCACATCGGCTCCTCAATTGACGTAATGAATGCGAACCTTCCGAAAAAGACTCGAATCCGTCACGCTCTCCCCGGGGGAGAACCGCTTAGGCTTTATGCTCTTCGATGAACTTGATGGCGTCGGCGACGGTAGCGATCTTTTCGGCTTCCTCGTCGGGGATCTCGATATCGAATTTCTCTTCGAGGGCCATAACCAGCTCGACAACATCCAGACTGTCCGCACCCAGATCCTCTACGAACTTGGAGTCCTCTTTGACCTCGTCGGGACTGACGTTGAGCTGCTCTACTACTACCTCTTTGACTTCGTCAATAATTGCCATACTTTGCTCCTATCGTTTGAATTACAGGCATTAGTATAACAGAACTACTTAAAACGCATTTGAGTGGACGGATCTGCCTGATAAATTCTCGGGGTGATGCCCGGGAAAAGTGCCCTAAAGGTGCTCCGGGGACCTCAAGGACTACCGTGCCTCGGCAGGTAGGGTTTTTTGGGGGACGAAACGGGGAAGCACTTTTGGGGGACGACGGGCGGGAGTCTCCTCTTCGCTTTCACAGCAGTTGAGCAAGGATTTGTCGGGACGACGGATAAAGTCGTATCCCCGGTAGAGGGTATAAAGGCCGTAGATCACCACCACCACAGCGGCGAGATTGATCATGACCCGGCGGAGGTTGCTCTTGGTAAAGAGTGCCGTAAAGAGCCCCAGCCCCAGCATCGCCGGCACGGTGCTGAGCCCGAAGATCAACATCACGAAGGCTCCCCAGAGCGGACTGCCGGTGCTGGCGGCTTCGACGGCGAAGAAGTAGACCAGCCCGCAAGGCAGCAGGCCGTTGAGCAGCCCCAGCAGATAGAAGCTATAGAGCGACTTGTCCCGCAGCACGTAGCGAAAGGCCCGCTGATACCAACCGCTGCGGGAGAAGGAGTGCTCCAGGCGGGTAAGAAACTCGATCTTGCCAATGAGTGAAAGCCCCGCCAGGATCATGAAGATCCCCGCGACGATGGTAAGAATTCCGTTGGCGTAGTTGTTGAACTTGGCTACGCCTCCGATAGCCCCGAAGATCGCCCCCAGCGTCACGTAGGTGGTGATGCGTCCCAGGGAGTAGAGCAGATGGGCCGTCACTTCGTGGGCTTTGCTCCACTCCTTGTCGATCTTGGCCGAGGAGTAGGCGATAACGATCCCGCCGCACATCCCCAGGCAGTGGCCGAAGCTCCCCAGAAAGGCCGCCGTTACCACCGCCAGGATATCGATGCCGCCCATCTCAGACTCCCAGGAGTTTTTTGCGGATTTTTGGATTGGTCAGATTCTCTCCCCGCAGCATCCGCAGACGCATCTGCTCGAAATCGATACAATCCTCGCATCGCTGCTCTCTGGCTCCGAAACCGTAGTGCATCGCCGTGGCGTCACGCACCCCGTACCAGGCCTTGCGGGCGTCAATCCAGCGCTTGGTATCGAGGGTGTGGACCCAGAGTCTGGCCCGATCCTTCCACTCGCGGCTCTCGAGCCAGAGGATCATGCAGCCCGGATCGTCGAAAAACCAGGTCCGCCCGTCTGGGGCGATCACCTCGACGGCGTTGCGCTCGCTTTTGATGAGCATCTTACACTGGGTATCATTGGTGGCATTCAGTTTGATGGGCAAGGGCTTGAAGTCGGTGTTCCCCTTGACGATCGTGACGGGCTGCTCTTCCCGTGCCAAGGAGACGAAGATCACGGCGATAACCGCGACAAAAAGCAGTGTCGAGAAAATCGGTATCAGTTTTTTCACAGCAAGACTCCGTTGCGTAGATAGTAGACTCCCACATAGAGGGAGCATAGTAGCACAAAGAGGGTCAAAAGCCCCAGAGCCCAACGCTCCATCCCCACCGAGCGC
>JALSTG010000042.1 GCA_026983875.1 Campylobacteraceae bacterium
GGGAGTAATTTCGATCCCAAGGGCAAAAGTGAAAATGAAATTATGCGCTTTTGCCAGGCCTACATGAATGAACTCCACCGCCACATCGGCGAGACCCGGGACGTCCCCGCCGGCGATATCGGCGTAGGTGAGCGGGAGATCGGTTATCTTTTCGGCCAGTACAAAATGTTGACCGGACGTTTCGAAGGCGTCGTCACCGGCAAAGGCATCGGCTGGGGAGGCTCCTTCGGCCGGCGGGAGGCGACCGGATACGGCTCCGTCTACTTTGCCGAACATATTCTCAACAAATACGACGATGAGCTCAAGGGGAAAACCTGTTGCGTCTCCGGATCGGGCAACGTGGCCACTTACACCATCGAAAAGCTCTACAGCATGGGGGCCCTTCCCGTCAGCTGCTCCGACAGCCGAGGGACGATCCATCACCCTGCCGGCATCGATCTCAAAACCCTCAAAGCGATCAAAGAGGTCGGCCGGGAATCCCTGGAAAAATATGCCCATCTCCACCCCGACGCCACCTACATCCCGCTGCACAAATACCCCGAAGGAGGCCATGCCGTCTGGTCCATCCCCTGTGACGTCGCCTTTCCCAGTGCCACCCAAAACGAGCTGACCCTCGTCGACGCCCAAAAACTGGTCGCTAACGGCTGCCGCCTGGTCAACGAAGGAGCCAATATGCCTACGACTCCCGATGCCCTGGAGTATCTCCAAAGCCACGGCGTCCTCTTCGGCCCCGCCAAGGCAGCCAACGCCGGCGGCGTCGCCGTCAGCCAGCTGGAGATGGCTCAAAACGCCAGTATGCAGCGCTGGAGCTTCGCCGAGGTCGATACCCGGCTCTTCGGTATCATGAAGAGCATCTTCGAAACTGCCGACGAAACCGCCCGAGAATTTGGCCGAGAGGGTGACCTCTTGACCGGGGCCAATATCGCCGGCTTCCGCCGGGTAGCCGATGCCATGATCGCCCAGGGAGCCATCTAAAACCCTGACGAAAAAATAGGAGAATTTTTCTTATTTACCTTCGATTATACTTTCTTGTGCATAATTCGGGTGTCGGCGAACGATTGACCTACCGTCATCGCGACACCGACCATCGAATTCATTTTTCCTCCTTTGAATTTGTTTTTCCCTCCTTTCCTCTCCCGGGCAACCGGGAGATTATCAATCGCTCGTCCGATTCATTCCCACTCCTTTTCGCGGAACGAAAAGATCCGCGTTCCGCCATATTTTCACGGTAGCTTCTTTTGTAGATTGCACGATAAAAAATATGAAATCCCAATCTCTGGGAATATTGAAAGTGAAAGCAGAGTGCGTATTTTTGACAAAAAGGAAAAGAAAGTGAGGGAAAAGATAAGAGGTGAAGCGTGGGAAGACCCCACGCAAGGAAGAAGCGCTTAGCGCTTGGAGAACTGAGGGCTCCGGCGGGCTTTCTTCTTCCCGTATTTTTTCCGCTCGACGACGCGGGCATCGCGGGTGAGCAGCCCCATGGGCTTGAGAATGGCCCGGAAAGCGGGCTCATACTCGACGAGGGCCTTGGTGATGCCGTGCTTGAGAGCGTCGGCCTGGGCGCTGTATCCGCCGCCGAGGGTCGTGGCCTTGACGGTTACCGCTTCGAGCTGCTTGGTCGCCTCGAGAGGAAGGCGAACTTTCATCTTGAGAGTCTCATGACCACCAAGCCACTCGTCGAGACTCTTGCCGTTGACGATGATGCCGCCGTTGCCGGGAGTCAGCCAGACTTTGGCGATTGCCGTTTTTCTTTTACCGGTTGCGTAGACTGTCGCCATCTTACTTTCCTTTGTTCAGTTGTGCGGTGTGGGGATGCTCGGCGCCTTCGTAGACTTTGAGCTTCTTGAGCATCTGACGACCCAGCTTGGTCTTGGGCAGCATGCCCCGGACCGCCAGGCGGTAGAGCTTCTCGGTGTGGTTCTCCAGCATGTCGGAGAGCTTGTTGGACTTGGTACTGCCGAAGTATCCGCTGTGGCGGAAATACTCTTTGTCCTCCAGCTTGTTGCCGCTGAACTTCGCTTTCTTGGCATTGATAATCACCACGTAGTCGCCGCAGTCGACGTTGGGGGTGAAGGAGGGCTTGTGCTTGCCCCGGAGATAAGTAGCGGCTTCCGTCAAAATGCGTCCGAAGGTCTTGCCTTCCGCATCGATCAGGTGCCAGTCGCGCTCTACTTCATGAGGCTTGACGACTTGTGTCATTTTCATGATCGTTTCCTTGTTTGATTTCCTACGGCCGGGCCGTATCGGTAGCGGGATTGTAGCGGCTTATTCTTAAAATATACTGAATTTAAGATATATTTAAACTAATATTCGGCTTTGGCACTCACTCTTCGTCCCCAATCCACTCCATCTCCACCCCCTCTTCCGTCAGATAGAGCAGTAGCCCCCGAGTCGGTTTGCCGTCGAGGGCCGTAAGGGTCTCACAGTAGTCGGCGACCTGATCCCGGTGATGGGATGCGAATTTTCGGGAGCTCTTATAGTCCACGACGATGCGCTCCTCTTCCCGCTCCACAAGCAGGTCGATCTGCCGGAGCTTTCCTCCCCGGGAGAGGGGCTGTTCCCTGAGTAGCTCGGCTCCCTCCAGCAGTCGAAGAAAGGGGACATACTCCAACAACTGCCTGATCCGCTTCTCGATGGAGCCGATCCCCGCTTTACCCAGCAGTGCTCCGTAGCGGTTGCGCAGAGCATCCAAGGCCTCGGGAAGCGCCGAGAGTTCGTAGGGATCGAGCATCTCCAGGGCGTAATGCATCGCCGTACCCAGGAGGATCGCGCCATAATCGGGGCCTTCGTCGCTCTCTTCCTCCTCCGAAATCTCCTGGCGACCGTAGGCACCGAGACTCAGACTCTCTGGAAAAGCAACAGACTCCTCCTCCGCTACCGGAGTCGCCGTAATACTTCCCAGGCGTATCGCCGGCATATCCAGCGGCTCAAAAAGAGATGCCTCTCTCTTGCGCAAGACGATCAGCCCTTTCACTGCCCGGGTCAGGGCCACGTAAAGGAGATTGAGGCGATCTTTGTAAGCCGCAGCTTTGCGCTCCTCCAATACGCCGGCATAATCCGCATCAAAGCGCTCCCGCCCCTTGATCCGATAGAAAAAACGCTCGATCCTCAGATCTTCGCCGAAGCGAGGGATCAGCGCTTCTCTATCGCTTCCGCCCCGGCCGCTGCGGTCTGCTACGATCACATAGTCGAACTCCAGACCCTTGGAGCCGTGAATGGTCAAAATCTTCGCCCCCCGAAGGGTATGAGCCGCTACGGGGATCCGAGAGCGGGCGAACTCTTCGAGAAACTCCGGCAGAGTCTCGTAGCCTCCGGCAAACTCCAATAGTTTCAGAAAATTGGGATCGTTCTCGAAAATTCCGTAAGCCTCTATCAACCGGTGAAGGATCTCAGCCGGCGGCATCTCCGGACGATACCAGGTATGCTCGGCAGGCACTTCCCGACCGCTACGCATCAGGAG
The DNA here is from genome assembly GCA_026983875.1 of Campylobacteraceae bacterium. GTDB lineage: Bacteria > Campylobacterota > Campylobacteria > Campylobacterales > Sulfurovaceae > Nitratifractor. The sequence continues at coordinate 3,461 of JALSTG010000042.1, forward strand.
AGGCACGGCGTCGAGGGCTTCGCCCCGGTAGAGATGCTCGGCCATCGCCACAAGGGCGGCGATCCGGGGAAGGGTCCGCAGGGAGCTTGAAGTCTGAAGCACGGTCTCGATTCCCGCATCCGCTGCCAGTTCCTGAAGGCGGCTGCCCTCCTTGTTGGTCGCCACGAGGAAGGCGATCCTCTCCGGCGCCACCCCTGCCCCGATCAGTTCCGAAGCGACCTTCAGCGCCTCTTCCAAAGGCTCTTGCGTCTCCCGGACTTCCAGATAGCCCTCCTCCTTGCTGTGGGGGCGTTGCGGACGATAACCCGGCATGACCCCGTCGAACCATCGGTTGACACTCTCTACGGGCAGTCGGGTGCTGCGGTAGTTGACCTCCAGATGCTCCACCGGAATGTTATAAAGTGCCGCCACCCGGTCGAAGAGCTCCTCCACTCCGCCCCGGAAACGGTAGAGCGACTGCTTGGTATCTCCGACATAGAAGAAACTGCGGCGCTCCTGCTGCCCCTTGCCGGCAAAGATCTCGTCGACGAGGGGCTTGAGTAGCAGGAACTGCAAGGTCGACGTATCCTGGAACTCGTCGAGAAGAATATGGCGAAAACGACTATCGAGCCGGAAGTAAAGCATATCCTTTGCCAGGCTCTCATAAAGAAGCCGATAGGCAAAATATCCCAGATCGTCGAAGTCCAACTCTCCACGGCCCCGGGCCCGCTCGATCCGTGCATTGCGGTAATGACCGTAGAGCCGTCCCAGTCGGGTGAGCACCGCCCGCTCTCTCGCCAGAAGCCACCGGCGCAACAGATGCCGCAACGCCTGATACTCCTCCTCGATACGCGGATCTTTTTCGAGATATTTTCGGTAGTTGCGATGCTCGGCGAGGGTCGTTTTGTCGAACAGACTTTTAGCCGAAAGCTCGGCTGCGCTGGCCGGTGCGA
>JALSTG010000043.1 GCA_026983875.1 Campylobacteraceae bacterium
CCGGGTCTGGCGGGCCTGGACGCCCCGGCTGAGCCACTCCTCCTCTTTTTTGAGAAGGCGCAGGAGGTTTTCATGCTCCTTTTGCAGCGCGGCGAGCCGCCGTTCCTTCTGTTCGAGGTAGCTTTGATAACCGCCTTTGTAGTTGACGAGGCGGTGCGCCTCGACCTCCACGATGCGCGTGGCGATGCGGTCGATGAAGTAGCGGTCGTGGGAGATGAAGAGGAGAGTAAAGTTCTCCTTGAGCAGGATCTCTTCGAGAAACTCCACCATATAGACATCCAGATGGTTGGTAGGCTCATCGAGCATCAAGAGATCGGGGCGACGCAGGATCAGCCCCGCCAGGGCTACCCGGCGCTGTTCTCCTCCGCTGAGGGTGGCCACGAGGCGCTCTTCGTAGGCTTTGAGCTGAAACTCCTGAAGCACTCGTTCGATCTTGGCGTCGAGATTCCAGGCGTTGTGGTGGTCGAGAAAGGCGGCGACTTTGGCATGTTCCTCCAGTAGGGCCTTGTCGTCATGGCGCTGAGCAATGGCCTCGCTGAGCTGCCGGTAGCGCTCCTGGGCAGCCTTGAGATCGGTCAGCTCGTTTTCGATGGCCTGGCGGGTGGTCAAGCCGGAGTCGAATCGGGGGGTCTGGCTCAGCATTCCCATCTCTACGGAGCGGTCGACGACCCGCTTACCTTCGTCGGGTTCTTCCAGCCCCGCAGCGATCTTGAGGAGGGTCGATTTGCCGCAGCCGTTGGGTCCGACGATGGCGACCCGCTCCCCGGCCTCGAGGTGAAAATCCATTCCGGCAAATATCTGCTTGACGTCGTAGTTTTTGTGGATATCGTAGAGGTCGATATAGGCCATTTCCGTCCTTCCGGCTGGATAAAGTATCGGAGAATTTTATCCAAAAGAGGAACAAACCGGAGTTGAAACCCCTTTGTTTAAGTTCCGTTGGCTATATTCAGACAAAATAACTCTGAATTAAATTCAGGAGGCTTTGTGCTTACAGCGATTATCGGGGTCTATTCCCTTTATATTCTACTCAAGATCTATCTCTCGGTGATGCAAATCGGCTATATCAATGTCGAGAAGCGGCGCACGCCGGTGCTGATGCCCCAGGGGCGCTACTATGTCGCGGGCAACTACGCCGTGGCCAAGGAGCGCCTGGCCATTCTCGAGAGTTTCATCGAGTATCTGCTCTTTCTCTGGTGGGTTTTTGCCGGCTTTGCGTGGCTTCAGGGACTCGTCGGCGTCGACGGCAGCGTGGGAGAGTCGGTCCTCTTCCTTCTGGGCTTTTTCGCCATCAACTGGCTGGCGACGCTGCCCCTGGATCTCTACGGCCGCTTCAAGATCGACCAATCCTTCGGCTTCAACAAGATGACGCCGAAAATGTGGCTGGTCGATACCCTCAAATCGATCGCGCTCTTTCTGCTTCTGGGAGGAACACTCTTTGCGGCCCTGGCCTGGATCGTCGGCAATGTTCACGACTGGTGGCTCTGGGGCTTTCTCCTCCTCTTTGCCGTGGCGGTGGCGGCCAATCTGATCTACCCGACGATCATCGCGCCGATTTTCAATAAGTTCACCCCTCTGCCCGAAGGGGAGCTTCGCCGGAAGATTGAGGAGATGATGCAGGAAGCGGGGCTGCGCAGCGACGGGATCTTCGTCATGGACGCCAGCCGCCGGGACAGCCGGCTCAACGCCTATTTCGGCGGTCTGGGGCGCTCCAAGCGGGTCGTGCTCTTCGATACGCTGCTGGACAAGCTCTCCGATCAGGAGCTGCTGGCGGTCCTCGGTCACGAACTGGGCCACTACAAACACGGAGATATCTGGAAAAATCTTGCCATGATGGGGGGCTTTCTCTTTGTGGCTTTTTACCTCTTTGGTCATCTGCCCGATGCGCTCTTCGCCGAGATGGGCGTCGCGCCGACTCCGGGGGTCAAGATCGCTCTGATCCTCCTTCTGCTGCCGGTGCTGAGCTTCGTCTATACGCCGCTGATGAGCATGCTCAGCCGTCACAACGAATACGAGGCCGACCGCTACGGCTCGCAGGTGGGCGGACGCCAACACTTGATCTCGGCCCTGCTGAAGCTGGTGAGCGAAAACAAGTCCTTCCCCAAATCCGATCCGATCTATTCCCGCTTCTACCATACCCATCCCCCGATCCTGGAGCGCCTCGAGGCCCTGGGCTTCGATCCCGAGCGGGTCGATATGGATGCGGAACTGCCCAAAGAAGGAATCTTTGAATTTCTTGACAAAAATTCAAGTGAAGAAGTGATGAGTGAAGAGTGAAGAACTAAGAGGGGCGTTGCGAAGCAACGCTTTGACTAAAAAATTATTCTACTTTGTGCTTTGTGCTTTATGTTCTCCTCAAGAGAAAGACGCATGACGGTATCCGAGGCGCTGCAAGAGGCGACGCAACAGTTACGCACGGTCGCGGAGCGTCCCCGGCTGGAGGCGGAGATTCTCCTAGCGGATCATTTGGGTTGCGAGCGCTCGATGCTGCTGCTTCGAGACCGGGAGGAGATAGAGGATGCCGGGAGTTTTTGGCAAAAGATCCAGAGGCGTCAAAAACATGAACCCCTGGAGTATATCACCGGCCGGGCGGGTTTTTACGGCGAAGAGTTCTTCGTCGCTCCGGGCGTGCTCATCCCCCGGCCCGAGACGGAGATTCTGGTGGAGGAGGCTGCCGCGATGATTCGCAGCCGAGATGCCAGTCGTATCGTCGAGATCGGTGTCGGCAGCGGCGCCGTGAGCGTGAGCTTGGCGCGGCTCTTTCCCGAGCTGGAGATCGTCGCGACCGATATCAGCTCCGAGGCACTCACCGTCGCCGGGGAGAATCTGCGACGTTTCGGCCTGGAAGATCGGATCGAGTTGCGCCAAGGCTCCCTCCTCGATCCGGTGCCTGAATCGGTTGAGCTCATCGTCAGCAATCCTCCCTATGTGCCTGAGGGGACGCCTCTGGAGCCCAACGTCGCCGACTATGAGCCCCATCGGGCGCTCTTTGCCCCTGGCGACGGCACGGAGCTGCTGCGGCGGATCGTTTTGTTGGGCCGGGAACGCCACGTCCCCGTCCTCTGCGAAATGGGCTACGACCAGCGCGCGGCGATGGAGAGCTTTTTTCGAGACGAAGGGATCGAAAACTACCGTTTCTACCGGGATCTTGCCGGGTTGGATCGGGGATTTGTCGTCTCTTTTGAAGTGGAAGTGAAGGGAGAGGAGTAAAAAGATGAGGTGGGCGTTGTTCGGTGACGCCTTGTTCCAAAGGCTTGATGCTTTTGGCTTTCAGCTTCAATAAAAGGATTCTTATGAAAAAGCCCTTTCGAATCGCCACGATGGCTTATCTGATCTGGCTCGGCGCCATACTGGGCGCGGTGCTCTACGCCGGGGCCGTGGTGGCGCCGGTGATCTTCCACAGTGCCTATTGGCTGGGGAGCGAAGTGCTGACGCGTTATCAGGAGGGGCTCATTATGACCCGAAACTTTGTGCTCTTGAGCTATGGGATTACCGTAACCTTGATCGCAGTCTTTCTCTACGAAGGCTACAAATACAAAATGGGAGAGCGGGACAAACTCACGAGTGTCGCCGCACTCTTGGTGATCATGACCGGTGCGATGTTCAACTGGTATTATCTGCCCGATATCGTCACGATGCAGATGGCCGGAGAGGAGATGACCCGCTCGGCGGCTTTCGCGGCGACTCACAAAGGAAGCGAACTCGATTTCAAGATCTTCGCTGTCGCGATTGTGGTGCTGATGATCCAGAATATGCGCAAAGCGTGTAAATAATTGATGGAAGATTGAAGATGGAGGATGGAAGATGAAAGAGAGCAATCATTATTCGGATGAGTCGCTCTCTCATCCTTTCGATCCGATTCTCTTCCCCGATACTAGGATCCTGATCCTGGGGAGTTTTCCCAGCGTGGACTCTTTCGACAAGGCCTTCTACTATGCCCATCCCCGCAATCAGTTTTGGTTGATTCTTTCGGCAGTGAGCGGCTATCCCGTCAACAACAGGGATCAGAAGATCTGGCTGCTCAAAGCGATGGGATGGGGACTTTGGGATATGGTCGCCTCCTGTAGCCGCCGCAACTCTCTCGACAGTTCCCTGCGGGGGATCGAGGTCAATGATATCCCCGGACTCCTGGAGCTCTATCCGTCGATCGAAAAACTCCTCTTCACGGGACGGAAGGCTCAGGATCTCTATTTGCGGCACTTTGGCGATCTGGAGATCGAACAGGAGTATCTCCCCTCTCCCTCGCCCGCCTACGCCTCCATGAGTTTCGAGGAGAAGGTCGAGGCTTACCGGAGCGCGCTTTGCAAATAAGCCCAAAGCTGGTATCGTATCGTTTCATGAAATACTTAGCAAAACTATCCACGATTCACTATTCACTATTCATTTCACGACACTCTCCCAAGGAGATGTCGTGACTTGGGCTATCGGCGACATCCAGGGATGCCACGACTCTTTCATGCGTCTTCTGGAGAAGATCGATTTCGACCCCGAGCGGGATACTCTCTGGCTGGCGGGAGACCTGGTCAACCGAGGCCCCAAGTCCAAAGAGGTCCTGGAGTGGGTTTATGGACATCGCGAAAGCCTCCGCATCGTCCTGGGCAATCACGACATCGCCCTGCTGGCAGCGGCCTGGGGGATCAAGAAGTCCAATCCGACTCTCGATCCGATCCTGGAGGATCCCCGCAGGGAAAAGTGGCTGCAGTGGTTGCGGGAGCAGCCCTTCCTCCAGATCGATCACGCTCTGGGCTACGTCATGGCCCATGCGGGGATCCCCCCGGAGTTCGGCCTGGGGAGCTCGCTGCACTACAACCGGATCCTGATGACGAAACTTCAAGGAGAACGGGCCTCGGAGTGGCTGGCCGCCATGATGGGCAAAAATGAAGATCACTTCGATCCCCTGGGGAGCGATCTCCAGCACGAACGCTATATGCTCTCGGGCTTTATCCGCATGCGCTACTGCACGCCCGACGGTCGGCTCGATTTCGATCAGAAGGGGCCGCCTACGGCCAAGGTCCGGGCAAAGGGGCTGATGCCCTGGTTCGAATGCCCCGTGCGCAAACGATTGGAGGAGAAGATTCTCTTCGGACACTGGTCGACCCTGGGCTATTTCGAAAACGACGAGGTCTGCTGCCTGGACAGCGGGTGCCTCTGGAAGGGGCGCCTGACGGCAAGACGCCTGGATAGCCAGGCGCGGCAGATCGTGCAAGTGGAGTGCCCGGAGGGGATCGATCCGAAAGGGGATGGATGATGCAAGAGAGGAGGGAAGATGAAGGGTAGCGAGCTGAAGTGGATTTTGGAGTATTTTAAAACCCTGACGCAGCTTCCCCACTGCAGCCGGGAAGCTGACGGGTTGCGGGAGTATCTCCAGGCCTTTGCCCGGGAGCGGGGATACGAGGTGCTCGTCGATGCCGCGGGTAATCTGCTGATGAGCAAAGGCTCGCCCAGACTCTGCCTTCAGGCCCACTACGACATGGTCTGCGTAGGGCGCGCTCCCGAGATTGAACTCCTTGAAGAGGAGGGGTGGCTTCGGGCCAGGGAGTCGAGCTTGGGGGCCGACAACGGCATGGCCGTGGCAATGATGCTGGCGTTGATGGAGGAGGGGGAAGAGCTGGAGTTTCTCCTCACCGCCGACGAAGAGGTGGGGCTGTTGGGGGCCAAGGCTTTGGCGTTTGAGCTACGCAGTACCCGACTGCTCAATCTCGATACCGAAGAGGCGGGGGAGGTCTATATCGGCTGCGCCGGCGGCGTCGATCTGGTGGCAAAAAAATCCTGCTCCATGAGCCGGGACGATCGTCCCCTCTGGCGCCTGGAGCTCGCGGGCTTGCCCGGAGGCCATTCGGGAGTCGATATCGACAAAGGGGTCCCCAATGCGATCAAGGAGCTGGCTGTCTATCTGGCGCAAGCCGACAAAGAAGCGGCGTTGGTTGCTTTTCGCGGCGGCGAACGGCGCAACTCCATCCCTGTTGCGGCGGAGGCTATCGTGCGGGCCGAGGGGCCCTGGAGTGAAGATGAAAATCTGAAAATCGAAGCCCTCGAGGAGGATGGATCGGAGGTGCTGGCGGACTCGGGCGAGCTCTTGAAGCTCCTCTGTACGGCGCCTCACGGCGTGGTCTCCGAGAACCCGGAGATGGGGATCCCCGAAGCAAGCCTCAATCTGGCGATCGTCGAAGCGGGAGGAGGGAAGTGCCGGATCGATTACAGCCTGCGGGCTATGAGCGACGAGGGGCTCGAATCCCTGGCCCTTCGTACACAGGGCCTTCTGGAACGCTACGGCTATGCCGTCAGCAGGCACGAAGTCTATCCCGCTTGGAAGCCTGAAATCAACGACTTTACCTGGGGAATTTCGAAGATTTTGGAGGGGGAGTTCGGTCGCAGTGAGCTCAAGGCGATCCATGCCGGACTGGAGTGCGGGATCCTGAGCCAAAAATATCCGGAGATTCAGATGGCCTCCATCGGCCCCACGATCCTCTATCCCCACTCCGTCAGGGAGCGGGTAGACCTGGATTCGGTGGAACGGACTTTCCGGGCGCTTCGAGAGATCGTCAAATGCTACGGTTGAGCTTGGATGGCTTTGAAACTTGTGTGAGAAGAGAAGAATCGGCCGGCGTGAAAGCCCGTGGCCGGAGAAAGATCAATAGAGGCCGTATTTTCCGTCGGCGCGCTTGTACATGACTCGCATGCGTCCTTCGTTGTCGTTGAAGACGATGAATTGCCGTTTGGGGTCGGAGGCGAGGAGTTCGCGGGCCTCTTCAAAGTCTAGAGGTTTGTGAAGTTCCAGATCCATGGGGACGATATCGTCTTCGATGTCGTTGACGAAGTCGAGCTGTTCTTCAGCCTCTTCGAGTTCACTCTCGATTTCGCGCAGGCTGGTGACGTTGTGATCTTTGATCTTGTCGGCGAAGCGCCGCAGGCTCTTTTTCATCCGTTCTACCGCCAGATCGATGGCGGCGTAGACATCCTTGTCCCGCTGGGTGATGACCACGGTGTTTTTGTCCTTGAGGTTGACGACGAACTCGACGCTATAGCCCTTTTTGCCGTTTTTGGTGTCGCCCGAGACGATGCAATGTACGGAGATGATCTCCAGGTTGTACTTCTCCAGGCTTTCGATGGCGCTCTCGATATAGTTTTTGATGGGCTCGGTCAGTTCGAAATGACGACCTGCAATATGTTTGTTCATCCTGCAATCCTTTATACGCTTAATGGTAATTTAATTATAACAAAGCCTGCCTCAAAGGGAGTTTGCAGCCCCTAAAACTTCATCGTCAGGAGTCAGGTTGGCCGGCGATATGCGCATGACCGGTCTGTTTGTCGACGATAATGGTTACCGGGCTTAGGGAGCTGTCGGAGAAGTTCACGGTAATGTTGCAATCGGAATGCAGAATCGAAGAGTAGTCGGGAGTCGTGCTGCCGGCGTTGCCTGCGAATCCTTTATGGGGTCTTCCCAGATGATCGAATCCGATATAGTTGCCCGCCGTACCGCAAAAGCTGATCTGGCCGTCGTAGATGCCGAAGCGTTTGGTCAGGAAAATGGCCGGAGAGGAGCCGCTTTGGACCTGGCTTTCACAAGGAGCGCCGTTGTTTCCCATGAGATGCAGGCCGTTGGCGGGGTCATTGATGATTTCGTTGTTGTCGATATCCCCTTGGTAGTCTTTGTCGGAGCTGATATAGTAAAAGATTCCGCTATCGGAGCACTTCTGGACGCCAAATCTCCAAAATGCCCGTTGCCATTGGTTGTTGCGCGGGTTGGTCACGTCGTCGTTGAGTGCCATCAGCCGGGTTTGGCGAATCGCCGAGAGGATGGTGTCCGCCGCCTCCTGGCGGATGTCTCTCTCCAGCCTGGGGATTGCCAGTGCCGCCAGAATCCCAAGTACGAGGATTACCATGATCAGTTCAATCATGGTAAAGGCTTTTAGATGATTTGTCTCTTTTCGTTTCATATCTTTTGCAAAGTCCTTCGATGGTAGGTGATCCAGGGTGCGGTTGCAGGATTGTCGACATCGGGATCTTTGTAGCGGACGTAGACGTCGACGATAATCGCCGCGGTGGTACTGGAGTGGGGGGTTCCCGTATCGTTATAGTCGGTAGAGATAGCGGCGGTATTGAGCTTTCGTGTCCCTGAGCAGGGGAGTGCGTCGCCGATATAGTAAATACGGGTCTGAACATTATAGCCGCTTCCCGCGGCGGAGCTGCCCGTCGAGGCGACGCCCGGGACGGTTCCGTTAACGACTCCGTCGATATCTTCGATACAGTTTCCGGCCGTATCGCGGTCGTAGTTCATCACCGCCATAACCGCCAGCTCAGTATAACTGCGGGCCAGAAGTGCCGCCTGCTCCTGGCGATACTGAATGGCCGTGGCTTTGGTCATGCGGCCCGAGAGACTGAGTACCAGTGCGGAGACGGCGGCCATAATGACAATGACGAAGATCGCTGTGATCATTGAAAACGCTTTTCTCATTGGATGATCGCCTTTTCTTTGCAGATGGTGACGTTGTAGTCTTCGCCGATATTCTCCTGGGCACAGAGTTTGAAGCGGAAAGTACCCCCAGATTCGGCGAATTTGAAGACCGAAACGTTGGTGGCCAGGACCGAGTGGTGAGCAGCATTGATGTTCAAAGTACCGGCGCTGCCGAGATTTTCACCGTGCCAGGGCTGGAAGTTGTAAAACATAATCAAATCGCAGTTGCGCTTGTTCTGGATGTCGGTCTCGGTGCAGGGGCCGGTATAGTTGCCGTTTGCATCCTTCTTGAACGGTGCGATGGCATACGCCGTCCAGGCAAGTTTGTAGTGTTCGGCGATCACTTTGTTCGAGCGCCCTGAAGAGGGAGCCTGGAATGTCAAGAGCGTATTTCCGTATCTACCTACAAACGAGATACAACTGGTGTTGTTGTCGACCAATCCCATACAACCGGTCGTTTTATCATCACTTAAAACCTGGTAAAGTATTCCGGGCGTCTGCCTGTAGTGACTGTTGCGGAAGAAGATCGCCGGATACTGCGGGCCGCCGAGAGAAACTTCTGCATTAGAAAGGTTGGAGATGACAGTATCGGCGGTGGAGAGCCGGGAGGCAGGTGTGCTGATCGCGGCTCCGCTGGAGGGGTCTACGTCGGCAAACCCGCTCCACCCCGGTGTGATCTGTGCAGAGAAGCTGTCGTTGTCGACACCGATCCAGACCAGCATCGTGTGGTTGATATCGGTAAGATAGGTGGGATCGGTCACTTTGACATTGTCGGCCAGGTTATTCGGGTTTCTGGCCAGTGTGGTCCCGGGCATTCGATAGCTGAGGTAGTTGGCGATCTGCTGGGCGGCGATTTCGGTTTTGAGCCCGGCGCGATACGTGGCTCTTTGGAGCAGGTAGTTTTTGTAGACGTTGGCGATCATCTCTGCACCGATGGAGGCGACGATGCCCAGGACGACAATGACCATCACCGCTTCGACCATCGTAAACGCGTGTCGACAGGCACGGCAGTCGGTCTGTTTATACATGTTCCTAAGTCTTCTCATGGCTTGACCGCGCTATAGATGGATTTTGGGGCTCCGAGATTGCAGGCAAAGGCGCTGAGGCGGATCTCCTTGTCGGCCAGTTCGGAGACCGGATTGGCCGACGTAAGCCTGACGGTGACGAGTTTGATATTGGTGGTGCTGGCGCTGGCGTTTGTGTCGTCGAAGGGGTTGGAGAAGGTCGTACTCAGTCCGTAGTTGCCCCGTACTCCCGCAGCGTTCCTGGGAACGTCGTCCCCGTAGTAGATGCGGGAGGATACGGTGATGTTGGTGTCGATGTAGTCTCCTTCGTAGGCTTCGTAACTCTCGGCGTTGTAGACCTGGACCGTGTAGCTTTGGTTGTTGAAATCGTCGATGTCGTCGAAATAGCTTCCTTCGGTCCCTTCCGGTCCTAAAACTGTCGAGGCGGGATAGGTGACATTAGGTCCCCCCAGTGGGAGACAGTATCGTCCCAGGTTGTCGGTGACGCCGACCGGGAATGCCGCACCTCCGGTACATTGCCCGAAGATGCTGCTGACGGTGGTCAGCACGGGCTCTCCGACGGTGGTGTTGGCGTCATTGGCGTCCCAGGCCGCCGAGAGAATCATATTGATCTGGGTTGCCGCCGCCGCCACGGACTCCTGCAGCAGCGCCACGTAGTTACTTTTGCTCGAGATTCGGATCAGGTTGGGTGCGCTCATCATGACGATCCCCATGATGACGATTGCGAAGATCAGTTCGATCATCGCGATCGCCTCTCTGCTTTTTGTTGTTTTCAACGCTTTCTCTCCCCTTACCAGTTCAATCTTTTACTCGGTCGGATCGTCGGTTCGGTTTCGATGACGTGGCCGGTTTTCCCCGTTCCTTTCCACTTGAGCCCCTGGCTCAGGAAATGGAGGGTGAACTCCGGTAGACCGTTTTTGCTTGGATCGGCATTGTATTTGAGCCATTCATCGGGTGTAATGACGAAGACGGGGTGAACCGGACGTGGCGTCAGGGGGTAGTAGATTGTAATGGGTGAAGTGGAGCCGTTGTTGTCAAAGGTCAGATTGAGTGCACGGTTGCTTCCTCCGTTGATGACCACGCCGGCGACGGTGGTATTGAGTTCGGTGATATTGCCGTCATTGTTACTGGAGAGATGATCTTCCATCCGGTACCAGTCTCCTTCCTCGGCTGCACTGGAGAGGCCCGTGAGAGAAGGACAGTTGATACCGGGACCGTTGATGCAGAAAACATTGACGTGCAGCGTCGTCGTCGTGGTGGTGTCCGGCGTGTAGATCTGCCGTCCGTCGGTGCCGATGGCCGGGGCGACCCGAGCGTAGTAGAACCAGCGGCGTTGATCGGCCGTCACGTTGCCGTCAGGACGATAGATGCTGTTTTGATCGGCATAGCATAGGTCGTTGATTCCGTAGGCATAAGCCGTGGTGAAGTTGATGTCAACGACGTTGATCGGAGTGTCGTAGGGTTTTTCGAGGTTAAAGAGTAGATGAACGGTTGCACTACCGTTGAGATCCCCGCTCCGGAAATTCCATTTGCTCAGTGTCATATTGCTCTCCGCACCCTGAACGGAGCTATAGACCGGTGCCGAAGGCGAGCTGTTGTCGTATTGGTAGAGTACCTGCTGTAGTACGACCGTCGCATTGTTCTCATCGACGACGGGATCGGGGGTGGTATTGGTATCCATATGTACGGCAATATCCTGAGCGACGCACTGCGCCGTGTAGTTGCTCAGGATCGTATCGTCCGCTCCCCTGGCGGTAAGATTGCCTTCGAGAGTGACGGCCATCGATTTGCTTTTGCTGAGATTGCTGTCGTAGAGCCAGTCGACTCCGTCGTGGGGTCGGGTATGAATGCCGAGATTTGAGAGATCAAATTTGTAGGGGTGGTAGGTGATATTGAGATCGGTATATTCGGTATTTCCGTTGTCGATTTTCGATCCGAAGGAGCATCCGACTTTTCCGGATCCGTTTTCGGTATCGTCGGTGCCGCCCAAGACGCAATCGTTACAGGCTGCTGAGCTGCTGAGATTGCAGTTGGGATCAAAGAGCGTCTTATAGGGATTTCTATCCGCACGGTCCACGACGGTCCAGTTACTGTCCCAGATCTCGAAGCGATAGGATCCTGCATTGCTCTGTTTGAGTTCCGTCGTCGCAAGGCTGTTGTGAAAGACCAGTCCCAAAGAGCGGTTGCTCTCATCCTGGCAGACTCCGGTACTTGTAAACTCATGGAGCGCGAGACTCCCATTGACGCGACTGGGGACGGAAGCCAGAGGATTGTGTTCTTTGTAGACGTCGGTGTAGTATCTCAGAGCGAGGCTGCCGTCGTCCCGCACCGCCGTCAGCTGCATTTCATAGGGATATCCGGCGGCGAAGTCTACCGTAGTGTCGTTGTTTTCTCCGACGATCAGTGCCGTAAGGTTGGCATCGGGGCCTTTGTCATTAACTTTGACCCGAATCGCTTTGGGACGGATGGCGAAGTTGTCCCGGGCACAGTAGGGCTGGGCGAAATAGTCTCGTAGACAGGCATAGCAGCCTACGGCCGAAGGTTCATTGGACGCTCTGGGGCTGGTATAGCTGTAGGGTGCGCTACAGGCATTGCTGCAAAGGCCGCTGCTGTCCCGGTCTTTAAAGTAGTTGTCGTAGACCGTGGCAAAATATGCATTGTCGTTTTTGGAGTGGTAAGAGGCGTCGGAGAGGATCGTGCCGTTTTCGTCGATCAGTAGCCACATACGGAAGGTGGCGCTTCGGATTGCGTAGGTATTGCTCAAGTCGTTGGAATCAAGAATCAACTTTCGCTTGTCACCGTTGTTAAAGTAGACGAATCTGCCGGGCATGACGATGATATCGGGATCGGGGTTGCTACATTTGAAGTAGGAGCCGTTGTCGTCGAAGGCGTCGATGTTGATCATTTCCACGTCGACGGTGATCCCGTCGGCGGGAGCGGGTTCTGTATAACGGTAGTTGTCAAGGGGATTTTTGATATAGGAGGCGACGGAGTAGTTAAAGTCTCTGCCGGATATACGTGTCGGAAGAGAGTAATGATCGGTATCGTTGCTCGGAATGCTGCCTGTGAAGGGCTTTTCGACGTTGAAGCGGTACCACTGGGGATTGTAGGTAAGATTCTGTTCACATCGGTCGATCTGCATGATCTGCCAAAATTCGCCGGAGCCGAAATCCATACTGGCATTGACTTCGATATTGAACCTTCCGCTGATTCGGGACTGGTTGAGATCGTTGACCCGGTAGTAGAATTTGCTGAAGTATCGTTCATGGGGGCTCACAAGTCCCCCTACATCATCGGTTCGGCCTTTGCCGATGGAAATGACGGGTCTTTCGTCATCGCTGAGGGAGGAGTAGTCCGTCGGCAGAAGGGTATTGGAGTTGACCCGGGAGTAGTAGGCTTTATCGGGGTTTCGGATATAGCTGATATTGCCGTCTTCCTGGTCGAGCGTCAACGCTACGGAAACTTTGGAGAGATCCATATCTCCCTCCATGCTGCGGATGGCTACCGTAAAGCTGATTTCATCGTTGATTTGAGCGGTAGTGTTGTAGTCACCACCCCGTCCAGTGCTATGAGATGGGATAAGAAATTCATTGCGTTTGACGGCGAAGTCGTAGCAGACTTTCGGCTGGTAGAGCTGGGCGGAGAAGGCCAGCATTCCCGGCGTAATGTAGTCGTTGTTGGAGTATGTTCTGATGTAGACGGTGTCGATATCGGGATTGTCTTCCCGATATTGTGTCATGAGCTCGGAGACATCGTAGTTGTCTACATCAACTCCCACGTTGTTGACGCTTTGGTCATTGAAAGTATCTTGGCCGTTTTTGATGATGTGGTCCCTGGAAATCCCTGCGAGAATGGCGTCAAACATGTTGTCCCGGTTGGGTCGTTGCCGACCGGCAGGGACTCCTGGCATATAGTCGTATCCGCTGTTCTCGTGATCGCTGATTTTCATCCAGTCGACGGAGTTACTCCCGGGACGATAACCGTAACGATATTCACCCTCTCCCGAAAAAACAGAGATCGCGGCATCGACATCACCCGTAGAGGGAAGGCGAAAACCGCTGATGGGTATCGGATCATCGTTGGAGCTGATTGAGATGAACCCGTTGTAGATCGAGATGTTGCGGGCATGGCCTCGGCCGTAGTCTTCGGCATAGATGACGACGAGTGCCCACCCTCCGTAGGCACCCGGAGAGGGTTCCCGCCCCTCCATCGTCATGAGGTTGGCGACGGTGAAGACATGTTTGCCGGAGCTATTGATCTCGTTATTGACGATCGAGGTTACGTCGGCGAAAGCGTCGTAGGTCGTTCCGTTGCTGCTGGTATAGGTGTGTAACGCACTTGCAAGTATTTTATGATAATTACCGTTATCAATTTTCAGTTTGATTTGGTTGGCTCCGGCTGCCGCCATCTCTTCGGGGCTGTCGTAGTCGTCGATGTTGGAGTTGCTTCCCGACCCGATCTCGATGAGATCGTATCCTCCGCTTCCGTTTTCTTTGGCGTAACGGATCGGGTAGTTATGATCCATACTCAGACGTCCCTGCCAGAAAAGCCCGGCCCAAAGGATCGTTCCTTTATCGATAAATGAATCGGGAATTTCGATATAGGAAGAGGTAGAGTCCCAAGTACTCGGGTCTTCGTCGATATCCAGATATTTGCTGATATGCATATTGCTGGTAATGATATCGTAGGAGGGGTTATTTCCCTGACACGTCCCTCCATAGGTTGATGTATGATCGGTCAGGCATAGTACGGTATTTCCGGCAATTTTGTAATTCCCGATGGTATTGCGAGTCTTGGGGGGATTGACGAGATAGAACGGATGGTATTGACCGCTGGAATATTGCGGTGCCACAACGATCGTGACATCGGCAGAATCCGTATTGTTGTCCTCATCGGTGATCGTATAGGAAAAGGTGACGGTTCCCGTAAAGTTATTGGGAGGCGTATAGGTGAAGCTGCCGTCCTCGTTGAGGTTCAGTAGGCCGTCGGAGGGATCGGTATGGTCGGTGATCCGGATGCCTTCTCCTCCATCGTTGCTCAACACACCGTCGGCCGCATCGATATTCAGTGTCGTATTGATGGGGGTCTCGTAGGAGTCGCTCTCGGCACGAGCTTGAGGGATGGCGATACTCACCGACACTCCTGATGCTACGACGCCTCCATCGGAATGGAATAGTAGATCTACGTTGGGACCTGCTGCCAGGTAAGTTTCGTCGATATTTCCACAAAATCTTCTGGTATCGCCGTTCCCGTCGGTAATCTCGACATAGTCGTAGTTGCAGTTTGCTTCATCTTCCGTCTCACCGGAAATATGCACCTCCAGCATCGTGGCTCCACTGATACTGAGCGTTTCGGTCGCATCGGAATTATTGGTATAGGGTGAAGGATCGGTATAGGCGGAATCTCCGGCTGCATTTTTGACCCAGATCGTTCCGCTGGGTGTAAAGTCCACATGTAGTACATAGTCGGCATCGCCGGACCACCCTCTTATTTTCAGTTTATAGGTTGTTCCGCCAGATGCCTGATAAGTAAAGTCCACATTATGTGTTTGCCCAGCGCCTCTTGTATCTCTGGCTACTTCATTGCTACAGGTATCGTCGTTGTATAAAAATGCATCCAAGTCATCGTTGTATCCGGTACTCCAAATATGGAGCTCACCGTTGGAAGGGACCGTAAAAACAAAAAAATCCTCTTCAAAAGGGCTGCTACCGTTTCCTACCAGGTGTCCCGATGCCGTGCCGTTGAGTTGTATGCTTCTTGGATTGGCACAACTGTCCGACGGATAATCATCGGCAAAAGAGACCGAGGGGATTACCATGATGGTCAATAACGTTATGCTCAAAAGTTTAAGACTCTTTCTCCATTTTTTCATTCCCACACCTTTCTCATCGGGCTCTCGCCGGAATAATTCGCAGTCGTATCGATCCTCCCTCGCTCCCGAAGGTTCGCAGGAGGGAGAACGGACGGCTCTTTTGAGCCCTGCGGCTTTGCATTCCCGTTTCATGCCTATTTTGGCATATCTACACAGACTAATCAATTTACTATAGCATATTGCCGGTAAGGAACATCTAAAAGGGGACCAAAAAATGGAATAACGGAAATGGGTAAGTGGTGAAACCTCGAGGATCGAGGGGAACAGCCGATGGGCTGGAAGATTTTCCGGGCCTTACTCTTTATCGAAAGCTCGCCTGTCAGGCGATTTTTGGTATCATATCCTGATTTTGGATTGTCGAGGAGCGGAAGGTGAAGAGAATCTTGCGATACATGACGGTCGGGGCGATAGCCCTGGCATTGACCGGCTGTTTCGGCCCATCGGAAGAGAAACAGGAGTACAACAAATCGGCCCAGGGGTGGTACGATGCTATCCAGCGATCGATTGCCGGTAACGATCTGGAAAAAGCCGACAAAGAGTATCTCTCTCTGCGAAGCGAGCATATGGACTCTTCGCTGCTTCCTACGACGATGCTGGCCCTGGCCCAGGCCCATATGGCCGAGGAGGAGTACCTGCTGGCCGGGTATTATCTCGACGAGTTTCTCAAGAGATACGGAGGTGGCCCCTGGGCGGAGTATGCGCTCTTTCTCAAGCTCAAAGCCTCCTTTCTGGGGATTCACGATATCAACAAGGACCAAAAGCTCGTGGCCGATACCCTGGCCCGCTGCCGGAGCTTCGTCGCCTCCCGGGGCGGCAGCCGCTATGCGCCGCTGGTGCGGACCATGATCGTCCGCCTCGAGATGGCACAGTATCTCCTCAATGCCGACATCGCCCGTCTCTACGATCGCCTGGGCAAAAAAGAGGGAGCCGGGATCTATCGCAAAAAGAACGCCCAGTACCTCTACAAGCCCGAGCAGATCGAAGATCCCGCCGGCGGGTTCATCTCCTCTCTCAACCCCTTCAATTGATACACCCCGTTCGGGGGCTTGACAATTTCCCGCGCTTTTAGTATATTCTTAAAGTAAATTTAAGACTCATAAAGTTTTATAGATAACGACTAAAGGATTATATATGCAGCTCACTGATTACGACAAGTTTCCGGCGGTTCTTCCCATCGTAGGGGAGGATGAGACCTTTTTCTACCCCTTCATGATCAGCCCGATCTTCCTCAGCTCTCAGCCCGATATCGATGCGGCGACGGCGGCGATGGAGAACAACTCCCTGCTCTTCGTCGCGACGACCCGACCGGGTCATGAGGGGGAGCGGAGTCATGAAGCCCTCTACCCGGTGGGCGTCGTAGGCAGTATCATGCGCAAGGTGCACATGCCCGACGGCCGGGTCAAGATCCTTTTCCAGGGTCTAGCCCGGGGGCGGATTCTCGAGCCGGTGGAGGGGGAGCCGCTGCAGGCGAAGATCGGTATCGTCGAAAATGACAGCTACAATCAGCTCAAAGTCGACGCTCTGCTTGCGATGCTCCGGGAGAAGATCCGGCAGCTCAGTCAGCTCAACAGCTCCATCCCCGCCGATCTGGTCAAGACCATCGAAGAGAACGACGAACCCCACCGGATCGCCGACCTGGTCTCCTCGATGCTTCCTCTCAAGAAAGAGAAGGCCTACGAGCTCTACACGATGGAGGATATCGAGCAGCGGCTTCTGGGGATCATCGACATCATCGCCGGACAGATCGAGGCCCTGAAGGTCCAGCGAGAGATCAGCTCCAAGGTCCACAGCAAGATCGAACAGACCAACAAGGAGTACTTTCTCAAGGAGCAGCTCAAGGAGATCCAGAAAGAGCTCGGCGTCGATACCCAGCGGGAGGAGGAGATCGCCGCTTTTAGAGAGAAGCTCGAAGAGATCAAGCCCTACCTGGAAGAGGATGCCTACAAGGAGATCAAAAAGCAGCTGGACCGTCTGGCACGGATGCACCCCGACAGTGCCGATGCGGTAGTGCTGCAGAACTATCTGGAGTGGGTCTTTGATATGCCTTTCGGCAAATTTTCCAAGGCTCAGCTCGATGTCAAAAAGGTCGCCGAAGAGCTGGACAAGGATCACTACTCCCTGGAGAAGCCCAAGGAGCGGATCGTCGAGTACTTCTCGGTCAAAGAGCTGGCACAGCTACGGGGCAAGAAGGAGACCGAGAGCAAGGGGGTGATCCTCTGTTTTGCCGGCCCTCCGGGCGTGGGCAAGACCTCCCTGGCCAACTCCATCGCCAAAGCCCTCGATCGCCCTCTGGTGCGTATCGCACTGGGAGGGCTCGAAGACGTCAACGAACTGCGGGGGCACCGGCGGACCTATGTGGGCGCCATGCCGGGACGGATCGTCCAGGGGCTCATCGAAGCCAAGACCATGGATCCGGTGATGGTCCTGGACGAGATCGACAAGGTAGGGCGTACCCAGCGGGGCGATCCCACCTCGGCGTTGCTGGAGATTCTCGATCCCGAGCAGAATACCCACTACCGGGACTACTATCTCAACTTCCACATCGACCTGAGCAAGGTGGTCTTCATCGCGACGGCCAACGAGCTGGGCTATATCCCCGCTCCCCTTCGGGACCGGATGGAGATCATTATCGTCAACAGCTATACGCCGGAAGAGAAGTTCGAGATCGCCCGGCGCTACCTGATCCCTCAGGAGCTCAAGAAGCACGCCCTGCGTCCCGACGAGTTCAGCATCTCCAAAAAAGCCCTGCGTCTGCTCATCGACGAATACACCCGGGAGCCCGGCGTGCGGAATCTGCGGCGCAAGATCGCGACTTTGATGCGCAAGGCGGCCCGGCAGATCCTGGAAAACCCTCAGATCGACCATATTCGCGTCACGGCAAAGAACCTGCCCAAATATGCCGGCAAGAAGGTCTTCGAATTTTCGGTCATCGAGGAGGAGCCCCAGGTCGGTGTGGTTAACGGTCTGGCATGGACTTCCGTCGGCGGCGACGTCCTCACCGTCGAGGCGATCAAAATCAAGGGCAAAGGAGCGATGCAGCTCACCGGTAGCCTGGGCGACGTGATGAAAGAGTCTGCCCGCATCGCCCACAGCGTCGTCAAGATCCTGATCGACGAGGGGAAAGTGAAGATCCCTTCCCGTCTCATCCCCCGCACGGCCAAGGAGAAGGAGGAGGGGATCGTCCCCGATGCCAGCGAAGTCTACAAGCGCTACGACCTGCACCTGCACGTCCCCGAGGGAGCGACACCCAAGGATGGGCCCAGTGCCGGCATCACGATGGCCACCGCCATCGCCTCTATCTACAGTGACCGCAAAGTGGACAACAAGGTGGCCATGACCGGCGAGCTTACGCTGACGGGTAAGGTATTGCCCATCGGGGGACTCAAAGAGAAGCTCATCGCCGCCTACAAGGCGGGAGTCAAACGAGCGCTGATCCCGAGCAAAAACTACGAGCGGGATCTGGAGGATCTTCCCAAAGAGGTTCTGGAGCATGTGGAGATCGTCCCGGTGGAGCGGATCGAAGAGGTGCTGGAAAAAGCGCTGATCTGATCCAGGAAAACAGCGGAGCGGAGCCTGAGATTCCTGCCGGCTCCGTGAAATCTTCTAACTTCGAATAACTTCCAACTTCAACTTCCCATATTTTGGGTCCAGTAGCGGATCCGTTGGACGAGATCTTCTTCTCCGATAGGTTTGATGATGAAATCTTCGGCACCGAGATTTAGAACAGTCGTCTTCTGGGTATCGTCGGTGGAGAGGACGATAACGGGTATACGGCTATTTTCCTGGTCGGCTCGGAAGATTTTCAGAAACTCTTTGCCGTCGAGAACAGGCATCAGAATGTCCAAGAGAATCAGGTCGATCTCGGGATGCTCTTTGAGAACCTTCAACGCTTCGGATCCATTTTCGGCCTCAAAGATCTGCCCGACAAGTTGTGTATGGCGCTTGAGAAGTGCCTGGATGAGTTTGCGGTTGATAAAATCGTCGTCGACGACCAGGACATTGAGACTCATTGGAGACCTCCGCTGGTTTTTATAAAGTGATCGAGATTTTCTTTGCTCATTTTGTCACGATAGACCTGATAATTTAGTCCTTTGAGTCGGGTAGTATCTCCTGGAGCACTAGTAAAGACAATCAG
>JALSTG010000044.1 GCA_026983875.1 Campylobacteraceae bacterium
TATCGACGGCGAGCGATTCCGGGCCCTGGAATGGCCCCGATGCTCCCGCTGCGGGGCGACGGAGCGGCCCAACATCCTGATGTTCGGCGACTGGGGATGGGATGCCTCGAGGACCCGGGCACAGGAGGAGCGCTTCGACGATTTTCTCCAGAGGGTTTCGGTGCGCAGATCCAAGCTCTTTATCGTCGAGATCGGCGCGGGGACGGCGGTGCCGACGGTGCGAATGACTTCCGAGCGTATCGCGGAGCTCGCGGGGGCGAAAGTGCTGCGGATCAATCCGAGAGAGCCCCAGATCGAGCCACGGCTGGGCTGTGGCATAGCGACGGGAGGACGCGAGGGGATCGAGGGGCTTCTCGGCGTTGGGTAGGCGGGATGATGATATTGGGGATGCTATCCTTGAATGGCATAGAAAGGCCGCTCTCAGTATAGGATTGCTAAAGTATTGGGAGTATCGGATAAGTGTGTAGAGGAGCCAATAGGTAGAGCATTGGTATCAGATGATTCCTGATGTCTGCAATACCTCAAAAGGAGTGGGTATGCTTCTGAAAAAACTGAAAACATTATTGAGTGTTTATGACTTTATCGATTTCGCTTTGCTTTTTGGCTCTTGTGCCAACGGCACGCAAAAGGCATTGAGCGATATCGATGTCGGCATCCATACTCATCGCTCTATTTCGCTCTTGGAACAAGGGAGAATCATCGCAGAGCTTGAAGATGCGCTTGGGAGAAAAATCGATCTGGTATTGCTCAACGATCTCTACAAGAAAGATGCGCTGCTGGCCTTCCGCATCGTGGACAAGCATCAACCGATACTTTGTCGAAACAATGATGCCTATGTAGACTTCAAGACCTACACCTACAAATACTACTTCGACGTGCAGCCGATGTATGAGATGTTCGACAAGGCTCTGTTTGAAAGGCTGAAAAATGGAACTTACGCAAAAGCTCAAGCATCTTGAAGAGAACATTGCCGTTTTGCACGAGATCAAAGCATCCGTTACCCGCGAAGAGCTAAAGCTAAACAAGCGTTATGAATGGGAAGTAAGGTATGGTCTGCTTGAGTCCATACAGATCGTCATCGATATCGCCTGCAAAATCTCATCCCAATACAACCTCGGCAATCCAAAAAACTACAGAGCCTGTATCGAACTGCTTCGGCAACACGACTACCTTTCGCCCGAACTAGCCCAAAAAGTCATCGCGATGGTGGGTATGCGCAACCTCCTTGTGCATGAATATGTCGAGATCGACGAAGATAGACTGTATGGGTTTTTGAACTTTTTGGACGATTTTGTGGGGTTTGCTATCGAGATCAGGGGAAAAGTCTGAATCTCCGAACCATATTAAAAGTCAAGAGGACTTTTGAGATTCTGTTGATTGAGGTTTCGCACAATATGCGTATAGATCATCGTCGTAGAGATATCTTTGTGCTCCAGTAACCCTTAGATGGTGCGGATATCTACACTTGTCTGAAGAAGATGGGTGGGGTAGGGGTGGCGAAGGGGGTGTTTCTTTCCATGAAAAAGGATGAACTCCTTGTTCCAATGGACATAGGTCTTTTCTGTAGCACGACTGTAGCCTTTGAAGATAATCTTTTCTCGAAGAATATCCAGTAGTTTATTTCCTGCCCTCTTAGTTCCTCATATAGTATCAAATGATATATTATCACATATATCCTACAAAATTTTAACTTTATTTGTGGAATGATCAGGATTAAGCATCAATGGTGTATAATAGTTAAATTCAATAAATAATTATATTAAGGATTAAAAATTGAAAGCATCTAAAAAACATGGAATATACGCTGTGGTATTAAGCATACTTGGAATAATATTTCCAATTTTTGCACCATTTGCATTATGGCAAGGCATTAAAGCACAAAAACAAGGTAAAAGTGCTTGGAATATTGTCGGTTTTATATTGGCAAACATTTCAATGGCATTGTTTGTAATAACGTTAGCCTTTATTGCAATTGGATATTTTAGATTTAATGCATAAGAAATACAACAAAACCTTGAAAGATGAATAAGATTTCCTAGCGGAAACCTATTTATCAATTCAGTCGTAAGGTCGGTCGCTACACAGGAAATAAAAGGGTGATTGCAAAAAAGCAAGGAAGCCGGAGGAGGCTTTAAAAATAACTACCTGCGGCCTGCGGCAAAATCATACTGTTCTATAAAGATTTTTTTGAAATTGCTCAGCTTGTTTTGTTCGCAGAACAGCAGCATCGCTTTTTTATACTCCAGGTTGTCGACGATTCTAAAGGATATCGGACAGTGACGATGGGCCAAGAGTATGGCGTTGCTCACGATTCTCGCCGTTCGTTTATTGCCGTCGACAAAGGGCTGGATATAGGATAGCAGCACCGGAGAGAGCAACGCCTTTTCATATATATAGGAGGAGTCCGTCAGATATCATCCCGATAAACATCGGTGATGTCGAAGTCGTAATCGGGTTCGATGACCGGGACGGCTTCGAGCTGGTCTTTGGTGACTTTGTGCTCTGAGAGGTTGTAATCCTTCCCCTGGTAGAACTTCTGCTCTTTGGCGTATTTCTGTTCCCGCTTGAGCTGCTCCTGGATATGCTTCTGGGCGGCGGCGCTGAGGTTGGCGTCCTTTTTGCTGGCGTTATTTTCGGCTGCTGCAGCCAAGCCGATCGTCAGAAGCAGGGAGAGAAAAAGACGAATCATTATCTATCCTTATGTAAAACATAGATAGAGATGATTATACCACAGGGGCAGGAAAGGGGGCTCAGAGCTTCTCCCATTTGGTTCCCTCCGGCGTATCCATCAGGGCGACGCCGAGTGTCTTGAGCTCGTCGCGGATTGCGTCGGCGCGGGCGAAGTCTTTGGCCTTTTTGGCCTCGTTGCGTTGGGCGATGAGGGCTTCGATGCGCTCTTTTTCCTCCGGGGCGATGCCGTGCTGGAACCAGGCGTAGGGGTCCGAGCCTCCCACGCCCAGCACCGTATCCACAAGGGCCAGGTTGCCCAGCCAGGCACGGCGCAGGGCTTTATCGGCCCGGCCTTCGTCGAGGGCTTCGTTGGCCACGGTGATCATCTCGTCGACTACGGCTAGTGCCCGGGAGCTGTTGAGGTCGTCGGCCATCGCCGCCAGCAGGGCTTCGCGGAAGGCGGCGTCGGCTTCGCCCGCTTTACCCGGCAGGAGGCGCTGCTTGAGGCGGTAGAGGCGGTCGAGGCGCTTTTTGGCGGCGGCGAGGTCCTCTTCGGAGAAGTTGAAGTCGTTGCGATAATGCACCCCGATGAGGTAAAAGCGCAGCAGTTCGCCGGGATAGAGGGCCAGGGCGTCTTTGAGAAAGAAGCTGTTGCCCAGGCTCTTGGACATCTTCTCTCCGGCGATCTGGACGAAGCCGTTGTGCATCCAGTATTTGGCGATCTCGTGGCCCGTGGCGCAGCGGGTCTGGGCCGCTTCGTTCTCGTGGTGGGGAAAGAGCAGGTCGGCGCCTCCGCCGTGGATGTCGATGGTGTAGCGGTCGTTTCCGCAGAAGTGCTTTTCGATCATCGCCGAGCACTCGATGTGCCAGCCGGGACGCCCGCTGCCCAGAGGCGCGTCGAAGCAGACATCCTCTTCTCCGGCGCAGGCTTTCCAGAGGGCGAAGTCTTTGGGGTGGCGCTTCTCGCCGCTTTTGAGCTCGCAGAGCCGGCTCTGGGTCTCCTCTTCGCTCTGGACCCGGTGGGAGATGCTGCCGTAGAGAGGGTCTTTGCTGGTATCGAAGTAGATATCGCCGCTCTCGGTGCGGTAGGCGCAGCCGCTCTCAAGCAGTCGCGTGATCATCGCTTCGATAGCGTCAAGGGTCTCGGTGGCCTTGGGCTCGATGTCGGGTCGGCGCACCCCAAGCGCCTCCATCTCCTCCAGATAGCGGGCGATGTAGTAATCGGTGAGCTCTCGCAGGCTTTTGCCCGTTTCGTTAATCTTCTTGATGATCTTGTCGTCGATGTCGGTGAAGTTGCGGGCGTAAGTGACCCGGTAGCCCAGAGCCTGCAGGGTGCGCGCGAGCAGATCGAAGCTCAGAGCGCTTCGGGCATGGCCTAGATGGGCGTCGTCGTAGACCGTCGGGCCGCAGACATAGAGGGTGGCTTCCCCTTCGCGGATCGGTTCGAAGGGGAGTTTTTTCTTCCGGACACTGTCGAAAATCTGCATCTGCATAAGGGAGGGTCCTTTGGCGAATCTTTGTCGGATTATATCCTATCCGGGGAGAGGGATTCGACCCAGGTTGCATACAGCGGGCCCGGATTCGGGTAGAATAGAGACAATAATTATCAAGAAGAAGGATAGACCTGTCTATGCAAGAGAAGAAAAA
>JALSTG010000045.1 GCA_026983875.1 Campylobacteraceae bacterium
AGTGCCGCTGGAGATCGAAGAGAAATGGGGACTGCTCAATCTCGGGCTTGTGCTGCTCTTTTTGCTCCTGATTGGTCTGGCAGTCGTCATCTATTACCTCTCCCGGCGGGATCGGTGGGAAAGAGGCCCCATGATCCGGCAGCATCCGGCATCGGAAGGCAGTCCCGCCGAGGAGCCCGGAAGCGGCGCTCTTTTACAGCCGATCCGCTCCTCCGTGCGTTTCGAGGATGTGGCGGGTATCGAGGAGGTCAAAGAGGATCTCGAAGAGATGATCGATTTTCTCAAACACCCCGCCCGTTATCTCAAATTTGATATTCGACTGCCCAAGGGGGTCCTCCTGGTCGGACCGCCGGGCGTGGGCAAAACCCTCATCGCCAAGGCAGTCGCCGGCGAAGCGGGGGTGCCCTTTTTCTATCAGAGCGGCGCCAACATCGTCGAGATCTATGTGGGAATGGGGGCCAAGCGGGTCCATGAACTGTTTCAGGCGGCGAAAAAGGCGGCACCGAGCATCATCTTTATCGACGAGATCGACGCCGTTGGACGCCAGAGGGGAACCCTGCGCAACGAGGAGCGGGAAGCGACCCTCAATCAGCTTTTGACGGAGATGGACGGTTTTGAGAGCGACAGCGGCGTCATCGTTATCGCCGCGACCAACCGTATCGAGATGCTGGACGAGGCGCTCCTGCGACCGGGGCGTTTCGACCGGCGCCTTCATATTTCGCTGCCGGAGATGGATGACCGGCGGCATATTCTGCGACTCTACCTGCGCAAAAAACCTCACGAGGTCGATCTGGAAGAGTTGGCCCGCTCCACGGTGGGCTTCAGTGCCGCTGCCCTGGCCACTCTGGTAAACGAAGCGGCGCTTCATGCCCTGCGCCGGGGAGCCAAAAAGATAGGCGAAGAGGATTTCGAAGCGGTCCGGGAGCAGGTCATCAGCGGTAAACGGAAGATCCTCAGCTTTAGTGAAGAGGAGCGTCGGATTCAGGCCGTCTATCAGTCGGGCAAGGCCCTGGCGGCCACCTGGCTCGGTATCCCCTACGACAAGATCGGGATCGTGACGACCCGGATGCGGGATGTAGATCGGGAGATCCTCTCTCGTAGCGAACTGATGGATCGGATCAAGGTCCTGCTTGCCGGTGGCCTAGCGACCGAGGCGGTCTTTTCCGAGCGTTATACCAATGCCGCCGAAGATTGGGAAGAGGCCCTTGCCCAAGCCCGTAAGATTATTCGACATTACGGCTTGGGGGAGCAGATTCTTCCCAGAGAAGAGGAGGTCGAGGAGCTGCTGACGAAGCTCAGAGAAGAGACGGCGACGCTGCTGAAAAAACTCGAAGCGGCGCGAGCCCGCATCGAGTCGTGGCTTTTGGAACACGAAAACATTCGGGAAGAAGAGGCACGGGAGATTCTGCGTGATCTATTTTAGCGGCTTCTGCCTCAAGGGAGAGTCGGAGCTCTTCGCCGACTGGTTGATCGAGAGCGACTATGCCGTGGCCGGCTTTAGTCTGGGAGCAATCCTGGCCTTGGAGTTCGCGCTCCAGAGCGAGAGCCGCATCGATCGGCTGCTACTCTTCTCTCCGGCCTTTTTTCAAACCCTGCCCGAGCGTTTTGGCACGCGACAGCTGCGAGCCTGGGATCGGGACCCCGAGGCGTATCGGAAGCAGTTTTTTCAAAACTGCGCCGCACCGTCGGATCGGGATCTAAGCCCCTACGCTGCGGAAGGGACGCGAGAAGAACTAGCCTTTCTCCTGAGCTATCATTGGGAAGAGAAGAAACTCCGAAGGATCCGGGAATGCGGGACGATAGTCGAGGTCTTCGTCGGCGAGGAGGATCGGATTATCGACGCCGCGGGGGCGATCGAATTTTTCACTCCCAGAGTCGATGCGCTCTACCGCTTTCGCCACGCCGGGCACATCCTGACGAAGTGATGAATAAGGAGAAGATACGATGTCGGATCACAAGATAGAGTCTCATCAGCCGGTGGTGGTCATCACCGGCTGCTCCAGCGGGATCGGACGGGTGACGGCCCGCTACTTGCGGGAGCGCTTCATCACGGTCTATCCTACCGCCCGCACCGACGAAGAGGTGGAGGCGCTGCGGGCTGAAGGTTTCCAGGGGGCGATGCGTCTGGACGTACGCCGGAGTGAAGAGATTGCCGAGGTGATCCGAGAGGTGTTGGATCGAGAAGGGCGCATCGATGTCTGGTTCAACAATGCCGGTTACGGTCAGTTGGGAGCCGTAGAGGATCTTCCCGCCGAGGCGCTGCGGGAGCAGTTCGAGACCAATGTCATCGGCCTCCATGAGTGTACGCGGCAGATCCTGCCGGTGATGCGCCGCCAGGGCGGAGGCAAGATCATTCAGCACAGCTCGGTATTGGGGCTAGTCGCCCTGCCGCTTCGCGGTGCCTACAACGCCAGCAAATATGCCGTCGAGGGGTTGACCGACACGCTGCGGCTGGAGCTGGAGGGCACGGGGATTCACGTCAGTCTCCTCAATACCGGCCCCGTCAGCAGCCACTTCCGCCAAAATGCCTTACGGACCCTGGAGCGGATCGATATCGATGCTTCTCGCTGGCGTAGTTTCTACCGCAAGGCTCTAAGGGACGAATCCCGAAAAGTGCCCTTCAATCTACCGCCGGAGTCGGTAGCCTCGGTGGTCCATCGCATTATCCTCAGTGAGCGGCCCCGGCCCCGCTACTATATCACCAAGGCTACCTTGCTGCTGGCGACCGCCAAGCGTCTTTTGAGCACGCGGATCTTGGATCAGGTGCTGAGACAGGTATAATAGAGAAAACTGCAAACTAATCAAGGAGCGATATATGGATACGATCCAAATCGGTGTCGTCACGACAAGTGATCGGGCCTACCAGGGGATCTATGAGGATATCTCCGGCAAGGCGATCATGGAGACGATGAAGGAGTACCTCAAAAATCCTCTGGAGTTTCACTACCGCTGTGTCCCGGATGAACTGCATGTCATCGAAGAGGCGCTGCTGGATCTGAGCCGGGACAAGAAGTGCGATCTCCTGGTCACGACCGGCGGAACGGGTCCGGCAGAGCGGGACGTGACGGTCGATGCGACCCTGGCGGTCTGCGACAAGATCCTGCCGGGATTCGGAGAGCAGATGCGGGCCGTCAGTCTGCAGTACGTCCCCACGGCGATCCTCTCGCGCCAGACGGCGGGGATTTGCTGCAAGACGCTGATCATCAATCTTCCGGGCAAGCCCAAATCGATCCGGGAATGCCTCGATGCGGTCTTCCCTGCCGTCCCCTACTGCCTTGATCTCATTGGCGCAGGCTACATGGAGGTCAATGAGGCGGTCATCCAGGCCTTCCGGCCCAAGAGCTGAGGGCGGCGTCGATGGATATCGAACTGATCGAGCGCAAATTCGACGAGATCTTCAAAGAGCTGGAAAAAGAGGTGATGGAGGTGCTCATGGATCAGAGCCTCGACAAGAAGCAGACCAATCTGCGGATGAAACCTCTGACTTCGACCAAGCAGATCCTGGGCAACGCCATCGAAAGCATTCGTATGGTTCATAAACTTGCCGAAGAGGAGCAAAGGAGTTGACCCGAGTCAAAAGCTCAGGCATACTCTAGCGATACAATAGATCGACCGACAAAATCTTAGGAGTCGTCCATGGATACCAGCTTTGATATGTTTATCGAGACGGAAGTCCCCGAAAACGAACTGATTATCTCCCGTACCGACCTCAAAGGCGTCATCACCTACGTCAACGAAACCTTCGCCCATATCTCAGGCTACGAGCCAGAAGAGCTCATCGGCAAACCTCACAATATCATTCGCCATCCCGATATGCCTCGATCGCTCTTCGCCGACCTCTGGGAGACGATCCGAGCCGGGAAAACCTGGGAGGGCTACGTCAAGAACCTTCGCAAAGACCGGGGATACTACTGGGTCTACGCCCGGGTCTCCCAGGTGATCAAGGATGGGGAGGTCGTCGAGTACAAATCCCTGCGCGAGCCGGTCCCCCGGGAAAAACGGATCGAGATGCAGCGCCTCTACGACAAAATGCGCTCCGAAGAGGAGGGCACGAGCCGCGTGGTGATGTATGTGCGAAATAAAGATATAGAACGGCTCAAGCCTTTGGACCTGTTTTAGATTATATTGTTAACGCGTACAAAGAGTAGGACTCTGCTTCAAAGAGGGGGCAGGGCCCGTAATCAATAATTCCGGGCGACTTTGTAGTGGGGGTCATCCTCCTCCTGGGTGATGTTGG
>JALSTG010000046.1 GCA_026983875.1 Campylobacteraceae bacterium
GATATGGGTCATGATGACTGCCAGAGGGGTGTTGATCTCGTGGATCGACTGTCGGATGAAGCTGTCCTGGGCCTGGACCAATGCCACGCTAAAGGCTTTCTCCTCCTCCAGCAGCCGATTGCGCTCTTTTAGATCAGCCGTCTTGCTCTCGACCTTCTCTTCCAGAAGGAGATTTATCTCCCTGAGTTTTCGTTTGCGTTCGTGGACCTCGCTGAGCATTTCATTGATGACTCGAGCAAGCTTTTTGAATTCTGCAAGCCGCACCTGACTCTCATCGATGACGATATGGCTTTTGGCTGCCCGTTCGAAGTATCGCGTAAAACTCTGAACTTCTTTACGGATGACCCGATTCAGGTAACGCACCCCCAAAAGTCCCACGACGAAAAGAGCCCCCATAAGTAGGAGCAGTTTGGCAATAGAGTTGTAGGTCTTCTCTCTCAACGCTTCCCGACGCTGGGCGATCACTTTCTCCACCTCGTCAAGATAGACGCCGGTGCCGACCATCCAGCGCCAGGGCTTGAAAGCTCTGGCGTAGGAGATCTTCGGACTGGGTCGCCGGGTCGTCGGTTTGATCCAGGTATAGCGGACAAACCCGCCGCCTGGCCGGCGCGAAACGTCGATAAGATCCTTGATGACCTGCACGCCGTTGCTATCCCGGAAATCCAACAGATTCTTACCCACGTTATAAGGCTGAACCGGATCGAGCAAACAGGTTCCGTCGTAGCCGTAGATGAAGATGTAGCCGGTCCCGTCTGGCCGACCGTACAGTGAGGCGATAGCGTCTTTGATCTGGGCTTGGAGCACCGTATCCGGGATCGTTCCTCGACGTTTTTGATATTCGGTTTCGATAAAGTGCAATACCCTGTTCGTATCGTAGCGGATCTGTTTTTTCTGCTCCTCGATATAACGGTGGCGCAATTGCTGCGTCTCGCGATCGAACTCCCAATACTCGATGGAGATCGCCAGGAGCGTCGCCAAAACCGCCAGTACCAGGAGGATAGATGCCCCCCACATATAGAGGGAGGTGATGCTACTTTGTCGAAGTCTCCTTCCCAGACCCATCTCAGCCGATATCGATTTTTTCGATCACGTCGAGGCCGAAGCCTCCCAGGCCGACAAATTCGGTCTCCAGATTCGTCGTCAGGAGTTTGATACTTTTGACACCCAGGTCCTGAAGGATCTGGGCTCCGACTCCGATCTCCCTCGCCTGCTCTTTGGAGACGGTCTTGGAATCAAGGAAAATTAACAACCCGCCGTTTTGGCGCAGATAGTCGATGCTCTGATGCATCGCCTTGAATTTTTTTTCATTGAGCATCAGGTCGATGTCGCTGCCGATATTGTGGAAGCGGACGTTTTCACTCTCGTGGATCCGGTAGAACTGGATGACGGTATGAACGCGACCCAGATGGTCTTCATAGTGGATTTTATTGACCTTCACGCCGTGAAACTCGATCGGCTCCTCATTTAGACGCTTGACCAGTTTTTCATTGGCAAGACGGTATTCGACGAGGTCGGAGATGTAGACGATGGGCATATCGTGACGCTCGGAAAACTCCCGCAGATCCTCCCGCCGGGCCATCGTACCGTCGTCCTTGATGATTTCACAGATCACGGCGGCGGGAGCCAGACCCGCCAGCTTGCAGAGATCCACCGAGCCTTCGGTATGCCCTGTACGCACCAGGACGCCTCCGTCTTTGGCGATCAGAGGGAAGATGTGACCGGGTCGGACAAAATCCTCGCGCCGGCTCAGGGGTGAGGCAAGCAAGGAGATGCACTCGCTACGCTCCGCTGCCGAGATCCCCGTCGTGGCCGTCGCCGCGTCGATACTGACGGTAAAAGCAGTCTCGTGCATGGAGTCGTTGCGGCTGACCATTGGCTCCAGATCAAGACGCCGGGCAATCTCACGACTGATGGGTGCACAGATCAGCCCCCGGGCTTCCTTGGCCATAAAATTGACCAGCTCGGGAGTGCTGAAGGTAGCGGCATAGACCAGATCTCCCTCATTCTCCCGGTCTTCATCGTCCATCATAATGACCATTTGGCCTTTTTTGATCGTCTCGATCGCTTTTTCTACACGCTTGATCGCATCGGATATCATCTTTTTCCCTCTTGGCCTGCGAGGATCGTCCCTGTCGTCTCGCGGCTCGTTATCGTTGTTTCCCAGATTATACCCTATAAACTTTTCCTCGTTTTTTTAGGACTCCCCCTAGAATCCCTTGACAAGAAATGCGCTTTGGGCTATAATGCCGTCCACATAAACCGAATGTGTTTATGAAGTGGCGGCTGGGGTATCGCCAAGTGGTAAGGCAACTGGTTTTGGTCCAGTCATTCGGGGGTTCGAGTCCCTCTACCCCATCCACTTGAATCTTCGGATTCAACCCTTCTTTCCAATGGACGCGGGATAGAGCAGTCCGGTAGCTCGTCGGGCTCATAACCCGAAGGTCGGGGGTTCAAATCCCTCTCCCGCAACCAAATCAAAACTCCGATTTAAATCTTATTTTTCTCTTTTCCGAACATTAGCCACATCAAATCATAACAACGATTTTTTAAAGCCTTTAGCCTTTCATCGCCTCGATAAAATTTTTGTAGATTTCGTCGAGTTCGTGATCTTTCTTTTCCATCGTATCCAGGTCACCGGTTTTGATCGTGTGTTCCAAAACGGCAATGCGCTTGAGGAGATATTCGAAAACCTGCTTGTTGACATCAGGCATAATGTTGTGGCTCAGAGGTGCCTGTCCGTCGATCCGTCGCGCCACCCGGGCCGGAACGCCCACGGCGGTACAGCCGGGAGGAACGTCCTTGATCACGACGGAGTTGGCTCCGATCTTGCTGTTGCGCCCGATGGTGATATTGCCCAGGACCTTGGCCCCGGCACCGATAACGACACCCTCTTCTACGGTAGGATGGCGTTTGCCCAACGAGAGGCTGACGCCGCCCAGCGTCACCTGCTGATAGATCAGCACGTTATCTCCCACGACGGCCGTCTCTCCGATGACCACACCGGTGGCATGGTCGATGAAAATTCTGCGACCCAGCTGGGCTCCCGGATGAATATCCACCGTCGTCAGAAACTGTCCCATCGCCGAAATGAGACGGGGTAGGAAGCGCCACCCCCGTCGATAGAGAGCGTGGCTGATGCGGTAGAAAAAGAGCGCCCACACTCCCGGATAATTAAAAAAGAGTTCAAAACTGTTGTGGAGTGCCGGGTCGTTTCGACGGACCGTCGCAAAATCCTCCAGAATCAATTGCCAGAAACTCATCGTTTCTCCTTCCCTTCGGCGGACTGGATCGTCTTGAGATAGCTGTTTTCACTCAGATAGAGGTAGAGGCGACCGAGAAGTTCCTGTTTCTCGTTCTCGTCGATCAGCTCCGACTCTTCAATCCCTGTCTTGAGAGTCTTGTCGATGACTCCCGTATCGTAGTCGAGATCCTCCAGGACATCCATCAGGTTCTGCGCTTCGATGATTCCCTCGATCTGCCAGGCTCCCTCTTCGTCAAAGCGGATCATCGCCTCGGTAGGATGGGTAAAGAGATTGTGACGCATCCCCAAGACCTCCTGATAGGCCCCCGTAAGGAAGAATCCGAGGAAATACTCTTCTTCTTCCACATCGATGTCATGCAGCAGCAGCGGCGCATCGGGATCAAAAGGGATCTCACCGTCACTGTCACAGGTAATGTCCCAGATGGAAGCCGGTCGGGTGGGCCGCCGGTCCAGGTGTTGTAACGGCATGATGGGAAAATGCTGCCCTAATCCCCAGAAATCCGGCAGAGATTGAAAAATGGAAAAGTTGACCAGATACTTCTCCTGGATACGGCTCTGTAGCCGTTTGAGTTCCCGCGTATCCTCTTCACCCAGAAGCATAATGGCTCTTTTGATGATCAGATTGACGAGGATCTCGGTATTGGAGCGATCTTCGAGGTCGATGTAGCCCAGGTCAAAAAGCGTCAGCAGGCTCTCCATGTGATCCAGGGCATCATGGAGATACTCCCGGGCGTTGGTGCGGCGTATCGAACGATAGAGATCATAAAGCTCCTGAACCAGTGGCGGATTGCTCCCCTCCTTCTTCAGACGCAAGGAGCGTTCGTGATATTCCTGACTGAAGAGCTCCAACACCGGCGCGACGAGCACGGCGTGGCTTGCGGCGATGAAACGACCCGACTCGGTGAAGATGTCCGGTTCTTCCACTCCCTTCCGGCGAGCAATCTCCTGCATGGTGAAGACTACGTCGTTGG
>JALSTG010000047.1 GCA_026983875.1 Campylobacteraceae bacterium
GATCTCGACGGTTATGGTTGCCAATACCTCACCCGGCAGCTCTTCGATCCGATCCACTGCTATAACGCCAACTACGGCCCCGAAGTCGCAGCCCGACTCGAAGAGATGCTCTCCAATATCGCCAAAGAGCGCCTCACGGACCCGGCACGTGAGATTCTGATCCTCATTAGCGACCTCAACCTCACGACCAAAGAGTGCAATGCCTTGGAGAAACGGGCTGCAGAATTGGGAGCCGGCCTCCAACTTCTGGACCACCACGGCACGGGTGCTTCCGCCGCAGAGCGCTTCGGCTGGTACTTCCTCGATACCTCCCGCAGTGCGACGAAGATTACCTACGACTGGCTACGGGAGCACTACGGCTTCGATCCCGAGGGTCGCAACGAAAAGATCGTCGAAGCGATCGATGCTATCGATATCTGGCGGGAGGAGAGTCCCTACTTCCCCTACGGAAAGGTGCTGCTCGGAATGATCAGCGGCGCCCGGGAGATCAACCGTATTCTTTTCCCCGATGAAGATCGTGCCTACAAGCTGAGCCTCATCGACAGTGCACGACGCATTCTTGACGAGGTTCCGCTCCCTGAGGCCCCCATCCAACTTGACGATATGCTCCATGCCCATAAAAAGCATTTCTTTCGCCTGGAGCACAACGACACCAAAGACAACCTCGTCGCCGACTATGTAACCCGTCTCCTGAGCCGGGAACGGGAGCGCATGACCGTCCACTACCGGGGGCACAAGGGAATCCTCGGCTACAATGTCGGCAGCGCCTCCCTCATCGGCAACGCCTTTCTCCTGGCCAACCCCGATTACGACTTCTATATGGATGTCAACTCCCGAGGCAACTTCAGCCTCCGAAGCAACAACAAGCTCGACGTCTCCGCCATGGCCGCCGAAATCGGGAAAGGCGGGGGCCACCCCAACGCCAGCGGCGGCAAAATCGAAAACTACAAAGACTCTTTCATCTACGACGAACTTCGAGAGTCCATCCAGCGATATATCGACGAAAAGAGCGGTCAAAACTCCGTCTAAGTACGCCGAAGCTGCAAGTGCAGCAACTTCTCCTCTTCGCTCAAAGCTCTCTCCCCCTCCAAGAGAGACTCCAGAATCGTTACCGCTTTGGCCACCAGTGCCTCTACCGTCCGCCTCTCCAAAAGCACCGCTCTCAAGCGAAGGCGCTCATCGACCCAACGGCCGAGTCTCTCCCGGGGAATAAGATGGTGGCGATAGAGCGAGGAGAGCCGAAGCGTCTCTCCCAAAGATTCGGCCGCCTCGCGCCACCCTTTCGCTTCCGGCGCCCGAAGTTTTTCAAGTAGATGGGAAACTCCCAGAGCTTCGGCCGCCTTGGCAATGGCCTTTTCCGTCGTCTCCGCAGAATCTCCCATGCTCAACTCCAGCCGTAATTCTCCACCCGGCTTGAGTGCCCGAATCATCGACTCCATCGCCCGACCGGGATCGTAAACTCGATACGAAGGGCTTCCCGTAACGATCCCGTCGAAACGCTCGAGATCCCAGAGATACTCGGCATTGGCCAGCACGGCTCTGAACCCCTCTTTTCTCGCCGCCACCGCATCCGACTCCCAATCGCAGACGATCAGCAGATCGACGCCCCGCTCCATCCAGGATCTCGATACTTCCCCTCCGTCATATCCCAACATCAGTACCGTATCTTTGGTAGAAGGAGCGAGCTTTTCACAAAAGGGCGAGAGGGGCTTTGGCTTTACAACACTCAAACATGCCGGCTCGGCACGCATGAAATCCAATAAGCTCTTTTGGGAAAAGTCCTTTGTCATGCTCCCTCTTGCCTCTTCATATCAAACTCTTGTTCGCTCCTCCAGAGCTCGTGACAATGAAAGCAAATCGACGTTTTCCAGCTCCACGCCCGTCGGGACCCCCTGGGCGATTTTGCTGAAGATCAAATCCCTGTCGGCGAGTCGATCTTCGATATAAAGGATCATAGTATCCGTAGCAATGCCCGGAGGAAAGGCGAAGATCACCTCTTCGACCCCTTTGACGATCTCATGCAGATGCGCCTCATCCACATCTTCCAGGGACGAGAGTATATAGTAGAGACCGTCGTACTGACCCGACTCTTCAATGACGAAGATATCCCGGGCGCTCTGGACGATGCAGAGCTTGGCCCTGTCCCGACTTTCGTCGCTGCAGATCCCGCAAAGCTCATCTTCGCTGATGGCATGGCAACGCCGGCAGCTTTGCAATGTCGTGACGGCATGCTCGATCGCCTGGGCCAGCTTGAGTCCGGCAAAAGCGTTTTCGCTGACAAGGTGATAGGCCAGCCGGGTGGCACTTTTTCGGCCAATACTCGGCAGAGCGCTGAAAGCTTCTACCAATCGTTCAAAAGCTTCGACTTTATAGCGTCTCATAATCCACGACTTTGCTGTACTCTGCAACGCTCTTGATGAAGTCGATCACTTTCAGATGCTCGGGGTGCGTGGCATAGGCCTCCAGACCGTGACGATCGTCAAATCTTGCGGTAAGGACCAGATCCATCGCCCGATCCTCCCGGGCAAAATTGATGCCCGTCTCCATGGATCGCAGCGACGGAACTTTGTCTACCAGAGCATCGATGAGTTCTTTTGCCCGCCGGATATGCGCCATCTTTTCTTCTGACTCTTTGAATTTGATCATGACGATATGAACTACCATGGGACGCCCCTAAATTTTTCCGAATTATAGCCTATTTGATTATGGTAAAATTCCGCCGACTTATTTATGTTTCTTCCCGTTATCGAAGCAGCAAACTCAGGAGATTTTTATGGAAACGCTCGACTATTATGCCATCCTACAGGTCAGCCGCGATGCCACCGGTGCCGAGATCAAAAAGGCTTACCGGAAGCTGGCCATCCAGTACCATCCCGACAAAAACCCCGGGGATAAGGAGGCCGAAGAGAAATTCAAGCTGATCAACGAAGCCTACGGTGTCCTGAGCGACGAAGAGAAACGCGCCATCTACGACCGCTACGGAAAGGAGGGCCTCGAACGCCAAGGTGCCGGTTTCCACGCCGAAAGCATGGACGACATCATGGATATCTTCAACTCCATGTTCGGTGGAGCCTTCGGAGGATTTGGCCGCACTCAGCGACGCCAATCGACGGCCAACTACGCCATGGATCTGGAGGTGGAGCTAGATCTTAGCTTCCAAGAAGCAGTTTTCGGATGCGAAAAAGAGTTGACCATCCACTACAAATCCCCCTGCAATGCCTGCGGCGGCACCGGAGCCAGAGACGGAAAGCTGGAGACTTGCGCCACCTGCGGCGGACAGGGACAAATCGTCATGCGCCAGGGCTTTATGACCTTCGCTCAGGAGTGTCCCCATTGTCAGGGGCGGGGAGAAGTGATCCGCCAGAAGTGTCCCGAATGCGACGGTCAGAGTTATCAACTCAAAGAAGAGCGTATCAAACTCTCCATCCCCGCCGGCATCGATACCGGAAATCGGCTCCGTATTCCCGCCAAAGGTAATGAAGACCGTCACGGTCGCCGCGGCGATCTCTATGTGCTATTTTATGTAGAAGAAGACGAACACTTCGTCCGGGAAGGGAACAACCTCTATATCGAAGTTCCGGTCTTCTTTACTCAATGTATTCTCGGTGAAACCATTACGATCCCCTCCCTGGACGGAGAGCTGGAGCTACAGCTCAAAGCCGGAACCCGTGATCGGGCCCAGTTTGTCTTTCGCGGCAAAGGGGTTCCCGATGTCCACGGGGGCCGTACCGGTGACCTCATCGCTCAGATCAAAATGATTCTTCCCAAAAAGCTTGACGGTGAACAAAAAGCCCTACTGGAACAACTACAAGAAAGCTTCGGTCTGGAGAGCAAACCTCATAAAAGTACTTTCGAAAGCGCTTTTGAGAAGATCAAGAGTTGGTTGAAGGGAAAATAGGAGTTTTGTCCAATAGTTAGAAAAGATATTTAGGTAATTTCATCTAAGGAAGTTGTCAATCTCGAAGAGAGATTAGAAGAGTTTACGGAATCGGCCGAAGCCGGATTCTCGGGTTACGCTACGGCATCCTTGACCGTTTTGCCGAATTTGAATTTCGGTGCGGTATGGGCAGGCTTGGTATAAGTTTTGTTGGTGCCGGGGACCTTTCCGCTCTT
>JALSTG010000048.1 GCA_026983875.1 Campylobacteraceae bacterium
CGGAAGGATATCCATCTCTCGGCGGGAGGGATTTTTGGAAAAGTGATGGGCATACTCGATCAGTTTGTTGGTCTCGCCGCTCATAGCCGAGACCACGACGACCAGATCTTTACCCTCCTCCCGAGCCTTGGCGACTCGTCGGGCGACATTTTCGATGCGTTCCAGACTCCCTACGCTGGTTCCGCCGTATTTCTGCACGATCAGCATTTACAACAATCCCTCCTTGACAAAGTGGTCGATCACCTGACGATACACCTTACGCTTGAAAAAGGTGATCCGGCGAAAGAGCTCCTCCATATCGACAAACTTGTACTCTTCAAACTCCGGAATTTCGAAGGCTTCCAGGTCGATGACCGCCTCGGGTTTGAGGCGCACCAGGAAGTACTTCTGCCGCTGCCCTTTATAAGGATAGCGCCGGGGGTTGCGGCTATTTTTGGGGAAGTCGTAGCTGATCCACTCGGGATACTCGGCGATGATCTCCACTTGATCCGTGCCGATCTCCTCCTTCAGCTCCCGGCGAAGCGCCGTCTCCAACGACTCCTCGGGATCGATCCCCCCCTGGGGAAACTGCCAACCCTTCCGCATTCCCTTGCGCCGTGCGATCATAAATTCACACTTTTCCGGATAGTCTGGCGAGAGTACAATGGCCGCCACGTTGGGGCGATATCCTTTGCGTTTTTCCATTGTGATACCCGCTTCGCACGCCCCGAAGGGTCGTGCCGATATTTTTGATACTATTCTACCCGAAAAGGGATTACAGCCTTTTGAATTTTTAACGGATTGTTCCCGATGCTACTTTATCTTCATATCCCCTATTGTGACTCCCGCTGTCACTACTGCAGTTTCAACACCTATGTCGACCGCTTCGACACCCGCCCCCGTTATATGCAAGCCCTGATGCGGCAGCTTGAGCGGGACCTCGAACGCTATGAAGTAGGTGCCGGGCAGATCGAGACCCTCTTCATCGGCGGAGGAACCCCCAGTACCGTAACGCCCGAGCTCTACGCCCCCCTTTTGGAGCGGCTGCGTCCCTACCTCGCTCCCGGTGCCGAATGCACCACCGAGGCCAATCCCAACTCCGCTTCCGCCTCCTGGCTGAGGGGGATGAAGGAGCTGGGGATCAACCGCCTCAGTTTCGGCGTCCAGAGTTTTGACGACGATAAACTCCGGCGCCTGGGACGGGCTCACAATTCTCGACAGGCCGTGGAGGCACTGGAGCGCGCGGCAGAGTTGGGATTTGAGCGAATCTCTCTGGATCTGATCTACAACTGCGCCGGCGATACGGCAGAGCTCTTGGAGCGGGATCTCGCTCAGGCCCTGAAACTCGGTATCACCCACCTCTCCGCATACGAGCTGACCATCGAAAACGGTACCCTTTTTGAGAAGAAGCCCGAAGCCCGACAGAAGAACGAGGCTCTCGCCCGCCGCTTCGCTGCCGTCATCGAAAGCTCCGGCCTCAAGCAATACGAGATCTCCAATTTTGGAGACCCTTGCCGCCACAACCTGGGATACTGGCAGCTAAAAGACTACATCGGTCTGGGGGCGGGAGCCGTGGGCTTTCTCCGGGATCGGCGCTACTATCCCCCCACCTCTATCGACGCCTACTGCGCCGATCCACTGACAGAGCGTATCGAGCCCCTTTCGGAAGATGAGATCAAGACCGAACGCCTCTTTTTGGGCCTGCGCTCCCTGGTGGGCGTGGCACCCGAGCTCCTGAATCCTGCGGAAAAGAAACGGGCGGATCTCCTCTGCTCGGAGAGCAAATTTCACTTTGCCGACGGCCGCTACCGAAATCCCGATCTCTTTCTGGCCGACGAGATCGCTCTATATATCTTGGATTAGAGGGCTTTCTCAACACCCGATAGCCTTTTTTCGCTAAAATTGAGCCGATTTTATCTCCGGTCGTCCGGCCGGAAGACGAAGGAGTCCCATGTTCGGTATGGGTTTCACCGAAATAATGCTCGTTGCCATCGTTGCCATCCTCTTCCTGGGGCCCGACAAGCTCCCCGAGGCGATGGTCCAGATCGGCAAGTTCTTCAACAGCTTCCGCAAAACCATCAACGAGGCCAAAAGCACCTTCGAAGAGGAGCTGCATATCAGCGAACTGCGGGAGGAAGCCCTCAACTACCGCAAAAGCCTCCAGCAGACCGCCGACGACATCTCCGGCTTCAAAAACGCCGTGCCCAACCCCGCCCAAGAACTTGAAGAGGCCTTGGATGTCGCCCGCTCCGGGATGAAAGGGCTCGACGAGGAGGCGATCCTCCGCGACGACCTGGAGACGCAAGAACAGGCGCCATCCCCTCACACCAATGAAGTAATGACCTACAAAGAGATGGCCCAAAAGGCCCTCGAGGCCTCTCAGACACCAGAAGATCTCTCTGTCCAGGCCCAAAATCCGGAGACGAAGCCCTCCGAAGTCGAATCCCCGCCTAAAGGCTTCAAAAATCTCGACGACGGAAAGCCGGTCTGATGTTCGAGAGTCTCAAACCTCACCTGGCGGAGCTTCGCCAGCGACTCGCCATCTCCATCCTCGCAGTCTTTGTCGGCTTTATCGTGGCTTTTACCTTCCACAACGCCATTCTCGGCTGGATGACCAAACCCCTCAACGATGCCTTGACCCAGGTCGGTAAGATCGTAGAGAGCCGGGAGAAGGGAAGCTGGAAGATCCAGCAATCCGAGGCCAATGCCAGCGCTCCCAAGCACTCCGCCGCACTTCTGGGACGCGAAGAACAAAGTGCCCGGAGGCTCCACGACGCCTTGAGTGAGGCAGCCAAAACCACCCAAAATCCCCGTCTGGAAGTGCTCTTGCACCAGGCAGCCCAGGCGGCTCGGGAGCTCGCCGACAATAGCCGAATCCTACGCCGGGCCCTGGTACAAGAGGAAAACATCACCCGTGAAAGCCTGGGCAAAAAACTCCGGGAGAAGAGCTTCCAGGGGATGGTGACAACCCATCAGGTGGGCGGCGCCTTTTTCGTCGCGCTGAAGGTCTCTTTCTTTGCCGGGATTCTGATGGCGATGCCCGTCATCCTTTGGCAGCTCTGGCTCTTCATCGCTCCGGGTCTCTACGAACATGAGAAGAAGATGGTCCTTCCTTTCGTCGTAGGAGGCTCTGTGATGTTTCTCGTGGGCGTACTCTTCGCCTATTATGTCGTGACCCCTTTCGGCTTCCAGTTTCTTATCACTTTCGGCTCATTCCTTTACACACCCCTGATCAATATCGAAGATTATGTGGGCTTTTTCACCAAAATTATGCTGGGCTTCGGCATCGCCTTCGAACTGCCGGTTTTTGCCTACTTCCTGGGAATGCTGGGACTCATTACCGACCGGACACTGAAAGAGTATTTCAAATATGCCGTCGTGATTATTTTCCTCCTGGCCGCCCTACTTACGCCTCCCGATGTTCTGACTCAGCTACTCATGGCCGCACCGCTCATACTCCTTTATGGACTCTCGATTCTCATCGTCCGCTGGGTCAATCCCTACAAAGAAGAAGACGAGGAAGAGGATGAAGAAGATGAGTTTGAAAAGGCAGAGCGAGAATTCGACAGACTAGAAAACTCTTCGGAAGATCGGCATGAGCGTTGATCCAGTCGATCTTCTGACCGACTCCTACGACTACACGCTTCCCCAAGAGCGGATCGCCGACCGCCCAGCCGATCCTCCCGATAGTGCTCGGCTCCTGGTCTACGATCGTCGTAGCGGCTCGACGACCCATGCCCGA
This sequence comes from Campylobacteraceae bacterium, assembly GCA_026983875.1. GTDB lineage: Bacteria > Campylobacterota > Campylobacteria > Campylobacterales > Sulfurovaceae > Nitratifractor. The sequence goes on from JALSTG010000048.1 coordinate 3,722, forward strand.
TTTCGGGATTTGCCTGAATTTCTCCCCCCCGAGACGGCGCTTTTTCTCAATGACACTCGGGTGATCCCGGCTCGAATCTTCGGGCATAAACTCAGCGGTGGCTCCGTCGAACTACTCCTGAACAAAGCGCTCCCCGCATCCCGCTATCTGGTGATGATTCGAGGCAAAGTCCGTCCCGGGACTCGTCTGCGTTTTGATGACGGACTGGAGGCGGAGGTTTTGGATCTTCTCCCCGACGGGACGCGAATCGTCCGCTTTTTCCGAGAAGAGAGGCTTCT
>JALSTG010000049.1 GCA_026983875.1 Campylobacteraceae bacterium
GATGCGTCTGCGGGAAACCGGGGCCAACGCCTGGCTCGTCGCCGCCGCGGCACTGGCGATGTTTGGGATCTCCGGATTGACCCTGGTCTATACTAGCCGCCATGATCCGATGATCGGCTACTACCTCCTGGGGGCTTTTGCGCTGGCTTTTGCCGTGGAGATCGCTCTGCGTCTCGCGACCCGCCGTGTCGTCAGTCGTCAGATCGTCGATCTCTTCAATTTTAGGAAAGAGCCGTAAGCGCATCGATAAATGATGCAGCACTGATTCAAAGAGTTGTGTAGTATCCTTTACGACCGATCTGTAACATTAGGATGTCGAAAAGCCGAAAATCTTTGGATCTTGAAACGCAGATGTACGAGATAGGAGGCGAGGACGACTCCGATGCCGGTTGGGACGACGATGTTGTAGTCGTAAGTGATCTCCAGAGCCAGAACGATGGCCGTCAAGGGCAGGCGCATAATGACTCCCATAAAAACCGCCGCACCGATGGCGGCAAAGCTATAGGGCTCTACAGCTATTGCGTAGCGGCTAAGTAATTCACCATAGCCGTAGCCGATGAGTCCTCCCAAACTCATCAGTGGAAGAAAAAGGCCGCCGACGGCTTGGACGTAGAGTGAAAGTGTCGTGGAAAGAATTCGTAACATTATCACGATCAGTAGCAGCCCCAACGGGATATGAAATCGATCATTGATCAACAGTTCGACCACCCGGTGTCCCGAAAAGACGGTAGCAGGATCAATGTACATCAGCGTACCGACGGTGCCCCCGCCCAGAATAGAAAAGAAAAGAACCCGGCAGATCGAACAGGAGCCGAGAGCGATTCGATCCAGAATCCGGAATAGCAGATGTTTGCTCTCCAGATAGAGATAGAGAAAAAAGACGATAAACGGTACAAAAAGCAGTGTTTCTAGCAGAGAGTGCAGTTGGAAAAGTTTGCCAGTAGAGTAATGGAAAATCAAGGGATCGAGAAATTGGTATGCTACGGTGAAGGAGATCGTTCCTCCCAAAATAATCGGACCCGGTAGCTTGCGTACGGAGTCATAGGCGATATTTTCGATAGCAAAAATGATCCCGGTGAGGGGGGAGACAAAGACCGCAGCGATCCCGCTGCCGGCTCCGATGCTTAGAATCAAGCGAATGTAACGCCTTGGAATCTCAATGAACCGATTGGTCTGATGGGCAACCATGGCCCCGATAGCCGCAGACGGCCCTTCGTTTCCTACGGCATATCCGCTTCCCAGGGAGATAGCCGAGGCGAGGATTTTGAGAAACAGGCTGCGAATAGTGATAAAAAATCTGTTTTCAGAGACGGCTTCGGCGATTTCCGCGACGCCGTATTCCCGTACTCCGGGATCCAGAGCAATGAGCCAATGCACCGCCATCAATGCCAGAGTAGGAATCAGGTAAAGATACCACACCGGCAGGGTTTTATAGGTTTCAAAAGGATCGCCGAAATAGAGCAGATGCATCAGTGCTTCGCTTCCTCGGACAAAGAGTACGATGGCCAGGGCGCTCATCGCTCCGATGATGAGGCTAAGTATGAGCAGACGAATACTTAATAAAAGTTCTACCTCTTCTGCAGGCTTGGGAGGCATCAGATCGTGAGCTCCTTTTTTAGGACTATCAAGGTATTGTACTACCAAAATAATTGATGGAGCTTTTAAAGCGGGGAAAGAGATCCAATCTTCGATCCGGGGCTGAAGGATCCCTGAATACTCGAAAGACGGATAGGGTCGGCCAAAAAATTAAAAGAACCGGAAGGAGAGATCCCATGACCCTCTACATCGACGGAGACGCCTTCCCCAACCTTCTCAAACCCATCGTCCTGCGGGCAGTACAAAAACGGAGGATCCCTACGGTCATCGTTGCCAACAAGCGCATCAGCATCGGAGACTCACCCCAGATACGCCTGGAGCTGGTCGAAGCGGGAGCGGACCGGGCCGACGACCGGATCGTGGAGTGTGCCCGCCCCGGGGACCTGGTGATCACGGCAGATATTCCCTTGGCCGATCGGCTCGTCAGCCGAGGCATCGAGGCTTTGGATCATCGCGGCACTCTCTATACACGGGAGAATGTCAAACAGCTTCTGGCAATGCGCAATCTCATGGAGGAGATTCGCAATGCCGGAGAGATGACCGGCGGGCCCAAACCCTTCGGCCCCAAGGATGCTCACGCTTTTGCCAATGCTTTCAACGCTTTTTTGAGCCGAAAGAATTGAGAAACCAGGACAGCTCTCAGCGCTCAAAAGTGCCGAAGAGTTTCGCCGTATCGAGGCGGAAGAAGTCACGCCACTCCTTGTAGAGATCGGGAAAGTGTTTTTTCAGTGTCAGGGGACGGGTGAAAAAGAGCTCGGTGACAACGGCGAAGAACTCCGCTTCGTTGGTAGCTGCGTAGGCTCCCAGTAGCCTGTAATCCCCCCAGTAGCGGTTGATCCGGGCTCTTTTCTTGAGGATCCGGTAGCGGCGGTAGAGGGTGTGGGTCCAGGAGCCGACGAGGGAGCGTGGAAGGGGCGGAATGCCGTCGGGGTGTCCCTCTTCGAAGTCGAGGATATGGGCCAGCTCGTGAAGGATGACGTTGTGCCGGCCTGGGTGCAGCGCCTGGCGGCGGGCTTCGTGCCAGACGATTACGACGGTGTCGCCAGCGGCCTCTCCCTCCAGGATCGCCTTTGCTTCCCGATGGACGCCGCCTTCTTCGTCGATCTGCCGGGTATAGATATCGCTGGGATAGACAAGAATCCTCTGGAGGAGGGGATAGCACTCCTCGGGGATCTCCAGGACCAGCAGACAGGCGTAGAAGGAGATGACAGCCCGGATCTCGTCGTCGATCTCGAGACCGATACCTTGAAAATTTCTGGTTTGGGCGAAGTACAGCATCCGGGGGCGGAGACGTTCTTTGAGGCGGGGAGGAAGCAGACGGTAGTGGGGAAGGCGCTCCAGGGCCTGCCGCCAACTCTCGGGCAGAGGGCTCTGCTGCGCTTCATGCCAGAGGCGACGCCGCCGCCAAAAACGATACAGAAGCAGTGCGCCCCAGAGAAGGGCCAGGAGAAGGATCCAAAGGCTCAGGGCAAGATAGTAGGACATACTTAGTAGAGGTAGCGGTAAGAGAGAACCAGATGCACATCCTTGCCGACCTTCTTGCGGATCATTTTGACGATGCTAGGGAGGGCGCTGTTGTCGAAGTGGGGCGGCAGGAGGATCAGAACCTCGGCATAGAGGGTGTCGTTGGCCTGGTAGATCTGTTTGAGATAGATGGTGACGGTCGCCCCGGCAATGCGGGTCTGCCGGATCGTGTCGAAGATCCGATGGATCTTCTCCTCTTTGATCAGCGTCTCGGTCGAGAGCCAGAGCGGGATGGCGATGGCCAGCATCATGAAAAACTTGATGACGAAGGCACTCGATGCATAGCGCCAAGAGGTGAAGCCCAAGAGGTAAAAGGTGCTCCCTGCGGCGAGGATGATCCCGGCGAAGTTGGCGAGAAAGAGGAGAAACGCCCCCTGGAAAATCGGCAGATCTCCCCAGCCCAGCCCGATACCTGCGACGCTCAGGGGAGGGACCAGGGCGACGGCGATGGCGACGCCGGCGAGGCTCTGGCCGACTTTGGAGTTGGTGTAGCCGTAGGCGGCGGCAATTCCTGAGAGCAGTGCCACTCCCAGATCCAGCAGCGTCGGATGGGTCCGCATCGTCATTTGATCTGTCTGATGGCTGAAGGGGAGGATCCAGGCCAAAAATGCCGCCGTCAGAAGGGCCAGGAGGATCGAAACCGTCAGAGTGATACTGCTGCGGCGGATGAGGTTTTGGTCGAAGCGCATGATCCCCATGGAGAGGGAGATGATCGGTGCCATCAGGGGCGCGAGGATCATCGCCCCGATAATGGTGGGCGAAGAGTTTTGGAAGAGACCGATCGTCGCCATGAGG
>JALSTG010000050.1 GCA_026983875.1 Campylobacteraceae bacterium
AGAGATAGACCTGATCGTCGTCAAGGAGCTGATAGAGATCTTTGTCGGAGCTGACGATCTTGGTCACGATCCCCTGTTCCTTGCCGCATTTGGCCAAGGTCGCGATCACGTCGTCCGCCTCGTAGCAGCTCTTGCTCAGGTTGGCGAAGCCCATCTTCTCCACCCATTGAATCGCTACGGGAAGCTGTTTCATCAGATCCTCAGGCGGTGCGGGACGGTTGGCCTTGTATTCGGGATAAATCTCCTTGCGGAAGGTCGGCCCTTCGCTGTCAAGGGCGAAGACGATGTAGTCGGTGGCATGCTCCTTCTGAAGTTGATGGATAAAATTGACAAAGCCGGTAAGCAATCCGGTAGGAAACCCTTCGGAGTTTTTCAGAGGCGGCAACGCAAAGTAGGCACGGAAAAAGAAAGCAAAGGTATCGATCACGGTAATGGTTTTCATGGCGTCATTGTATCCAATCGTTCAAACTCCTTCCAATAGCATTGCGATATAATCCCATCAAAAAAGAGGGACCAAATTCGTGGACTATAACGGCAAACGGATCGCTCTCGTACGACTGACGGCGATGGGCGACGTGATCCATACCGCCGCCTCCTTACAGTTCATCAAATCCGCCTATCCCAATCTGCACCTGACCTGGTTCGTCGAAGAGAAGTTTGCCGGCATCCTTGAAGGAGATCCCCTCATCGACACCCTCGTTCCTCTCAATCTTCACGGCCTCAAAAAGGATCGCAGCCCGGCCCGTGTCGCTGCGCTCTACCGCCGGATCAAGGCCGGTGGTCCCTTCGACCTGGTCATCGACGCCCAGGGACTGATTAAGTCCTCCCTTGTCGCCCGCCTTGCCGGAACGCCGGTCGCCGGCCTCGATCGGCACTCGGCCAAAGAAGGCTTCGCCTCCCTGCTCTATCATCGCCGTTATCCCGTCGACTGTGCCGGGATCGCCCCGCTGCGTTTCGCCTCCCTCATCGCCCAGGCGCTGGGCCTCACGATCACCGAAGAGATGATGCGGCACAAAAAACCCTGCCTCCATTTCGATGCCGCTGCCGCAAAAGGGCTTCTCGACCCCTTCTACTCCGACGACCTCCCCAATATCCTCCTCGTCGTCGGAGCCAGCGGTCCACACAAAACCTACCCTCCCGAGCAGTGGATCCGCGTCGTCGAAAAGCTCCCGCGTAGCCGCGTCCTCCTCATTGCCGGTTCCGAGGAGGAGCGCCGCGCCGCCCGGAAGATCGAAGCGGCCACCCACGCCAGGCTGCTTCCTCCGATGGACCTCAACGCTCTCAAAGTCGCCGTCTCCCGCAACGACCTGCTCCTGGGAGGCGACACCGGTCCCAGCCACATTGCCTGGGCACTCAACCGCCCCTCCATCCTACTGTTCGGCGCGACGCCCCCAAGCATGATGATGCAAACTCCTATCAATCTCGCTCTCACCGCCGATGCCCCCGTGCACCCCTGCCGTTTCGACAAAAATGACCGAAGCATCGCTACGATCAAACCTGAGTCGATCGCCGAAAGCGCCGAAAAACTTATGGGTAATTTTGGGTGATTGTCCGAAATGGTATAATCTTCCCTAAAAATACGGAAGTTTCATGAGAGCGGAATTACCATCCGGGCAAAAGATCTCCATACTTTTTCGTACTTTGCAGGGAGTGCTTCGTGCCATTCCTTGGCCGGTACACCGCTTCGTCATCGCTTCCGCCTCTCGACTCGCCTATCATACGGCACAAAGCCGCACCCATACCGCCCGGGTCAACCTCGACATCGCCTTCGGTAATACGCTAGATGCAAGCGAAAAGAAGCGCATCATCCTGCGTACCTACCAAAACCTTTTTCACCTCACCCTCGATACGATCCTCAACCAGGGAGCCTCCCGCGAAGCGATCCTCTCCAAAGTCAGCTTCGAAAACCCGCAAATTCTCGAAGATGCCCTCGCAAGCGACCGGCCGATCATCTTCATGACCGCCCATTACGGCAACTGGGAGCTCGGCACCCTTGCCATTGCCGCACGCTTTACCCCCATTCACGTCGTCGGTCGTCCGCTGGATTGGTCCTGGGCCGATCGGATCCTCACCGCCACCCGGGAGCAGTTCGGTATCAAGGCTATTCCAAAAAAGCAGGCCATGAAATCGATGCTACAGGCTCTTAAAAAGCGTATCCCCGTCGGCCTCGTCGTGGACCAAAACACCTCGGACCGCGACGGTATTCTCGTGGATTTCTTCGGAAAAAAAGTCCGGCACACCCCCGCTGCCGCCCTCCTCGCCCGCAAGCTCGATGCCCTTGTCATTCCGGTCTTTAGCCATACCGACGACTTCCGTCGCTGGACCATCACCTTCTATCCGCCAATTTCCGTAGAAAGAAGCAGCAATATCGACGAAGACATCCGACGCCATGTGCAGGCCCAGGCCGATATCACCGAAAAGGTGATCCGCCAAAAGCCCAACGAATGGTTTTGGCTCCATCAGCGTTGGAAAAATCAGTATGAAGAGCTCTACCGATGAAACTCTCCGTCGTCATCCTCACCCACAACAGTGCCAAATATCTGGACGAAGTCCTGCGATCCGCAGCATTCGCCGACGAAGTTTTGATCCTCGACGGCGGCTCTACCGATACGACGCTTGAGATCGCACAAAAACATAGAGTGCGGGTGGAAATGCAAACGGAGTGGCTCGGTTTCGGACCACAAAAACAAAGAGCCGTTGATCTCGCCCTCAACGACTGGGTCTTCGTCCTCGATAGCGACGAAGTGATCCCCGATGCTCTGCGAACAGAGATCCTTACGGTATTGAACAACCCAAAACGAAAAGGCTATTTCGTCCCCCGTCTCAACTACTTCTTCGGCAAACCTATCCGACACGGTGGCCTCTACCCCGATGCGACGCTTCGTCTTTTTAATCGCCGACACGGACACTTCAGCTCCGACAAAGTCCATGAACGGGTCGTTCTCGACTCAGAGGCCGGCAGACTCTGTTCCCCCATGAAACACTACGCCTATGAAAGCGTTTCCCAATTCATCGACAAACAAAACCGCTACGCCAAACTAGGCTCCAAACCCAACCGATTTAAGGCAATCGTCAACCCCTTCTGGACTTTTGTTAGAATGTTTTTTCTCAAAACAGGATTTTTGGATGGTTGGGAGGGATTCGTGATCGCCAGGCTCTACAGTCAATATACTTTTTGGAAATATATTCAAAGGCCCGAGATCCAATGAGAATCCTGCATACCGAATCCATGGGGGTCCGAGGAGGCGAACCCAAGCGGGTCATCGACGAACTCCTGATCATCCGGGAATTGGGCTGGGAGCCCTATCTGCTCTGCCGTCCCGGAACCTGGCTGGAATCCGAAGCCATCCATCATGAGATTCCCGTTCTTCATGCCCCGATCAAACGGGCTTTTGACCCGAAGAGTGTCGCCATCATGCTACGGGAATTCCGACGCCTTCATATCGATATCGTCCACTCCCACAACTCCAAAGACAGCTACAGCGCTTTCATCGCTTCCAAAATCCTCGGCATTCCCTTTATCCGAGCCCGTCACAACGATCTGGTCAAACGGCCGGGTCCCATCTACTCTTTGTCGGACAAAATCATAACCACCGGGGAAAAAATACGCCAAGAGTTGATAACGTATGGTTATGCTCCGGAGAAAATCATCTCCATCCCCAGCTATCCCGACGCTGCGAAATTTCGACCGGTTCCAATGCGCAGGGTGGAGCTTCGGCAGGAGTGGCAAGCAGAAAACGCTTTGATACTCGGCACGATGACCGGCTTCAACCCCCGCAAACGCCCTCATTGGATTCTTCCAATGCTTCCTGCGTTGATTCGAGACTTTCCCAACCTCATCTATCTGATAGCCGGCCCCGATGTAAAACCCGATTTCCGCCAAAGTTTCGAAAAAGAGCTACGGGATCTAAACCTACAAAAACATGTCCGTTTCGTAGGCTATCAGGAACCGGCCGCTTTTCTCGATGCAATCGACCTCTATCTCTGTCCATCCTCCAGAGAAGGTGTCCCCCAAGCCCTAATGCAAGCGATGATGATGGGCAAAGCCTGTATCTCCACCAATGTAGGAGGAATTTTTGAACTCAACCCTCAGGACAACTTGCCCCTCTTCGCTCCAAACGATAGAGAAGGCTTCGCCAACGAACTTCGTTCCCTCCTTGCCGATCCTGATCGGAGACAACGGCTCGGCACACTCAACAGAACTTTGAGTGTCAATCATTTCAGCAGGAATGTCATGAGAGAGAGAATGCGTTCGCTCTATACGGAGCTTGGATCGTGACATATCCCATCAAAGTGCTTCATACCGAATGGTCCGACGGATGGGGAGGTCAGGAGATCCGTATCGTCGAAGAGATGAAAGCCGTCCGGGAGCTAGGGGTCGAGGTTGCCCTAGCATGCAGACCGGAGGCGAAGATCAGAGTCAAAGCCGAGGAAGAGAACATTCCCGTTTATACGTTCCCCTTTCGAGGAAACATGGATTTGAAAACTCTGACAGGTCTCATCACACTGATCAGGAAAGAGCATATCGACATCGTCAATACCCACAGCGGCAAGGACACCTGGGTCGGAGGTCTGGCCGCCAAGCTCTCCGGCGCCAAATTTATCCGAACCCGCCATCTCTCCAATCCCATAAACCCTTCCCGACTCAATTTCATCAACTCCCTGGCCGACTTTATCATCACCACCGGCGAAGGCGTGCGAGAAGAGATGATCCGAAACAACCGCATCGCCCCGGAAAAAATCCTGTCTATTCCTACCGGAGTGGATGAGAAGCGTTTTTATCCAGGCTGTTGCAACCGAAAAAAAATGCGGAAAAAGTATCGATTGCCCGACGATGCTTTTCTTGTAGGAATCGTAGCGGTTTTGCGAAGTTTTAAACGTCATGATCTGTTTTTGGAGGCTGCCTATATCCTCGCAGAAAAATATCAAAATATCCATTTCGTCATTGCCGGTGACGGCCCCCAGCGTCTCAGTATCGAACGGATGATTTCCGAAAAAGATCTTGAAAAAAGAGTCCATTTACTCGGACATGTCGATCATCCGGAAGAAATCTATAGCGCTCTGGACCTGTTTGTTCTCAGCTCCGACTCAAAAGAAGGAGTCCCCCAATCCGTGATCCAGGGACTTATAATGGGCGTTCCCGTGATTGCCACCGATGTCGGAAGCACGCGAGATCTCTATACTGCTGAACCCAAAAATATGTATCTGATCCCTCCGGGAGATGCTTTTCTCCTGGCTCAAAGTATCGAAACACTCTATACCGACTCATCTACCAGTAAAGGTCTGGCCTCCGTCGGACCAAGGTCTGTACGGCATTTCACTCGCCGGATCATGGCGCATAAACTCTTTGAGATCTATCATTCCTTACTTGGGAAGCGTTGATGCCCATTCATCGGAATCTTTTCGAAAAAAGAGATCTTTGGTACCTGTCATGCCCCTCTCTTCTTTCGGAAATCAAAACTCTTTATCACACTCCAGTGGCAATCCGGCAAAAATATGCCGAAATCCGCTTCGATAATCTTTACGTACTAAAAACGATTTATCCACAGAAAGCTGTAGATGCTGTTCGTCGTTTGTGGAATTCTCAAGGCTACCGTGAAGCGAAAGGATCAAGACTTCTGCGTTCAATGGGAATTGCTGCCCCTGAAATTTATGGTTGGGGATTCGCAATTTATTCACCGTCAGGATTCGATTCCTTCATATTGATGCAGAAGATCACCGATTCAAGACCTTTAAGAGATTATTTGAATGCCGCGGATCTCTCTACTTCCTTCCGTCACTCTCTACTCTCCCGAGTCCGGGAAGACTTGCAAAAAATGATTACGGCGGGGATTTACCACAAAGATGCACATTTCAAAAACATTCTTCTCGATCGAACTACCCCTGTATGGATCGACAATGATATAGGTAAGCTGAACTCATACAAAAAACTTCAGCGTCTTCTCCACCGATTCCAAAACCCCGACTATTTAGAGCTTTCGGAGCAAGAGTTTTTTTCCGAAGACTCTTTTACTCATCCCTTTCCTTGATCATCTCTTTCACAATCTCTTGATTTGCATTTTGCTCTGTCGAACAATAGAGATACCGCTTAAGAAAGTTTTTGTACTTCTCTGTCGGAAGCGGGCTTTTTCCGTTTTTTACACCTAAAACGATCTCTTCTGTTTTCTGAAGATCATCAATCGTTATGCAGGCCCCCTCCTTCTCAAAAGCCGTCTGCTTTTTATGAAGGAATTTCGGATAAAAAAGCGGCTTTTCCAAGCAGATCGCCTCGACGACCACACTGGAGACAAGTGTAGAGACTGCATCGGAAAAACGAATCAACGAAGCGGCAGGAGTCACCGTGTCAATGAATACATTCTCACAAGACTCCAAAGCCTTGAAAGCTTTGCGTTTTTGGCCTCTTGGATGAGGCTGCACAATAACAAAGACATTTTCAATCTCCGATAGAACTTTCAACCAAGTCAAAAGGCGTTCGAAATCATATTCATACACCATTTTCGTTGCAAAAAACACTATGATGTATCGATCTTTTCCGATCTTGTCTGCATAGGAAACAGCGGGAACGATTTTCTCCAAATATTCAAGCCAGGAGGAAGCGTAGCGTGTTGCGCCGACACACCATAAATCACGATCGGAAAATCCGGCTTCATTAAATTTCTTTTTCTCCAACATATTGGAGACAGCAACCTTGTCGTAGAAGGGGCGAAAAAGTTCATAGGATGTTGGCAGGTCAAAAAGCAACAGCCCATGGGGAATGCTAAGAACCTTCAAGTGATTTTTTCGATTGCTTGCAAATTCAAAAACCCCCTTTTTCCCGTAGGGAGTGTATTTCTTTTTTTTGGAAGACTCTTTATCCGGACGCAAGCGATCTGCAACAATCCAAACCGGTTCTATCTGTTTCAGGTATTCCTGAAGGATCTTATCCCAATTGACAGCTCCAAAGACAATGGGAGTAAATTTGTCAAGCACTCGCTTCCATATGACAGACTTTGGCAATATGCTCCAGAGCTTTCGGATACCAAGTCTACCTTTGATTCCTGGAAATCCGGGGAAATCGAAAATCGTAATGATTTTTACTCCTTCTCTCTCTGAGAGGCTCCTCAAGCGAAAATCTCGTTCGGGAAGAAGCTCCGGGCTCAAAAGAAGATAATAGACCTCGAAATATCGGCTTGCCTCATAGATAAACGGCGTCATCCAATCCACATCGTTGTTGTGACGACCGATACAGACGATGGAATCTTTATGTTTCATCTATACAGTTCCAATCCATCCGTGTCCCAGCCTCGCAATCCCGGCTGAAAACCTTACCCAGCAGGCGAGAAAAATATTTTGGATGCAGGCCGTATCCGGGTCGTATACTTCGAAGATTCTGTTCCGTGATCCTCTCCCCTTTTTTAACGTTCTCGGTAACGTAGAGGCTACGGGAAAATCTTCGGGATGCTCTCTTCTTTTCCGTCATGGAATAATCCACTCTTCCCAATAGTTTTTCCGTGTCGCGTACCGCTTGCACCATCTGTGCGAACTCCGTTTTATCGAGAGAAAAGTCGGCATCGGGCCCGCCGATCGATCGATCAAGAATAAAATGTTTTTCAATGACTCTCGCACCTAGTGAGACGGCAGCAACGGGAGCGACAATGCCTGCCGTATGGTCACTGAAGCCGACCATTGTGTCGAAAGTTTCACGCATATTCGGGATGGTTCTAAGATTCGCCTCTTCCAAAGGGGCCGGATAGGCACTGGTACACTTGAGCAATACGATCTCTTCGTTTCTCTCGCTACGACAAATATCTACCGCATCCTGAATCTCTTGGATCGTTGCGATACCGGTGGAGATGATCATCGGCCGTCCCTTGGAAGCCGTATATCGTATCAGTTCGTAGTCCGTAATTTCGAAGGAGGCAATTTTGTAGGCCGGAGGATCCAAACGTTCCAAAAAATCGACCGCCGTTTTGTCGAACGGGGAAGAGAAAATATCAAGCCCCATGGATCGTGCATAGGTGAAAAGCTCTTCATGCCACTCCCAGGGGGTATAGGCCTGGCGATAAAGTTCGTAGAGACTTTTACCGTCCCACAGCGTTCCGCCCTCGATGATAAAGTCCTCTTTTTTGCAATCTATCGTCAGCGTATCCGCCGTATAGGTTTGCAGTTTGATTGCATCGGCACCTGCCTCTTTGGCGGCTTGGATCGTCTTTTTGGCAAGTTCCAGGCTTCCATTGTGGTTTGCACTGAGCTCTGCAATAATGTAGACTTTTGTATTCAGATTTACGGATCCCAGTTTCATAACGCTCTCTCCATCACGATAATTTCCCGACCGTCGACCCTTTTGAGGCTTTGCTCTTCAAATCCAAAAAAGCGATAAAGCCGGATTGCCCGAAGATTCTCTGCAAAAACTTCCGCCCTCAGAGTTTTGAGTCCGATTTCTTCCACTTTCTTCATCAGAGTCAGCATGAGAAAAACTCCCTCCCCCCGTCGTTTCGGATCGGCATAGAGTCCGATATCCGCTCTTTTACTTATGGGATCGATATCTACCAGATCAATGATCCCGATATCCGACTCCTCTCTTTGGACGAGCCAATAGCGCCGAGTCTCTTGGCATCGAAGTTGATCGATCCACCGATAATGATCTTCCAAAGATATAGTGGAACGATTATACATCCATTTTCTGACTTTCGGATCGTTTCTCCACTCCAAAACCCTACGCTTCTGGCTCTCGTCCATTGCGGGAAAGTCAATCGTGGTATCCAGGGGGACATTACGTATCTTCTCTTCCAGCATTCGAAAAAGTCTATACGGATCGAACTCAACCAAGAGGGGTGCCGAATTTCGTTCAAGAAACTCCAGCATCTCTTTCTGATTTTCAGCCGTTTTGATTGCGATATAAGGTATTCCGAGATAATGGACCTCATTCAGAATCACACTGGCCGATACGATGGCCAGATCGGCACGGGCGATCAGTGTAGCGATATGCTCGCTGTCGATATGCAGCTGCACACATGGACGCGTCTGTGCGTAGGAAGCCAACTGCTCGACTCTTTCATTGGCGGAGGTCGTTGCAACATCGACAACTATTTCCGGAAAGAAGCTTAGGACTTTAAGAATAGGCATGATCAGTCCCGCAGGGTCACTTCCTCCCAACGCAAGAAAAACACGTCTGGCTTTGGCAGGCTTTTTCCCCTTGCACTCTTCTTTTTTTTTGGCGGAAATAAACTCTTCTCGAAGCAGTGTATATGCCGGTCCGCATAGTATCCGACAAGAAGAGGGAACCAGTCCATCATAGCGTTTGGCATCGGCATAAAGATTATGATTGAGCAGAATATCGCAATCATGTGCTCGATAGGTATCGTCAAGAACAAAAAGCTCTGCCCCGGTCGCCTCTTTGATCCTTCGCTCCTCCTCGATGTCGATACCGTAATGATCGATCACAATCGTTTCTGCAGCCACTTCTCTTGCCAGAGTGATCAGCTCGGCAACGTCATTACTCCCAAGGATACGAATTTCATAACCCGCCCCTCGGATCTTTTGGTTGATATTGCCCGGCAAATCTCGAACGGCAAAAATCACCCTGGTATCGGAAAATTCCCGCCTGGCCAATACCAAATCACGCATAAGATGACCGGTCCCGATCTTCGAGGAGCTGTCGGCACGGAAAAGAACGACGCTCACGATTCAAGATCCTGGAGAACTTTGTACATCACTTCGGCCCTTTTCCAGTCCTCCAGAGTATCGATATCCTGGACAAGATACCTGGGCAAAATAATCGGGACGGAATCTTTCCCGAAGAGAATCTGGTCGGATTCGACTCCGACTTTTTTCCAATAAAACTGCCCTGCATCCTGATAGGCCTCTTCCAGATCCTGAGACCGCGTCGCATAATGTTCAGGCATGAACATTTCACAGCGTCCTTCCTCGGTCAATCTGAACGTCCTCTGAATCGGAAAGGGCATCGAGGTAGCAGAAAAGGCATAGACGGCGTCGGAAGACTTGAGCTTTTCGTACCCCTCGATCAGATATCGGGTTTGAAGCAGGGGTGCCGTGGGGTAGAGGGTACAGACAAAGTCGTACCCGGGATAGACCTCCAAGGCATGCTCCGTCACAGCCGCGGTACCGGTATAATCGTCTGCCAACTCCGCAGGGCGCATCAGGACCTCCGCACCGTAATTTTCCGCCACTGCTGCGATGGTTTCGTCATCCGTCGACACGATCACCCTCTCAAAGAGTTTCGATTCCAAAGCCTTCTCGATCGAATAGGCCATCAAGGGCTTGCCATGGAAATTTTTGATATTTTTTTTGGGAATCCGTTTGCTCCCGCCTCTGGCAGGAATGAGAGCAATCGATCGATCAGCCATCGAGCAGATCCAGAATAGTTTCGATGACGTAACGCTGCTGGTCATCGGTCAATTTCGGATAGATTGGTAGAGAAAAAGACTCTCGGTAATAGCGATCCATCACCGGCGTGGGCTCCTCTCCATATCCCAAACTTCGGTAATAAGGCTGTTTGTTGATAGGGATATAGTGAAGTTGAAGTCCGATTCCTCGCTCCCTTGCCGCGACAAAGAGCTCCTCTTTCGAGATTTTCGTCTGCTCGAAGTCGACCCGAACGACATACAGGTGATACGAAGATCTTCCGTCGTAAAGGTAAAGGGGTTTGGCGACCGTATCCGAAAATGCTGTATCGTAGTTTTTGGCCAACGCAACGCGACGACGGATAAAACGGTCGAGCTTCTTAAGCTGTGAAAGCCCCAAAGCACATTGCATATCGGTGATACGATAGTTGAATCCAAGCGTATGCATCTCATATTCCCAAGGTTTCATCTTGGAGCTTTTAAACATTCCGTGATTGCGAAGCAGCATGATTTGGCGATAAAGATCCGGATCG
This sequence comes from Campylobacteraceae bacterium, assembly GCA_026983875.1. Taxonomy (GTDB): domain Bacteria; phylum Campylobacterota; class Campylobacteria; order Campylobacterales; family Sulfurovaceae; genus Nitratifractor. Next base: position 10,877 of record JALSTG010000050.1, read on the forward strand.
TTCGTCGTCACCGCGCCCCCCTCGCCCGTGGTCATGTGTTTGACAGGGTGAAACGATAAAATGGAGCAGTCGCTGTTCACGCAAGAGGCAGCTTTGATCCCTTCCGCTTCTGCCCCGATCGCATGGGCACAATCTTCAAGAATTTTCACGGCATATTTTTCACGAAGATAGGCCAACCTCTCTTGATCGAGCATCCGACCGCTGAAGGCCACCGGATAGATCGCCTTGATTGTCGGATCCTTTTTCAGTGCCTCTTCACACAGATCGAGGTCGATGTTCCCCTCCGGAGCGATATCGACGAATATTGGCTGGGCTTTGGCATACAAAAGAGCGTTGGAGGTCGCCAAAAAAGAGTTTGGGGTCGTCAATACTTTGTCCCCTTCTTCGAGCAGAGCCAACGAGGCCAGATGCAGAGCCGCCGTCCCGCTGGAAACGGCGACGGCATACTGGGCGCCACAATACTCCGCGATCGATTTTTCGAACGCCTGTACTTTCGGCCCTGTCGTCAGGTAATCCGAACGCATCGTCTCAACGACAGCTTCGATATCGTCCTCCGAGATCCACTGTTTGCCGTAGGGGATAAACTCCATTACAAAAACTCTTTCGCCATCTCCAGAAACTCTTCACAGGTCAACCATTGGCTGTTGTTTCCCGAGTTGTACTCGAATCCCGAGGGAACCGGAAGCCCATCTTCCCCCAGCCTGTTTCGTCTGAAATCGGTAATATGTGCAAACTGAATCGTCGGCTGAATCACATAGTGATCCCCGAACTCCAAAGTCAGGTGACTGTCGTCGGCTGGGCACATGATCTCATGAAGCTTCTCACCGGGGCGAATGCCGATGATCTTCTGGGGCAGATCCGGAGCCATTGCCCGAGCCAATTCGGTGATCTTCATCGAGGGGATCTTGGGGACAAAAATTTCCCCCCCTTGCATCCGCTCAAAGTTTTTCAGAACAAAATCGACCCCCTGCTGAAGCGTAATCATAAAACGGGTCATATCGGGATGCGTAATGGGCAGCTCCGTGGCTCCTTCCCGGATCAGTTTCGCAAAAAAAGGCACGACCGAGCCTCGGCTCCCTACCACGTTGCCGTAGCGCACTACCGAAAAACGGGTTCGCCGATCGCCGACCATATTGTTGGCCGCGACAAAGAGTTTGTCACTGGCCAATTTGGTTGCACCATAGAGATTGATGGGATTGGCCGCCTTGTCCGTCGAAAGGGCGATCACGCGATCTACCTCGTTGGCCAGGGCCGCTTTGATGACATTTTGCGCTCCGTCGACATTGGTCTTGATACACTCCATCGGATTGTATTCCGCCGCCGGGACCTGTTTGAGCGCCGCGGCATGAATGACAAAATCGACCCCGTCCATCGCCTCCCTCATCCGCTCAGCATCCCGCACATCCCCGATGAAATAGCGCATACACGAATCATGATATTTCTGTTGCATTTCAAATTGCTTGAGCTCATCTCGAGAGTAGATAATAATCTTGCGGGGACGGTAGTGTCGTAAAAGTGTCTCGGTGTACTTCTTGCCGAAACTTCCCGTCCCTCCTGTGATAAGTATACTTTTGCCGTTGAACATGATTCCTGGGTTTCCTCTGATAATTTATTGTATTATAACGAATCCCTATCGCAACAATGCCCAAAGGAGGGGTGTGAAGTTCCTTCTCGTCAAACTCAATCATATTGGAGATACTCTCCTAATGACCCCGACGATTCGATGGCTCCGAGATACCTATCCCGACGCCCAAATCGATGTCGTGGTCCGCAAAGGATGCGAAGGAGTCCTGGAAGCCAATGCCGATATTTCACATATTTTTACGATTGCACGACCGGAGCGCAGCAAGCGAAAACTCCTTGAACAGATCAAAGATTTTTTGCACTTGAGTTCCGGTATCGGCTTGCGCCGCTACGACTACGCTTTTGATCTCTCCAATTCCGACCGGGCCAAACTCATTCTGTTTCTCTCGGCCGCCAAGCATCGAGGAATCAACCGATGGCACAATCCTATAACAGGGTGGAAAGCTCTTCTCTTCACGGACTTCAGTGACTATGCCTGGGGAAGCGATCATCAAGTCCTCAAAGACTTTCGTACCGTCACGGATATTTTGGGGCTCCCGGCAAAGCCCGGTCCGTTGCAAATGGAGGTCCGAGATCTTCTTCCCAAAGTGCGCAAGCAATTTGGCACACGCCCCAAAGCCTACCTCCATTTACACCCGGTCAGCCGCTGGAGCTTCAAGGAGTGGCCCCCGGAGCGTTGGGCGAAGGTCCTTTCCTTATTGCTTAAAAAGCACACACTGCAAGTTGTTATCAGCAGCGGTCCCGACCCTCGGGAGATTGCCGTCACGGAGCGGATCGCCACTATTTTGCAGCGCTCCGGCTTCCCCGTGCCGATTCTGACTCGGGGAGAAACAACCCTTAGAGAATTGGGAGCGCTCATCGGCGATGCCCGTATCTTTCTCGGTGTCGATACCGTGGCGATGCATATTGCCGCAGCCGTCCATACTCCGACCGTTGCACTCTTCGGTCCCAGCGACGAGTGGAGCTGGCACCCCTGGCAGGTCCCCCACAAACTCCTCCTCGGAACCTGTCCCTGCAAACAAACCCGCCGCTTTGTCTGTGATCGAACTCTCACCCCTCCCTGCTTGGAGGAGATCTCCGTCGAAAATGTAGTCTCGGCAGCAAGAGAACTGCTTGATGCCTAAGATTCTCTTCGTCAACAATACCCTCTCCGGAGGAACCGGCAGCTATCTTGTTACCTTGGCCAAAGCTCTATCCCAGCGGGGTGTCTCGGTGGAGCTTCTCATCTACGAGGATCGAATCGAGTATCCCCTCCCCGATGAGATCACGCTCCATCGATTCAATCCCCTCCCCCGTCCGGATCTTTTACCCGCATTGCAAAAGTACATTCTCTCTTCCGATGCCGATCTGATCTTCTCCAACTCGACTCCCACACACCGTCTCCTTCGCCAAATCGATGATCCGAGAATTCATCTGATCGTTCACAGTTCGGAAGAGAAACACTATGAGGGCCTGGGGGCTTCCCTGAGAAAGGCATGGAGAAGGAACAAATACCGGAAACTGTATCATCGCCAGAAGCTCGTCACCGTCTCCCGGGGATTGGAACGTTACATTCTCTGTGATTTGCAGGCCAAGCCTCTTCATACTCAAAGCATCTACAATCCTTTCGACTTCGACGAGATCGCCGCCAAAGCCGAAACCCCGCTCTTAGAAGAATCCCTCCCCGATGAACCGTATCTTCTTTTTGTCGGTCGTCTCGATATCGCCCATAAAGGTTTGGATACTCTTATACTTTCCTATCTGAAAAGCGACGTTTCTCTTCCCTTGTATCTTCTTGGAGAAGGACCGGATAGAGCAGAGGTTTACGATCTTATCAAAGGTTTGGGACTTGAGAAGAGGGTCCGTCTCTTGGGCTATCGTTCCAACCCTTATCCCTGGATCAAACAGGCAAGGTTACTAATCCTCTCTTCAAACTACGAAGGATTCGGCAGGGTTCTGGTAGAGGCACTTGCCTTAAAGACCCCGGTCGTCAGTACTCGCTGCCCCTATGGGCCTTCGGAGATACTGACCGGAGAGCTCCAATCCTTTCTCACTCCCGTCGCACAACCGAAGCCATTGGCTCATACCATCCGATCCGCACTTGAATCCTATCCGACGATCCATGCAAGCTACTATGAAAAGTTCCGTGATGATAAAATAGCGGATCAATTTCTCTCGCTTCTTCAAGCGGAAAGGTCCCGATGAAACCACGAATCGTCATTCTCGTCGACAACAAGAAGCGCGATCTACCCGGAAGTGCTTTACTGGCGTATCATCTAGAGCAACGCGGAATCGAGGTGTTTCTCGAACCCCTAGAAGCCTGGAGGGCATGCCTCGCTGCATACAAACCTCATATGATCCTCTTCAACCACCTCCTCGGATCGCATCTGGTTAAATATTCCCAAGAGCTTCATGCACGGGGAATTCTCGTTGGCGTGCTACCAAACGAAGGGATTCTCTACGACAAAGAGGTCTTGGCATTCAATGCGGCAAAATTCCACAACAAAGCACATATTGACTATTTTTTCGTATGGAATCAGGCACACAAAGAGGCAATCGAAGAAGGCAACGACGGATCGATACGACATGTGGAAGTCGTCGGTGTTCCTCGCTTCGATTTCTATTTTCCGCCGCTGGCTCCTAAAAAAACGAGCCCCTCACCGACAATTCTTGTCTGTACCAATTTCGTTTTTGCCCAATATCAAGAAAGAGATCCCACAATCGCCGACAAGCTGTTTGCTCCTTGGAAAGATCGCGTCAGCTCCTATAAAAATTACTGGGATCTGATCCGTACCAACCACCATTCAAGAGAGAAGTTTTTTTCATTTTTAGATACACTCGTCCATGACCCCTCCCAATACAACATAATACTCAAGCCACACCCCGGAGAAGATCCGGAAATTTATCGCATTTGGTATAAAAAACTTCCTTCAAATATAAAAGAAAGAGTTCGCCTGGACGAAACAAGTTATATTTGGGAATTAATTCCCCAGTGTGATCTTGAAATAGCATGCGAAACATGCACTACAACACTGGAAAGCTGGATAGCCGGCAAAGCAACGATCGAATTGATTCTCTCTAAAAAAGAACCATTTTACCATGAATTTTTAAGCAAAATTACCCTGACTTGTGATACACAGGAAGATCTTCCAAATGTTGTCAAAAAGGCCTTGAATTCCCAAAAAGATGAAAAATTTTTTGAAGCAAGACAGCAACATCTATCTATATGGTGCAACTCACCATCAGGAAACTCAACAGAACAATTAGCAGAGATTATCAAAAAAGCCGTCGTTGGCACAAGTCCAAACTTTAAAAATATAGGATTGGATCACATAAGAAAAGGACTCAAACTTAAAATGACAAATATTATGAATCTTCCCTATCATTTTAACCCTATATACTTTCAAAATATTGTCAGGACATCCAAGCATCCTGAAAAACAGAGGGTATATTCAAAAACTATAACAAGAAAAGATGTGGAACAATGGAAAAGAAAAATAGAGAAATATTATAAAGGTTAGAAAATGAATATTTCTCTTAAGATACCATCATTTAATGAACTTCTCAACATATCATTCGTCATCTATGCATTCATGCTGCCGCTTTCAGTTACCTATACTCTACACACTGGACCCTATATCATTCTTGCCTTATGGATATTGAGCAACGACTTTAGAAAAAAATCAAAAATACTTTATGAAGACAAATCTATGATTTTTCTGGCAGGTTTTGTCGTGGTCAGTGCTGTTTCTATTTTATGGACAAGTGATGAGAATATTCATCATGGAGTAAAAGTTCTAAAGCAGTATTTTGTTTTCTTGATTTTGTATATAACTATTACTACATCCTTACAGAAAAAATATATTCAGAAAATTATTTACTCGTTTCTTTCCGCGATGTTTATTAGCGAGATAACTTCTTATGGTATTTATTTTGGATATTGGCTCACAAAAAAGGGAACCCCTTCGGACCCTACCCCTTTTCTTCACCATAGTCACTATGCGCTAATGCTTTCAGTTACAATACTTCTACTGATTTACCAACTCTTGAAAAAAAGTCCGAAAACGAATACAGATAAAATCATATATATCTTTGAAATAGTTTTTCTGATGACTGCAACAACAAATTTATTTGTCAACGGTGGGAGAATGGGACAACTGATATTTCTCATCTCCACATCGATATTTTTGATATACTATTATAGGAAGGCATTGAGCAGATTTTTTATATCGGTAGTCTTATTGGTTTTGGTCGTCTTCGTAGCATATATATTTTCACCAGTATTTCACACCAGAGTTGAGCAGGGAATCAACGATTTGTCAAAAATAACTCAGGGGGACTACAACTCTTCATTCGGCATCAGATATGCATTAAAGAAAATAATTATTATCAACAAAGAAAAGGTTCCAATTTTAGGCTACGGAATAGGTGATGACTTGGAATGGCACTCATTTGTCTCATCAGAAGACAATGAATTCAAGCCTATTGAAAATATCGGCCACCTTCATGATCAATATCTCCAAATATATATGCAGACAGGGGCAATAGGACTTTTCTTTTATATATCCTTTATTTTGACCATATCAAGATCATATACAGATGACCCGCTAAACAAATCTCTGCTCTATTCAATTGTCTCATCATTTATCCTGGCTGCAGGAATAGATCTAATGTTCTATTCTGCATTAGGTCCATTTTTTGGATTCATGATACCCTTTGTAAAAATGATATGCCAAACAGACTCCAAACAGACTCTAAAACGATCTTAATGAAAAATAAATTAGTCTTTATTCGGAATTCCAATACTCCGTTCGGAGGAGCCGAGCGTTACCTTGGGCGCCTAACTCAACTGCTATCTCAGCGGGGATGTGAGGCACAGACACTAAATGCCAATTTCCCAAGATATTTACCATCTTGGTTCAAAACAATACTATTCAATGCTGTTGTTTGTCAT
>JALSTG010000051.1 GCA_026983875.1 Campylobacteraceae bacterium
TGCTGGTGCCGAAGCCCGGCATGGTCACTGCCAGGATTCCTCTGGGGTCGCGCTCCATGATCTCGAAGGCCCGCACCGTCGCCAGCAGTGCCAGGGTCGAATCCAGCCCTCCCGAGATCCCCAGGACGGCTCGCTCGATGCGGGCATGCTCCATGCGGCGGGCCAGGGCATGGGCCTGAATGAGCGTGATCTCTTCGCAGCGCCGTTCCCGCTCATCGGGGTTGCCCGGGACGAAGGGACGGGGATCGACGAAGCGTTCCAACTCCCGGGGCCGGGGCAGGGGAGAGAGGGAGAGGATACGGACCTTTTTGCGCCGAGCATCGCCGTAGGCGCTCTCGGCCAGGCGTAGGCCCCGAAGTTTCTGCAAGTCCACGTCAGCGGTGATCAGCTGACTTGTATGGAGGAATCGTTCCCCGCGAGCCAGCATTGAGCCGTATTCGGCGATCATGCAGTCGCCGCCGAATACCGTATCGGTACTGCTCTCTCCCGTGCCGCTGGAGGCGTAGGCGTAGGCTACCAGGAGCCGGGCACTCTGGGTGCGGACCAGCTCGGAGCGGTAGTCGGCCTTGCCCACCAGCTCGTTGCTGGCGCTGAGGTTGAGGATGACGTTGGCGCCGTTGCTAGCCATGTGGTTGCTCGGAGGGGTGACGGCCCAGAGATCTTCGCAGAGCTCTACGCCCAGAAGCAGGTCCTCTCCGTCCCCAAAGAGCAGATCTACCCCGAAGGGGATCTCCTCGTCTAGGTAGTTGACGCTCTCGCGGACGATATCCCTTCCGCCGGTGAACTGGCGTTTTTCGTAGAACTCCCGCTTGTTGGGCAGGTAGCTTTTGGGGACGATGCCGAGGATTTTGCCGTGCTGAGCGATCGCCGCGCAGTTGTAGAGCCGGTCGGCGACGCGTAGGGCGATGCCCACCGCCAGGAGGGTGGGAATCGGAGCGGTCGCTTCCAGGAGGCGGCGCATCGCTTCGTTTTGGGCCTGGTAGAGCCGCTCCTGGAAGAAAAGATCCGATGCCGTGTATCCCGTCAGGCTCAGCTCGGGAAAGACCAGTGCCGCCGTGTCGCGCTCGGCGGCCTCCTCGACGAGGGGAAGCATCTCGTCGAGATTGCGCCCCGGATTGGCCAGATGCAGACGGGGGACCGCCGCTGCGATTCGATAGAAACCGTACATTCTTTCGGATCCTTTGGAAGAGGATTGTCTTGAGAAGATTGTAGCATACGCCAGAAGATCTCCCGAGAGCTTGCGCTATACTTTTCCGATAAGAGGGAAGTGTGAAGAGGAGGAATCTATCGTGAAATTCGCCCAGTATCTAAGAACCTGCCGAGAGCGTTTGGGCCTGACCCAGGATGAATTGGTTTCGGAGCTCTATCTTTTCGATGAGAGCTTCGAAGGAGTCGATGCCAGTACTCTGAGTAAATGGGAAAGGGAGGTGATCCTCCCCCGCCTATCGAGGCAGGTGGGGATCCTGCGTTTTTTCCAGGAACGGACGGGATTGGCGCTTCCCTGTTGGGATGGAATGGACAGGGAAAGCTCCGAGCGGGCGATCTGCCAACGAGGGGTTCGAAATCTCCTGGGCCGCAGCCGAAAGATCATACTCGGTTTTCCCCTCTCGCTCCCGATGGATGAGGTGACAGTCGTACAGTTGAGGGATGCGAAACAGATCGAGGTCTATATCGGGATGGCTCGGGGCCTGGACCGGGAGTTTACCCAGGACTATTCGGCGTTGCAGCCCGAACACTTCCGACGGTGGGCGTTGCACCCCTCCCATGCGTTTTATGTCGCTGAGTATAAGCAGCAGTTCATGGGGCTGCTCTTTGCCTTGAAGGTCCGCAAAGAGATTTTCGACAAGCTTTTGGAGTTCGGTATCGAAGAGTGTGAATTGGACGAAAGCGCTTTTCCTACGATCGAGGAGCCGGGCTGCAGTTATCTGTTGAACTTTTTCGCCCTCAATGATGAAGTCGCTTCGATGCTCTTTCTACGTTACTACGCTCATCTGATCACCCATCAGAAGCAGATATCGGACGTGGGGCTCATCGTGGCACTCGAAGATGCGCGAAAGCTCATCAAGGATATGAATCTTCTCCCGTATCGTACCCGGAGAGTCTCTTCTACGCTGGAGCTGCAGTCCTATCGTAATACGCTGCCGGGCTTCTTCACTGCTCCGAAGGTTTTGCAGATGTTTTTCGATCCGTCGGATTGTCCGGAAGAGTAGCGGATTCCAGCCTGTCGATTGCCGCGTCGATTATCCCGGCACGCTGTCGGTACTCCTCCCCGGTGATGATACCACGCCGGAAGGCTTCATATTCGGCTTCGAGGATACGGTAATAGCGGAGGATGATATTTTTCATGCTTGGTTGCTCCTGGCGAGGGATCAGGCAGTATAGGACGATCCTCTGACGAAGAGAAGGGTATTTCGGCGAAAAAAATATTTCCCGAAACGTCCATTTTGATAGACGAAAATGCGAAAAGAGGTGAGGAGTGCTTAGTCTCGGTATCGTACCGGGATCTTCCCTCCGTAATATTTCGGCATCGTATGGAGTAGATAGAGATCGGCGAAGGCTTTGGCCCGGGCGAAGATCTCTCGAAGCCTCATCCGGTAGCTTGCCAAAGTGCCGGGAATCTCACGGGCTGCGAAGCCGATGGCCTTGTGGCCCATGACATGGGCGATATAGAGGGCCCGCTCCAGGTGGAAAGGCTGGGAGACGATGATATAGTCTCGCAGCCCAAAGTCCAGCCCCGCCCGGACCACCGAGTCGAGGGTCCGAAACCCCGCATAATCTCGCGTAATGTAGCTCCGGGGGACGCCGGCGCGGATCAGATCCCGGTACATGGCCGTCGTCTCGTCGTAGTATCGGGTGCCGTTGTCGCCGCTGACGACGATGGCGTCGACCTTGCCCGCCTTCCAGAGGTGGGCGGCTGCCGCGATACGGGAGAGATAGAAAGCGTTTTTACGTCCTTTGGCGATGTATTTGTTGGTCCCCAGTAACAACAGAGCACGCTTATGGGGCAGTTGGTGAATATCCGTGTAGATGTAGGGTTTGGATCGATAGGCTATGTAGCGGTCGATGGCGATGAGGATGCCGGCCGCCGTCAGCAGGAAGAGGATGAGAAAGGTGAAAATCTTCCGGAGCATATGCAAGATTTTGCCGATCACTCCGATAGCTTCGGAGTGAAGGCTTAGGCTTTCTTGACGAATTCCTGCTTGAGTTTGATAGCGCCGATGCCGGGGACTTTGCAGTCGATGTTGTGGCCGTCGTTCGCTTCGACGAGGCGGATGTTTTTGATCTTGGTGCCGGCTTTGATCCCGGTGGGGCTGCCTTTGACCTTGAGGTCCTTGATGACGGTGACGGAGTCGCCGTCGCTGAGGATGTTGCCGTGAGCGTCCTTGACCACCAGACCGCTCTCCTCTTCGCTCGTTTCCGCAGGGTTCCACTCGTATCCGCATTCGGGGCAGATGAGGAGTTCGCCGTCTTGGTAGGTGTATTCGCTGCCGCATTTGGGACAGTTGGGGAGGTTTTCCATGGGGTTCCTTTGTATAATGCGATGCGAAATTATAATGAATCAAAGTTTTATCCAGCTAAGATCAGCAAAAAACCGGGAGGTAAATCATGAAAGTCTACGGCATCAAAACCTGCGATACGGTGCGCAAGGCGTTGAAGTTTCTCAAGGAAAAGGGGGTGGAGTTCGACTTCGTCGATCTCAAAAAGGAGCCCGTCGGCTGCGAGACGATCGACCGCTGGCTGAGCCGGGTCGATATGGCGACGCTCTTTAACAAGCGGGGCACCAAATACCGCATGCTGAAGCTCAAAGATCTGGGCCTCGACGAAACGGGGATGCGGGAGTGGCTCTGCCGCGAAAACCTGCT
>JALSTG010000052.1 GCA_026983875.1 Campylobacteraceae bacterium
GAGGAAAAGATAGGCTCCGGTGGGTACCGCCTGTTTCGTATAATCAAAGCTCTGAAGCATCCATCGAATCCCTTCCGGGCTTTTCGTTATGTGCGTATTCTCTCTGGGAATTCCAGTGCCGGGAGTCGACGGGGCGCAACCTGTCAATACAAAAAATATTCCAATAAATCCCATCACTTTGAGAAAAGATCTAACTCTCATCTTCTTCCTCCTTTTCATCAAGATTTCAACATGATTGCACTCAAAAATCGCCCGTCGCAGCCCCCTTCGGCCCGATAGGAGAAAAAGCGTTCCCTCTCGCAAGCCGTGCAGACCGTGGAGACTTCGATCCGCTCCGGCAAAAGCCCCGCCTCCAGCAGTTGGAAGCGGTTGACCGCTTTGAGATCGAGACGGGGGCGAGCACCCTCTCTTTGCGTCACCGCTCCCTCGATAGAACGGAATGCGCCGGCGACCTCTTCACCCACCTCATAGCAGCAGCCTCCGATGGCCGGACCGATCGCCGCCAGAATCCGCGACGCCTCGGCCCCGAACTCTTGACACATCGTACGAACCGTTTTGGCGACGACCCCCAGCCGACTGCCTTTCCAGCCCGCATGGACGGCGGCGATCACCCTTGCCTCGGGATCGCACAGGAGAATCGGAACGCAATCGGCCGTCAGAATCGTCAGCACCACCTTCGGAGTTGCCGTCACGAGGGCATCGGCCTGAAGCCTTCGGTCCAGGCTCTCCCAGCCACGACTTTGAGGGTCCCTAATCCGATAGATCTTGTCTCCATGAACCTGCAGAGCCGAAACGAAAAGAGCGTCGGACCCGAAATACTCCTCCAGGCTCCGACGATTGCGAAGAACCGCCCCGGCATCCTGCCCCGTATGCAGCGCCATCGATCCCTCCAGGATCGCCTCGGGATCCCGCATCGTCACGGTATGAAGTACTCCATTGACCTTTTGAAGTCCCGAGAATTGAAACCTTCGCATCCCCCTCCCTCTTTTGCATGAGATCGATCTGATATAATAGCGCAAAATCTCAGAGCCGAAAGGCGAAAAGGGCGTCATGGATCTGGATTGGAAAGAGGTATCGAATTACTTCAAAACCCTCCCGAAAAATTTCAATTATCTTCTTGTGCTCCAGATTCTGCCCCTCCTGGTGATCTCCTCCATTCTGGTCAAGGAGATCAATCCGGCTCTTTTTACGAAGCAGATGACCTATTATGTCGTCGGTGCAATGGCTTTTCTTCTGGCGGTTTTTATTCCGTGGCAGAAGATTCTATGGTGGTTCGCACCCCTGAGCTACCTCTTCAACCTTCTGCTCCTTGCCGCGGTGGATGTCGCCGGCAAAACGATCCTCGGCGCCCGACGCTGGCTCCCGATACCCGGGACCGGCCTGACGATCCAGCCTTCGGAGTTCATCAAGGTCAGCGTCATCCTCATGCTCGCCTGGCTCATCCATCGAAACCCTCCTCCCAAAGAGGGCTACGGCTTTATCGATTTTGCCAAGCTCTCCGTCGTCATCCTCATTCCTTTTCTCCTTATTGCCAAGGAGCCCGACCTGGGGACGGCACTGGTGCTGCTGCTGACCGGTTACGGGGTGCTTTTCCTCGTCGGGGTGAAATGGCGCGTCTGGATCAGCGTCTTGCTTTTGGCCACACTCTCGGCTCCGATACTCTACGACCACCTCCACGACTATCAGAAAAAACGTATCGCCGATTTCCTGGGAAAACCCAGCTACCATGTCCAGCAGGCTCTCATCGCCATAGGGTCCGGCGGCGTGACGGGCAAGCCCAAAGAGGAGGCAACCCAAACCCAGCTAAAGTTTCTTCCCATCTCTTCCAGTGATTTTATTTTTGCCTACTTGGGCGAGCGCTTCGGCTACCGGGGAATGCTCACGGTCATCGTCCTCTATATTCTGTTGATCATTCATCTCTTGATCCTCTCCCATATTTACGGCAGAGACTACCTCATCAAAACCGTAGCCGGGGGTCTGGCGTTTCTCATCTTCATCTATATGAATGTCAATATGTTCATGATCATCGGAATGGCTCCGGTCGTCGGAGTTCCCTTACCCATGTTCAGCCACGGGGGGACCAGCTTCATCATCTTTGCCGTCTTCTTTGGGATTCTCATCAATCTCATTGCCTTCAAACGCTATTTCCAGTATAATGCCGACGCTAAAATTACAATGCAGGAGAAGGGCCCCCTTAAAAAGGTCTCCAAAGAAGATCTCTACCTTCCCCGCAGTATCCGTGAGCGAAAACTTCGCCAGGACAAAGAGGGTCTTTAGCTCAGTTGGTTAGAGCTCCCGGCTCATAACCGGGCGGTCCCGGGTTCGAGTCCCGGAGGACCCACCAGTTTCTCCAATCCCCAACCATACTCATTGTCACGCAGATGCTCAAGCTCTCCTCATATCTAAGTGATCCGCGAGCAGATGAATCTAAGCCCTCAACTCTCTGAAAAGTTCTAGTATCAGGTGATTGCAGTCGTATTCTCGAAATGGAGGGAAAGCATATTTTAAAAAAGATTGATCCCCGAAGAGGGGAAGAAAAGAAGATTGTAGAGATTATTTAAGGAAAGGCTCAAGCTCTTTGATATGCTTTGCCAGGTGATTGCGTTCTTCATTAAAGGCTTCGAGAAAAGTACCGAAGTTGGTCCGATGGTACGTCCCCGGATAGTATCCCTCGATGACCAGATCCCCGTCCTTGTCCAGATAGTAGCGTCCGGCCGTCGCCTCCCGATTGAGCGTATTGATCAGTTCGAGGAACTTACCGCGGTGAGAAGCTGCATAACTGGTTGCCCCATAATAGGCCGTCACAAGAATCCCCCCTCGGAATTTTTTCAAGAAGATATTGAAATATTTTGGATGCTTCGCCTTAATATTTTTACTGTCCATGGTCGCTTTGTAACCGAGGAACTCAAGATGTTTGACGATATCTACCGCCGGCTCCGGAGGAGTAGCACATAAAAAATTGATACTCAACGCAGCCGCCAACAAGGTCATCACACTCTTTTTATACATTAATCATCCTTCTTCAATTAAAAAAATCCGCTATAGCCCTTCTTTTTATGAAGTCAGGGGGGAAAGCTATACCATTATAGTCAGCTTCCCTTAGAAATTGGAAGAAAAAGAGCTTTGAATAGAGAAGAAGAAAAATAGAAGAGAGATTCCGGAGGGATTACTCCAGCATCTCGTCGAGAATCTCTTCGGAAATCTGATCGAAATTGAGGTAACTGTAGACCTTCTCCTTCTTATCCTCGGTGATCTTGCGGTTAACGATCTCCAGATACTCCTCTTTGGTGGGGATGCGCCCCAGGAGAGAACAGACCGCTGCCAGCTCGGAGCTTCCCAGATAGACTTGGGCTCCTTTGCCCATGCGGTTGTCGAAGTTTCGGGTAGAGGTGGAGAAGACCACGGCATTGTCCCGGACCCTCGCCTGGTTCCCCATACAAAGCGAGCAACCGGGAATTTCGGTCCGGGCTCCCGCCGCACCGAAGATCGCATAGTAGCCCTCCTCGATCAGCTCCTTCTCGTCCATCTTCGTAGGAGGAACGACCCAGAGACGGGTATCGACGGCTCCTTCGCCCTTGAGAACCTCGCCCAGAGCCCGGAAGAGCCCAATATTGGTCATACAGGAGCCGACGAAAACTTCGTCGATCTTCTTGGGGCGCTTCTCGTCGGCCAGGACTTCGCTCAAGGTCGCCACATCGTCGGGATCGTTGGGGCAGGCGACGATAGGCTCGGTGATCTCGTTGAGATCGATCTCGATGACTGCCGCATATTCGGCATCTTCGTCCCGCTCCATGAGCTCGGGATTCTCCAGCCACGCCTTCATCTTATCGATCCGGCGCTGGAGAGTGCGCTTATCCTCGTACCCTTTTTTGATCATCTCCTCAAGCAACGTAATGTTGGAGCGCAGATATTCGATGACCGGTTCTTTGTTGAGCTTGACGGTACAGGCGGCAGCGCTCCGCTCGGCGGAGGCGTCGGAGAGTTCGAAAGCCTGCTCGACCTTCAGATCCTCCAAGCCCTCGATCTCCAGGATCCGACCGGCGAAGACGTTTTTCTTGCCTTTTTTCTCGACAGTCAGGAGCCCCTCTTTGATCGCCGCATAGGGAATGGCGTTGACCAGATCCCGCAGAGTGATCCCCGGCTGCATCTCGCCTTTGAACTTGACCAGAACCGACTCGGGCATATTCAGGGGCATCATCCCCGTCACCGCGGCAAAGGCCACCAGCCCCGATCCGGCGGGGAAGCTGATACCGATGGGGAAACGGGTATGACTGTCGCCGCCGGTCCCGACGGTATCGGGGAGGACCATACGGTTGAGCCAGCTGTGGATGACCCCGTCGCCGGGCTTGAGAATCACGCCGCCCCGGCTGGTCCAGAAAGGAGGCAGCGTATGCTGGAGCTCCACGTCGGCGGGTTTGGGGTAGGCTGCGGTGTGACAAAAAGTCTGAAGCACCAGATCGGCACCGAAGCTCAGAGCCGCCAGCTCCTTGATCTCGTCCCGGGTCATGGGACCGGTGGTATCCTGACTCCCAACGGTGCTGACGACCGGCTCGACGTACATACCGGGACGCACCCCCTCGACGCCGCAGGCGCGACCAACCATCTTCTGGGCCAAAGTATAGCCCTTGCCGCTGTCGGCCGGCTGCTCCGGCTGCGCGAAGACTTCGCTGTGGCCCAGCCCGAGAGCTTCTCTGGCTTTGTTGGTCAATCCCTTGCCGATGATGAGGGGGATCCGCCCTCCGGCACGCATCTCGTCGGGGAGAGTATTGGGCTTGAGAATAAATTCACTGACCACTTCGCCGTTTTTGTAGATCTTGCCCTCGAAGGGTTTGACGACGATTTCGTCACCCGTCTCCAGAGCGTCGACGGGAGCTTCGATGGGCAGACAGCCGCTGTCCTCGGCGGTATTGAAGAAGATCGGCGCGATGATGGAGCCGATGACCACGCCGCCGGTGCGCTTGTTGGGCACGCCGGGAATGTCGTGGCCGAACCACCACTGTACCGAGTTGATTCCCGACTTTCGAGAGCTTCCCGTTCCCACGACGTCCCCGACGTAGACCAGATCATTGCCCTTGGCTTTGAGCTTTTTGATCGTCTCCAAGGGATTCTCCATCCGGTTGATCAGCATCGACTGGGCATGGAGAGGGATGTCGGAACGGGTGAAGGCTTCGCTGGCGGGAGAGAGATCGTCGGTGTTGGTCTCGCCAGGGACCTTGTAGACCGTCAGCTTCATCTCTTCGGGGAGAGGCTCGCGACTCAGGAACCACTCCGCTTCGGCCCAGGACTCGATGACCTCTTTGGCAAAGGCATTGCCTTCGTCCATCAGCTCTTTGACGTCGTTGAAGGCGTCGTAGACCAGGATCGTATGCTTGAGCTCATCGGCGGCCGCCTGGGCGACGGCGGGATCTTCGTGCTTGAGGGCTTCGACCAGGGGACCGACGTTGTAGCCCCCCAGCATCATACCGAGGATCTTCACCGCATCGACCTTGCTCAGGGCCTTGCAGTGGGCATCACCCGTGATGATGGCGTTGAGGAAGGCCGCCTTGACGTAGGCGGCATCATCCACGCCGGGATTGATGTGGTTTTTGAGCAGGTCGAGGAGATACGCCTCCTCGGGAATGGGGTCCTGCTTGAGGAGTTCCACCAGTTCGGCGGTCTGCTGCGCCGTCAGGGGCAGCGGAGGGACGCCCAGTTTGGCGCGCTCTTGGGTATGTTTTTTATACTCTTCGATCAAAGACATAGATATCTCCCTCTATTAAGTGATGGATTGGGTAACACGATGGTAGCAGAAGGAGGATAAAGAGAACTCGACGAAGGAGTCTCAGGACTCGCTTTGCTACCTTTAGTGTTGCAGAACGTTACAGGATTTGAAGAAGATAGCGGCGTCGAAGCGCTCTACCGTCCCTTTAGGGCTTTTTCCGGAAGAGGTGATACTGCTCGTTTTCCAAAAGCTCCTCTACATAGGCGGGGTCGGCCTTTTTGACGCTCTTCCACAGCCCCGACGGCAGACGTACCTGAAGCTGTCCTTTGTTACGCAATTTGATGATCTTCTTGGGAGAGAGGATCTTCTCCACCGGGGAGAAATCCGCCTTGCTCAGATCGACATCGCTGCGATAGAATAGGGTCTGCTTTTTGAAGCGCCCCCAGCCGGGTACGCCGTCTTCCGTATAAGGGACTTCGTAGCCGTTGTCAAACTCCACCATGATCGAATAGTGGCTGTCGGGATAGACCGCGACGATTTTCCCCTTGCCGAAAACCAACCCGTAGACTTTGTCTCCCACCTTGGCTTTTGAGAAGTACCCCATCTTGGCTCCTTATTGGTTTTTTAGACGATCCATTATAACAAGAGTAAAAAACTCCTTGGAATCACAAGCCTATATCGTCCAGCTTCTCCTGGAGCTTTTCCATATTTTTCAACGCCAACTTACGACGGCCGCTCTCCAAAATTCCCTCGGCCTTGAGCTGTTTGATGTGACGGTCGACGACGTGTCGGACGGTTCCGATAAGCTTCGCGATCTCCGCATGGGAGAGATTTTCGAGGATATTCTGTCCCGTCGAGCGGCTCTTCTCGATACTCTCGATGATCAGTTTGATAAGGCGCTCTTTGGTATCCAGCAGCGTCAGATCCGCGGCAAGTTCCTCCACGCGGCGAATCTGGGAAGCCACATACTTGAGGACGATCTCGCCAAAGATGGGATAGTCATACATCCACTCTCGGGCCTTGCCGATAGGAACCCTCAGCATCTCTCCCGCTTCGAGAGCTTCGTTCATCAATTCATGAGGTTTGCCGTCGAGAAGCGTGACCGTATCGTACATATCTCCCCGGCCCAGCAGGTAGAGGGTCTGTTCCTTCCCGTTGGAGAGGTTCATCTCAAAGACCTTGACCTTGCCGCTGAGAAAGATGAAAAAATAGTTCAGCGTCTCATCATAATCCAAAGGCGTATCGTGCTTTTCAAAAGCCACGATCCGTCCCACCTCCTCGATCTCCCGGCGCAGTCCGTCGCCGATACTGTCAAAACGCTCCAGCTTAAAGTGCATCAAGGCTCCTCGGCTTCAAAGAGTTCGTCGATCTTCGTCTCGGGTCGGGCGACCACCGCCCGATCTCCCCGGATGACGATGGGACGCTCGATCAGTTTGGGATGCATAGCCATCGCTTCGATGAGCTTCTCCTCATCCTCCACATCTTTTAGTCCCAGCTCCCGGTAGAGCTTCTCTTTGGTCCGCATCAGCTCCCGAGGTCTCATTCCCAGTTTCTTCAGGACCTCCCGAATCTCCTCCACGCTCGGCGGCTCGTCGAGATAGCGTCGGATTTCGTAGTCGATCCCCTTCTCATCCAGGTATTTGATCCCGTTGCGGGATTTGCTGCAGCGAGGATTGTGCCAAACGATCACTTTCTCCATCGTGAAAAACTCCTTTTTTGAATTTAAAATAACCCGCCAGGCTCTTCTTCCTCGTCGATCCGTTCACAGGCTTCGTCCAGATGCCGTGCCTGCTCCTCGGCACACGCTTTGCAGAGATAGCGATAGTTCTGGGTATCGTAGAAAATCTCCTCCCCCTCACCAAACTCCCGGTAACATTGGGCACAGTACCGGGAAACGCACTCCAGTATCCGACTCGTCGCCTCCTCTCGGATGAAGCAGTGCTCTTCCATCCGGCTCATGCTTCCAACTTCTCAATCATCTTTTTCGCCTCATGAAGCTCGGGATCCAGGGCATAGGCCTTGCGATACTCTTCCAAAGCCTCCTCTTTTCGTCCCAGATCGTAGAGGGTGTTGGCGTAGTTGTAGTGATGGGGCGCATAATCGGGATCGATCGCAATCGCTTCTTTGTGATGGGCCAGTGCCTCCTCATCCTCTCCGAGCTTGTGCAAGGCATTGGCCAGAGAGGAGTGGGCCAGATCATCCCGCGGGTCAATCTGCAGAAGCATCTCATAGATCTTCCGTGCGTTGCTATAGTCGTTCATATTCATATAGACCACTCCGAGCCGACGCAGAGCCTCTATATTCCGCTCATCCAGTATCAGTGCGCTCTGGAGTGCCTTCTTGGCTTCCAGATTATCCCCCTTCTCCAACGATGCATCGGCGATTTCCAGGAGCTCCTGCAGCCGGCTTTTGGACTCCGGTGCACGGGAAAAGGTCTTGTCGGGGCGATTGATTTCTCCGATTTGGACATCGGCCCGTTTCGCTTCATAATCGATCCCCCGCTTGGGATAGTTGCCCGAAAAGAGCTGCCGGAAAAAGAGATAGAAAATCACGCCGGCACTGATCAGCAATATCAGCTGCAAAAGACTCACCTGGGCTCCTTTTGATAAACAAGTTGGCTATATGGTATGATAAGTGCCCTTAATAAAAACAGGAAAGAAAAGCCTATGCCTAAAATCCAACTCGATCATGAAGAATTGCGTCGTCGTTTGACCCCTTTCGAGTACCACGTCTGCTGCGAGCAAGGGACCGAACCTGCCTTTCGCAACGAATACTGGGACAACAAACGCCCCGGAATCTACCGCTGCAAATGCTGTCATGCTCCCCTCTTCTCCAGCGAAGACAAATTTGACAGCGGCACCGGATGGCCCAGCTTCACCCGCCCCGTCACCCGGGAGGCCGTCAGCGCCCATCGCGACGACTCCCACGGCATGATCCGCACCGAGGTCCGCTGTACCCGCTGCGGCTGTCATCTGGGACACCTCTTCCCCGACGGGCCCGCTCCGACGGGAGAGCGCTACTGCATCAACAGCGCCTCCCTCGACTTCGAAGCCGCCGACGGCGAATGAGCCTCGCTTATAGACCAGGAATACGCCGGAATTTTCTCTCGCTCACCAAAGAGCTCTATTCGGGCGGTTTTATTCTCCTTCAATAATAGTGAAGGCCCTCGTTCGACCCGCTATAATTACACCATCTTATGCAAAAAACTATATCAACTAAGGAGCGTAAATGACCCTCAAAGAACGAATCAAAAATGATATCAAAGAAGCCATGCGAGCCAAGGATACCGTCCGCCGAGACACGCTGCGCAACCTGAGTGCCGCCATCAAACAGATCGAGGTCGACGAGCGTAGAGAGCTCAGTGACGCCGATGTGGAGGCAATCTTGATGAAATATGTCAAACAGCGTGAAGACGCCATCGCACAGTTCAAAGAGGCAGGCCGTGACGATCTGGTTGCCAAGGACGAAGCGGAGATCGCTCTGGTTCGCACCTACCTTCCCGAACCGATGGACGATGCCGAATTGGAAAAGAGTCTCCAAGAGATCATCGCTGAAGTGGGTGCCGAAAGTATGAAAGATATGGGCAAGGTCATGGGCAAGGCCAAAGCAGTTATCGGCAGCCGGGCCGACGGCGGGCGTATCAGCCAAACCGTCAAGCGCCTCCTGGGACAATAAGTCCCCAAAAACGGCTACTTTAAGTTTTGGAAAAGAAATAGCCTGATAGTATAAGAGACACCAAATCAATCCAAGGAGTTTAGATGAAGAAAAGTATGAGTATTGCTGCTGCAATCGCACTGGCCGGCGGAATCGCCATGGCCAAGGAAGTCAAAGTCGGCGTCGTCCTGCCCCTGACGGGACCCATCGCGGCCTTTGGCCAGACCAGTAAAGGCGGTCTCGACATCGCCTATGAGCAAAACCACAAGCTCAAAAACGGCGATGACGTCAAACTCGTCGTCCTGGATGACCGCGGCGATAAAGTCGAAGCGGCCACTGCCGTCAAGCGTCTGCTCGACAAAAACGGCGTCACCGTTATCCTCGGCGAAGTCGCTTCCGGCAACTCCATGGCAATGGCTCCTATCGCTGAAAAAGCCAAGACACCCATGATCACCCACGCCTCCACCAACCCTCGGGTCACCAAAGGCAAAAAATACGTCACCCGCGCCTGTTTCATCGACCCCTTCCAAGGGGCGGTTATGGCCAAGTATGCCCTCAATAACGGGATGAAAACCGCCGTCGTCGTCACCGATGCCAAGCAAGATTACTCCGTCGGCCTCTCCAAAGCCTTCAAAAAAGCCTACACCGCCGGCGGCGGCAAGATCCTCAAGACCGTGCTGATCAACTCCGGAGATAAGGACTTCAACGCCCAGGTCTCTACGATCAAAGCGGCCCACCCCGACATCATCGCCTTCACCGGCTACTATCCCGAAGCGGCACTGATGGTCAAGCAGGCTCGTGCCATGGGTGTGAAGGCTCCCTTCATCGGCGCAGACGGCGTCGGCTTCCCCGAGCTGGTCAAGATCGGCGGCAAAGCGGCCGAAGGCTTCATGTACACCGACCACTTCAACGAAGCGGCGGCTTCCTCTCCCGAAGCTAAAGCCTATGTCGAAGCCTTCCACAAAAAGTACCACAAGCCGGCAGACTCTATGGGCGCTTTGGCGGCTGATGCCTACGGGATGATCCTCAATGCCATGAACCAGTGCATCGACGAGGGCAAAGCTCCCACCGATAAAGAGTGTGTCAACGACAAGCTCCGCCACACCAAGGGCTACAAGGGCATCACCGGGGTCATCAACATCGACGAAAACGGCAACGCCGTTAAATCTGCGGTCATCAACGAAGTCAAAGACGGCAAGTTCGCTTACAAAACCACCGTCAACCCCTAATCAGGATCGCGGCATCGACGAACGCTCCTTTCGGAGCGTCGCTTTGCTTCCTTTCAGTATTGTGCCTCACCCTGAGCACAAGATTGAAAGGAGTCAAAGAGGAAGCGTGCTGCGGAGACCTGAAGCACTAAGGTGCGGGGGTTCCTGCCGTCCTCTTCCCACCCAAAACAGTTATTAAGGTTCGCAATGGACTTCAGCACTTTTCTGCAACAGTTGATCAACGGCGCAAGTCTGGGGAGTATGTACGCCCTCATCGCCATCGGTTATACCATGGTATACGGCGTGCTTCGCCTCATTAACTTTGCCCACGGCGACATCATGATGGTCGGTGCTTTTTTGACCCTGATGGGGGTTACGGCGGGGCTTCCCTTCCCCCTGGCAGTGTTGCTGGGAATCATCGGAACGGTCATCGTCGGTATCCTGACGGACAAGATCGCCTACAAGCCGCTGCGTGAAGCTCCGAAGATCTCCCTGCTGATTACCGCCATCGGTATCAGCTTTTTTCTGGAAAATCTCTTCAACGTCATCTTCGGCGGTATTCCCAAAGCCTTTCCCGCACCCGATTATCTCACCAAAGTACTGCATCTAGGGGAGATCTACCTTCCGGTGACCGTCATCATTATCCCCGTCGTCACCGTTTTGATTCTCGGCGGAGTCCTCTGGGTACTCTACCGAACCAAATACGGCATGGCCATCCGGGCGCTGGCCTTCGACATCCCTACCGTCAAGCTGATGGGAGTCGACGCCGACCGGATTATCACCATCGTCTTCGCTCTGGGATCGGCTTTGGCGGCTATCGGCGGCGTATTCTACGCTATCAGTTATCCCAGTATCGATCCGCTTATGGGGGTTATCGTAGGGCTCAAAGCCTTCGCCGCCGCCGTCCTGGGCGGGATCGGTTCGGTAACCGGCGCCGTAATCGGCGGTTTTATCCTCGGCTTTACCGAGATCTTCGTCGTCGCCCTCTTCCCGGAGCTCGGGGGATACAAAGATGCCTTCGCCTTCTTCTTCCTGATTCTGGTCCTGCTCTTCCGTCCTACCGGCATCATGGGCGAAGATCTCGAACGAAGCCGCTTCTAAGGAGATGATAATGAAAAACGCCATTGTGAAACTTTTGCTGATTCTCCTGACTCTCGGATTCATCGCCTGGGCCAACCAGACCCTCGACTCCTACACTTTAAGTATCCTCAATAATATCGGGATCTTTGCCATACTGGCACTGAGCTACAACCTCATCAACGGCGTGACGGGACAGTTCTCCCTCGAACCCAACGGTTTCGTCGCCATCGGGGCCTATTTCACCGCGCTTTTTCTGATCCCTTCCAGCGACAAGATCGATATGTTTGCCCTGGTCGATCCCGCCCCGATCGTCCTGCAGATGCAGGCTTCCTTTCTTCCCGCCGTTCTCATTGGCGGAATCGCCGCGACGATCATCGCTCTGCTTCTGAGCTTTCCCGTCTTCCGTGTCCGGGGAGACTACCTGGCGATCGTCACCCTGGGCTTCGGTTTTATCATCCGGATCTTCGCCCTCAACTCCCCCGCCTATACCAACGGTGCCATGGGCCTCAACGATATTCCCGAAGTCGCCAACTTCATGTGGATCGGTACCATCGCCCTCATCACCCTTATCGTTATGCTCCACATCATCTACTCCAAATACGGCCGAGCCATGAAAGCGGTCCGGGACGACGAAGATGCTGCAACGGCGATGGGGATCAACACCTTCCGCATCAAGACCGTGGCCTTTATGACCAGCGCCTTTTTCGAGGGAATCGGCGGCGGACTGCTGGCCTCTTTCCTGACGACCATCACCCCCGATCAGTTTAGTTTCCTCCTGACCTTCCAACTCCTGATCATCATCGTCCTCGGCGGCCTGGGCTCCATGACCGGTGCGCTCCTGGCCACGATCCTCGTCATGGGATCCATGGAGTGGCTCCGCTTCCTCGACGACGACATGGTGATCTTCGGAATGCATACCGGCGCCCATCCCGGGATGCGAATGGTCGTCTTCGCGATTCTCCTCATCGTCATGATGCTCTTTGCCCGCAAAGGACTCTTCGGAGATCGGGAGATTCACGAGATCATCCGGGACAAATTCAAGAAAAAGGGTAAGGCATGAGTAGCCCTCTGCTGGAAATCCGCAACGTCACCATGAAGTTCGGCGGCGTCACCGCCATCGACAACCTCTCCTTCAAAGTTCCTTCCGACGCCATTTACGGCCTGATCGGCCCCAACGGTGCGGGTAAAACCACGATTTTCAATATCATTACCGGCAACTACCAGCCCACGGAGGGGACCGTCGTCTTCGACGGAGAGGATATCACCGGTACCAAACCCCACAAGGTCGTTGCCAAAGGGATCGCCCGAACCTTCCAGAATATCCGCCTCTTCAAAAGCATGAGCGTGCTGCAGAACATTCTCATCGGCTTTCACGACCAGATCCCTTATACATACCTCGAGGCAGTCCTCCGTCTTCCCCGTTATCACGGTTACGAACGGCGCATCCGGGCCGAAGCGATGGGAATCCTCGAAGAGTTTGGTATCGCCGACTATGCCGAGAACAATGCAACAGCTCTGAGCTACGGCAATCAACGCAAGGTCGAGATCGCCCGGGCTCTAGCCACCAAGCCCAAACTCCTCCTCCTGGACGAGCCGGCGGCGGGGATGAACCCCAGCGAAACCGAAGATCTTTCCCAGATTATTCACAAGATCAAAAAAGACTACGATCTGACCATCCTGCTCATCGAGCATGACATGAAGTTCGTCAATGCCATGTGCGACACCGTCACCGTCCTCGACTACGGAGAGAAGATCTTCGAAGGCCCCCCGGCCGAAGCCATCGTCAACGAAAAAGTGGTCGCAGCCTACCTAGGAGACTTTACCCATGCTTGAGATCAAGAACCTTGAAGTCTATTACGGCGTCATTGCGGCGGTCCGGGGCATCGACATGCAAATCGATCCTCATACCATCGTCACTCTCATTGGCTCAAACGGTGCGGGGAAAACCTCCACCCTCAACGCCATCGTCAACATCGTCAAAAAAAGAGGTACCGTCCTTTTTGAGGGTCGAGAGATCAGTAAGCACCCCACCCACCGTATCATCCAGGAGGGGATCTCCCTGGTCCCCGAAGGGCGCCGTGTTTTCATCAATCTCACGGTCGATGAGAACCTTCGGATGGGTGCCTTCAACAACGACGCCAACTTCGAACGGCTACGAAATGAAATGTACGAACTCTTCCCCCGCCTCTCCGGCAAAAAGCAGCAACTTGCCGGGACCCTCTCCGGTGGAGAGCAGCAGATGCTGGCCATCGCCCGGGCGCTCATGAGCGAACCGAAGGTCCTGATGCTGGACGAGCCCAGCCTCGGTCTCGCGCCCAAGATCGTCGGGGAAGTCTTCGAGATCATCACCGAGCTCAAAAAACGCATTACCATTCTCCTCGTGGAGCAGAATGCCTTTGCCGCCCTGAAAATCGCCGACAAAGGCTATGTCCTTGAAAACGGCTCCATCGCCCTCGAAGGTCCTGCTTCCGAACTCCTGGGCAACGACGAAGTCCGCAAAAAGTACCTCGGCGGCTAACATGCCTACCCTTCCCGCCACCCGCCTGGCAGGACATCTTTTTACCTTCATCACCGTCGCTATCTGGAGCGTCGCCTTCGTGGGCAACAAGGTGCTCCTCTCCCATATCACCCCCATCGAAGTGATGCTATATCGCTTCAGCCTCGCCTGGGGACTGATGCTCCTCGTCGCTCCCCTCAAAGGAGTGATCCGTTCGATCCGGGAAGAGCTCTACTTTCTACTCCTCGGTTTTTTGGGGATTTTCGTCTATTTTCTTCTGGAAAATTACGCTCTGCGTTATACCCAGGCGGCCAATGTGGGACTCTATATGGGTGCGATTCCGATCCTCACGGCGCTGCTGGCCCACTTCACGGTCAGAAACGAACGTTTCCGGCTTCCGCTGTTGCTCGGCTTCGTCGTCGCCCTGGCCGGTATGGGAATGATCCTCTTTGAGGGGCGTCACTTCGAGCTTAGACTCCGAGGAGATCTACTCGCCCTTGCGGCCGCTTCGGTCTTTGCCCTTTACTCTGTCCTTCTCAAACGAGCTCCGGCGGGGTACAGCCCCATGCTTATCACCCGAAAGAGCTTTTTCTATGCCATTATCTTGATGCTGCTCTGGCAGTTTTTTCGGGACGAACCGATGCACTGGCAGGCCTTGACTCTCCCCGTCGTAGCTTTAAATCTCCTCTTTTTGGGGCTTTTTGCTTCCGGGGTTGCTTTTTTCTTCTGGCAAAGAGGCATTGAGATCATCGGTCCCGTCGCCGCGGGAAATTACATCTACCTCGTCCCCCTTCTCACCGCCCTCACCGGCGTCGTAATCCTTCACGAAAAGCTTACCCCTGTCATGATTATCGGAGGAGTTCTGATCCTCCTGGGGCTCTATCTCTCCCAACGCCGGTATCCTGCCAGCGGGACCGAAAAACTCTAATACTCTCCTCATCCTAGCCATAGATCGGTTTTTTCAAAAAAATCTCCTTGGCTCCGCCTATTGCAACCCCGGTTGCACTCTATCGCTCGTCAAAGCCCTACAATTTCATCAAAACAAAAAGAAGGAGCAAAAATGCTGATCAAAAAAGAACACGCCGTCGCACTCTACAACGTGCTTGGAGAGGAGAACAAAGGGGCCCACTGCCAAATCGCCGTCACAAGCGAAAGTGCCCCCTACCGAGAACTGGACCTAGCCAACATGCTGGAACTGGGCAGCAGCCGGGTCGAATATCGCCTCTCCTACTGGGGTCGCAACCTGATTCATCTCCTCGATGAGATGAATCAAAAAGGCAAACTCGACATTCCCGCTAACTGGAAAGAGGGATTTCGCTGGATCGGCAGCGAAGTGATTGCCATGATCGAGGCCGCCGCCAAAAACAACGACTATGTAGGCGAAAAAGTCGCCGATGCTCTCATGACGCGCGGATTTGCCGAGAAGGTCCGAGACGACCATTGTGGCGAATGTGTCAAACTCAACGACTATGCTCACGCACTCTATGAGATCTATCTCCACGCACACCCCAAACTGGAGATCGACAAGGATCTGGCCAATTTCATCGTCTCCATGCCCGAAGGGCCTGCCGAAAAGAACGAGATAGTCTTCGACGGACGCGAAGCCGAGCTTCTGGAGTCGATGCGTCTACTCAGTTACAGCATGCCCGAGACGGAGATCTTTACCCTCAACCGCCTGGGACTGGCCGTCAAAGAGGCAATTACCCACATGGCCTATCCCTACGACACGGTGCTGAGTGAGGAGTACCTTCATCTGATCGCGCTCTATCTCGATAAGGGCTTCGAGCAACTCGGCGACACGGAAAAGGAGCTCCTTGAAACCCTGGCGCTCGTCGATGCCGAAGGCTCACTCATCCCGGCGGGAGAAGCGCTCGAAGAGGTCCTGCATATCCTGCGGGAGGGAGCCTATCTCCCGGCCAAGACCTTCAACCTCGAAGCCCTGGACATCGAAATCCTCAAAGGGATCGTCGAGGTGATGAAGCGTCACGACTCCAATCCCGAGGTTTTGCCCACTCCCGAAGAGATTCGTCACTATCTGCTTGATCTGCCGCTGAAAGAGTATAAGCACCTCAAAGAGCATTACGGGCGTCGGCTAAACGAAGATATGGGTTATCAGAAAAAAGAGGAACTCAAGAAAAAATTTGCCGAAGCCCTCAGCGTGGAAGAGCTCTTCAAAAGCTTCTACGAAAAGGGCAACCACTGGCTCGAGAAACTGATGGATGTAATCGAAGAGTCCCTCTTCACCCTCAAGAGCTTCAGCCTCGTCGAAGCCAAGGTGAGCGAAAAAGGCAAGCTATACTACGACCTGACTCCCGAGGGGCGGATGGTCTACGAAGAGCAGACCCAAAAAGGGATCCGGGAGATCAGCGCTCCTGCCGTCAAGGCGATCACCATCCGCCAGAGCGAGTTTGGCGCGCCCAATTACGCCTGGTACGAGGCTGCCAAAGCCGAGCATCTCGTCGGCGGCGGCGCGGCGACCCATTCGGGCAAACTCTATGCCGATCTGGCCTATACGGTAGAGCGCAAGCCCCACATTACCCGATTCGAACTTCAAGTTTTGCACAATATCCCCGCTCGGGGCTCCTTCGTCGAGGACCTCTATGCCGAGTTCGACGAGACCCTACGTGAAGAGGTAAGTTACGGACTCAACAAGCTCGAAGCCCGGGGCATCATCGAACAGCTCCCCGACGACGGCCTGGTCTTGACCGAAGCGGGTGAGCTGATCAAGCAGGCCCTCTCCGGCACGCCCGAATCCTTCGGCAACGCCCTCAACCCTCTGGTCGTCCGGGTCCTGGAGGCCCTCCACGAGGTGGGCAATCTCTACGTCAAAGAGCGCAAAGTCCGCATCCTGCCCCGCAACATCAAAGAGGCGATGGAGATCTCGGGCCTGGATCCCGAAACCTTCGAAAAGGCCCTCACCGTCGCTAGAAATGCCCACTTTGTGGGTCAC
>JALSTG010000053.1 GCA_026983875.1 Campylobacteraceae bacterium
AAACGGAGATTCTCCCCCACCTTCTGGCTGTTGATGCTCCCGGTGCTGCTCTGGCTGCTGCCGCTGATTTTGATTCCGCATATCGATCTGTTGATCAACTCTTTCAAGGTTGAAGGCCAAGAGGGCTTTACGATCCAGAACTACCTGGACTTTTTCCAAAACGAGATCTACTGGCTGACTTTTGTCAAGACCGTCGCTTACGCCGTAGGAGTGACGCTTCTGGCCTTCGTCGTGGCCTTTCCCGTGGCTTTTTATCTCACCAAGGTAGTGTCGCCAAAATATTCGGCCTTTTTGACGATGTTGCTGCTGATCCCCATCTGGGTGGGGGAGCTTATCACCATCTACGGTTGGATGATCATCCTGGGCGATCACGGCATCATCAACCACTTTCTCATGAGCATCGGCTTGATCGACAAACCCTTGCCTCTACTCTACAACGACTTCAGCATGATTCTTGGGCTGCTCTATATGTCGGTGCTTTTTATGATCATCCCCATCATGTCCACCCTGGAGAGTCTGGATGATTCTCTCATCGAAGCCGCCAGCGATCTGGGGGCGAGCAAATGGACTATTTTGCGTCGAATCGTGATTCCCTACAGTATGCCCGGCATCATTTCGGGCTCGATCATCGTCTTTATGCTGGTCATCGGCGACTACCTCGCTCCCAATCTCCTGGGGGGGACGAGTTCGCTCTGGTTTACCGAACAGATCTACAATCAGTTCCTCTCCACCTTCAACTGGAACGAAGGCTCGGCCTTCGGCTTTTTGCTTCTGGCGATCTCTTCCGCCATCGTCTGGGTGGTCCTCAAACTCAGCGGACAGAAACTCGAAAGGGTCGGATCATGATACGCTCGCTTCCCAACTCGGCACTCTACAAAAACGGCTACCGGCTCTATATCGCTCTGTTCTTTCTCTTTCTCGTTCTGCCGCTGCTGGTGATCTCGATTCTAGCCTTTAACGACTCCAACTTTATCTCTCTACCCTGGAAGGGCTTTACGCTTGATTGGTTCTTTGCCAACACCGACGAGCGCACAGGACTTTTTCACGACGAGGATCTGCTTCAGAGTATCTGGATCAGCCTGCTTACTGCCGTGGCGATGGCGTCGCTCTCTCTGGCTGTCGGGACCGCGGCGGCGCTGCTCTTTGTCCAGGAGAAGTTCCGGGGCAAAGGGTTTCTTTACTTTCTGGCCATCGCTCCTTTGGTGATTCCCGGCGTGATCCTGGGGATTTCGATCTTGCTGAGCTCCAGCTTCGTCGCCGGGGCGATCGAAAAGGCGACGGGGTGGGATCCGGAGTTTCTCTCTCCCGGCTTCTGGCTGGTGGTGCTGGGGCAGTTCAGCTTCGGGGCGACCTATGTGCTGCTGATCGTCTCGGCACGGCTCAAGAAATTCGACCCGATCCTGGAGGAGGCGGCTCTGAGTCTGCGGGCGACCCGACTGGAGGCGATCCGCTACGTGACGCTGCCCTTTCTCAAACCCGCGCTGATCAGCGGCTTTGCCGTGACCTTCCTTATCAGCTTCTCCAACTTCAACACCACCGTCTTTCTCGTCGGCTCCGATCCGACCCTGCCCATCGAGCTTTTTTCCCGGATCAAGTTCAGTTCCACCCCGGTACTCAACGCCGTGAGCTTCCTGATCGTCGCGGTGATCTCCACTATCGCTTTCGCGACGCTGTGGATCAACCGCAAGAGACACTAAAGCGATGAAGTATCTGCATTTGAGCGACCTGCACCTGCTGGGGAGCGATCGCCCCAACCTCTACGGAGCCGATCCCCGGCTGCGGCTCCTACGGGCCCTGGAGAGCATGCTGATCCATCATGCCGATGCCGACTTCATCGCCGTGACGGGGGATCTGACCAATGACGGATCCCCGGAAGCCTACCGTCATCTGGCTGAGATTGCCGCGGAGCTGAGTCTGCCTCTGCTGCCGATGGTGGGCAACCACGACGACCGGGAGGCCTTCGCCGCGGCTTTCGGAGAGTACCTGGACGAAGAGGGATTCGTGCAGTATCGCCGGGATCTAGGAGATCGAAGCTTCCTCTTTCTCGATACCCTGGTGCCCGGTGCTCCTTACGGTGCGCTCTGCAAGGATCGCCTGGCGTGGCTGGAGGGGGAGCTGAAGCAACTCAGAGGTCGGGAAGTGCACCTGCTGATGCACCATCATCCGATTCCCTTCGGCTACGGGACGATGGATAGCAAGGCCGATTTCCGCAGTGCGGGGGAGTTTTGGGAGATCTTGGGGCGTTTCGAGGGTGTGCGGCATATCGCCTTCGGCCATCTGCACCGTAATCTCTTCGCTTCCCATGGGGGCGTGACGATGCACTGCACCCGTAGCCCGGTCTTCCAGCTGGCCTACCTCCCCGATGCCCCCCGGGAGTATCTCACAATCCGGGAAGCACCCGCCTACGGCGTCGTCGAGTGCGACGAGCAGGGCGTACGGGTCCAGTGGCACGAATATCTGGAGGAAGGGGATCTTTTTGTCGGGGAGGAGTGATCGGGGCCTCTCGCTTAGGATCTTTCCAGGTCTTTTGGACTACTCATATTCTACTTCGACGGCATTGAGATAGTCCTTGGGCGTCCTGGAAAGATTCCTGTCGTCGGCGTAGAGATTATGACCATCTTTTATTTTATAACTCAGCTTGAAGTGGCAATTCTTGGCCGTCATGATGACCCGCTTGATTATGGTGTTGGGCTGATCCCAGATGATGACGCACTCTGTGACAAAATCGGGTGCCTTGGTAAAGAGTTTCTTGTAACTCTTTTGTACCCAGAGTCCCAAAGGATCACGGTTGTTTCTAAGTTTTAGGATTGAGTGGGGCTCGAAGGGGAGCTTGCCGCCGTTGACGGTATTGCCATAGAGAAAGAGTTTACGAACTCGATTGTTTTCATCAAAATAGACATCGAGGCCAAATCCAATGTTGCAATACTGCCCCTTTTTGTAGGGGGCGCATCTCTGGGGGATCCCAAAGACTTTTGCAATATCAGATCGGGTCTTTCTTTCATAACGGGTAAGGTCATAGCGCTCAAACCAGGATCGGTGGCTTTCGAGGGCATACGGGTTGTGCTGAGCATCGATAATGTCTATATGATTTCTTGTATCAGAAGAGAGCTTGACGTATTGGTTGTAGCACTTGAGCGTACCTTTGCGGGCTTTTGTGATGGATGCACCGGGTTTGAGGATCGTGATCCTCTCCTCTCGGGGATAAACTTGGATAAATCGTTTCTGTCCGTTGACAAACTTTGTCTTGTATTCCGAAGGGTACCGGGCGATACAGATCATGTCGGTTTTTGTTGAATTGCTTAGCGTGTTACTGATAGTTGCTGCATTGATGGTAACACTGAGAATCATTGGGATCAGTAGAGCTTGTTTCATAAATAGAATTCCTTATGGCTTTTTGATGACGGAGAGCATAGCCAGGCTATCTTTTTGCTTCAGAAAAAGCGTAGCTCCAGCCGATCTCCCTCTTTGACCTCCTGCCCGAACCAGGGGAGAGTGACGGTCTGCCAGGGGCGGGCGTTGATGCGGCTGCGCATCACCTCCCGGCCGTTGAGAAGCGTCAGGAGGGTGCCCCGCGTGGGGCGGCGGAAACGCAGACGCGTCAGGTAGGGATGGGGAAGGGTGGGATCGACCAGGGAGGGGGAGATCCAGTCGAGATTCTCCAGAGTAGGGGTTGCGATGGGGATCGCTTCGGCGGGAGGACGATTGATCCCCGTATGGAGGCTGCGGGCGGCGGCGATCCCTTCGGCATGGCATTTGTAGGCGGCCAGGGCACCCCGCAGGAGATTGCCGGCGGTATAGATTCCGGGATGGGGAGTGCCGAAGCCCTGGGTGACGGGGAGGGAGTCGTTGCGCGGGTCCCAGGATAGGCGGCTTTGGCGCAATAGGGCGCTTTCGGGAGTAAATTCACCGCTGAAAACGACGCCGTCGCACTCGATGAAACGCTCCTCTCCTTGCCAGTGAAAGCACACTCCTTCGATGCGTCCTCGCTCCCCCTCGATGCTCAGAGCGTCGCAACCTGCATAGACGTGGGTCCCTAGGAGCATCTCTTCGCCTCGGGCCAGGAGGGAGGGGACCCGGAGAAAGGGGGCCTCCTCCAGGAGAGCCGCCGCTTCGATCCCGGCGTGGCGGCAGGTCATGATCGCCGAAAAACCGACGATATCGCTGCCGATGACGACCGCGCGCCGAAAGGGGCGACGGCCCTGGAGGGTGACGAAGCGCTGGAGTGCCCCGGTGGTGAGGATCGCGGGAGAGCGGATCCCGTCGATGAGCCGGGCCGGCCGGGGGGTCTCCCGGGCTCCCAGGGCCAGGAGGATCCGATCGGCTTCGATCTCGAAAGCTCCTTGCTCGGGGCTACAAAAGCGCATCCGTTTTCCGTCAAGAGAGAGTAAGGTGTGGTCGGTGTGGAGCGTGACCCCCGCTTGGCGAGCGCGGCGCACCAGTTCGGCGGCATAGGCGGGTCCATCAAGGGGCCGATGCAGGTCCAGGAGCCCGAAACCCTGGTGCCCGCAGTGACGGGGCATGCCTCCGGCGACGCTTTCACGCTCGTAGCAGTGGACTTCGTGGCCCAGACGGGCCAGCTCCGTGCTCGCGGCCAGGCCCGCGGGACCCGCTCCGACGACGGCGACGGGAATTCGCTTCATAATGCCCCCTCCTTTTTGGCTTTGACCCGCTTGCAGAGCTCCGCCACGTCGGCAAGGCAGTTAAAGCCCTGGCAGCGTCCCATGACGGCCCGGGTGCGGCGCCGAAGTCCTCCATAGGTGCCGGCAGGGCTCTCCCCTTCCAGAGCACGGAGGATTTCCCGCTTGGTCACTTGCTCGCAGTGACAGACCATCCGTCCGTATCCGGGGCGTTCGTAGTCGCGGGGAGCAAAGACGCTGATATTGGGCACGACGGGATCTTGGTAGTCGACGGGTCGGGAGGGCAGGCCGCTAAGCTCGAAGAGATGTTTGGCCAGCCCCAAGGCGGAGGTCAGACCCGTCGAGCGGATCCCTCCGGCGGTGATCCAGTCGCCACGCTCGTTGCGGTGGACCCGATACTCGGGCCGGTCGCTGGCGGGGCGGAGTCCGGCGAAGGTGGCGACGACCTTGTGCTCGTTGAGGCCCGGGAGAATCGCTTCGCCTTTCTCCTGAAGCATCCGCAGGGTTTGACGCAGGGTTCTCCGGTCGGTGCGGCTCTCCTGGTCCTCGGCGGTAGGTCCCAGAAGCAGGTTGCCGTAGGCGGTTCGAGTCAGGACCACCCCTTTGGTGATTTTGGTCGGGACGGGGAGGATGATGGATCGGATCAGATCATAAGCGCTTTTGTCGTAGATGAGAAACTGCCCCTTTCGGGGGATGATCCTCCAGTCCTCGAATCCGGCGATGCGATCGACGATATCTCCGTAGAGCCCGGCGGCGTTGATGACGAGGCGGCCCCGGAAGGTTCCCCGGGGGGTCTGAAGATTCCAGAGTTGACCGTCGTACTCTCCGCCGGTAACGGGAGAGGAGAAAACGGCGGATCCTCCCGCGGCCAGGCCAACGCGCAGATAGGCCAGCGGAGCGCTCCAGGCATCGATGACCGATTCGCCGTGGACCAGGACCGCTCCTTTGGCCCGGGGAGAGAGGCGGGGTTCGCGACGGCGGATCTGATCGGGCTCGAGAAGATCGAGATCCTTGATACCGTTTCCTCGGCCTTTGGCCAGGATGGCGTCGAGCTTGGCCAGCTGCTCATCGTCCCAGGCGACGACGAGAGCCTGGGTGTTGAGGAAGGGGAGACGGAAGCGATCTTTGATCCGGAGAAATTCTTCGTATCCTCGCTTGATGCAGGCAAGTTCCAGGCTCTCCGGCGGGGCGTCGAATCCGGTGTGCAGCAGGGCGCTGTTGCCCTTGCTGGCTCCTTCGAGAATGTCGTTGGCTTTTTCGATGAGGAGAGTTTTGGCCCCCTGCTCGGCGAACTCTTTGAAGAGGGCGCATCCCACCACTCCGGCGCCGACGATGATGACGTCGAAATCTTCCTCCTCGGGATTGAAGGGAAGAGGTCGTACAGAAAAAAGGTCGTTCAAGTCGATCGTTTCGATCATTGAGGGTCCTTTGAATGTCTCGAATATTTTACTCTACTGAGATTCCTCTTAGAGCGCCGTTTTCCTGGTGTCAGATTCCCTCTTCGAGCCGTTCTCTGGCTTCGGCACTCCGCTTGGCGGCGGTATCGGCGTCCCAGCCCAGTTCTCTGCCCATGATCTCGACGACTCGGGGAAGGGCCGCCAGAGCGGCGGAGCGGTCGATCATGGCCAGATTGCAACGGCGCACGAGAAAGTCCAGCGGCTTGCGGACATATTCATGCCGCAAGGTATAGAGTAGCTCTCCTTCGGTGGCGGGATGGTCGGAGTGAAGGCGGGCCGAAGCTTGATCTCGGCCCTCGGTCTCCAGGATCTTGGGGCTTCGGTCGCCGTAGTGGCGGTAGAGATAGTCGATGCGTTCCCGGGAAGCCCCCAGCTTTTTGAGTCGGGCGGCGATCTCCCGTCGGGGGAGTCGGCTGCCGACGACGGGATAGTCGGAAGTGGTACAGGAGGCTTGGTATCCCAGGGCGTCGCAGAGTTGATCGACCGCTCTCTCGGCCATGGCCCGGTAGGCAGTCCATTTGCCGCCGGTGACGGTCAGCAGGCCCCCCGGGCTCAGCTCCGTGACGAACTCCCGCACCACTTCGGCGGTGGAACCGGCTCCCGCTTCGCGGACCAGAGGGCGCAGCCCCGAGAAGGAGGAGAGGATATCGTCGCAGCGGACTTTCATATCGAAATAAGCGTTAAGGTGCTCGATGAGGTAGTCGATCTCCTCCCGGGTAGGGACGGGATGCTCCTTCGCTTCGGCGGGCCGGTCGGTGGTCCCCGCCAGGCAATGCCCTTCGAAGGGGAGGGCGAAGAGCACCCGGCCGTCGCGTGTGCGGGGGATCAGCACCCCGTCGGGACTAGGGAGGAAGCGGGCAGGGAGAATGATATGCACGCCGCTGCTGCACTCGATGAGGGGTTCAAGATCCGGATCCTCCATCCGTCGAATGCGGTCGGCGAAGGGGCCGGCGGCATTGAGGACCATGCAGGCGGTGTACTCTGCTTCTTTCCCGTCGATCCTGCTGCGGGTGCGTACGCCGCGGATGCGGCCCTCTTGCCGGATCAAGGCGCTGACTTCGGTGTGGTTGAGGAGTCGGGCGCCGAGCTCTTGGGCGCTTTGAAGCAGTGCGATCACCATCCGGGAGTCGTTGAAGGCGCCGTCGTAGTAGCTGACGGCCCCTTTGAGGCCGTCGGGATCGATGTCGGGATTGATCCGTCGTGCCCGCTGGGGTCCTAGGAGCCGGCTGCGTCCCAAAGAGGCTCGTCCCGAGAGCAGATCGTAGAGCAGAAGCCCGGCATAGACGTAGGGAATCTCCCGCCAACGGTAGAGGGGGGTGATCAGTTCGACGGGATGGGCAAGATGAGGGGCGTTATGTAGAAAGATTTTCCGTTCCCTGAGTCCCTCCCGCACCAGGTCCCACTGCTCTTTGTCCAGGTGTTTGACGGCGGCTTCGAGGTAGCGCACTCCGCCGTGGACCAGTT
Source organism: Campylobacteraceae bacterium (assembly GCA_026983875.1). Classification (GTDB taxonomy): domain Bacteria; phylum Campylobacterota; class Campylobacteria; order Campylobacterales; family Sulfurovaceae; genus Nitratifractor. The sequence continues at coordinate 7,559 of JALSTG010000053.1, forward strand.
TGGTGCTTCTGCTGCTGGTGCCTTCGCCGAAATCGTTTTGCTCTACTAGCAGGACCGAGAACCCCCGCAGGGCCGCATCCAGGGCGATTCCCGAACCCGTGGCGCCCCCGCCAATAATGATGAGATCATATTCGGGCATGGATTTCCCTCTCTTGAATTGGCGTCAATGATAACATAGATAAGATACGCTTCGAAAACGGGGGATTGGGAAAAAATATATGGGAAGGTTCAGAGTAAGAAAAAGATAAAATGCCTCCCTCTGAGGGAGGATGGAATCAAAAAGTATGGGGATTACATCATCCCCATTCCGCCCATTCCGCCCATGTCGGGGGCCATGGGAGCGGCAGCTTTCTCCTCTTTGATTTCGCTGACGGTCGCTTCGGTGGTCAGCAACAAGCTGGCGACGGAGGTGGCGTTTTGCAGGGCGATACGCTCGACCTTGAGGGGGTCGATGATGCCTGCTTCGAACATATCGACATACTCCCCGGTCGCGGCGTTGAAGCCGAGGTTGGCTTCGTCGCTGGTAGCCACTCTGTCGGCGACGACCCCGGCGTCGAAGCCGGCGTTGTCGGCGATCTGCTTGATGGGAGCCTTGACGGCCCGGAGGATGATCTCGGCGCCGACTTGCTCGTCACCTTCGAGGGAGATGTTGACGGCTTTGGCCGCTTTGATCAGGGCAGCGCCTCCTCCGATGACGATTCCCTCGTCGACGGCGGCTTTGGTGGCAGAGAGGGCGTCGTCGACCCGGTCTTTCTTCTCTTTCATCTCGGTTTCGGTAGCGGCACCGACTTTGATGACGGCGACCCCGCCGCTGAGTTTGGCCAGGCGCTCCTGGAGCTTTTCGCGGTCGTAGTCGCTGGTGGTGTTTTCGATCTGGGCTTTGATCTCACGGATCCGGGCCTCGACGGCCGCTTTGTCGCCGGCACCGTCGACGATGGTGGTGTTGTCCTTGTCAATGACGACGCGGGCGGCACGGCCCAGCTGATCGACGGTGGCCTTCTCCAAGGTAAGACCAAGCTCTTCGGTGATGACGGTTCCGCCGGTCAGGACGGCGATATCCTGGAGCATCGCTTTTTTGCGGTCGCCGAAGCCGGGGGCTTTGACGGCGGCGATGTTGAGGATCCCTTTGAGCCGGTTGAGGACCAGCGTCGCCAGGGCCTCACCCTCGACGTCGTCGGCGATGATCAGCAGGGGGCGTCCGGTCTGCTGGGTCTGCTCCAGCAGCGGGATCAGATCTTTGAGACTGCTGATCTTGAAGTCGGTGATGAGAATCATGGGATTCTCCATCTCGACGGTCATCTTTTCGCTGTTGGTGACGAAGTAGGGGCTCAGATAGCCGCGATCAAACTGCATCCCCTCGACTACGTCGAGCTCGTCGTTGATTCCTTTGGCCTCTTCGACGGTGATGACGCCGTCTTTGCCGACCTTCTCCATCGCCTCGGCGATCAGTTCGCCGATCTTGGCGTCACTGTTGGCGGAGATGGTGGCAACCTGGGCGATCTGTTCTTTGTCTTTGACCTCTTTGCTGATCTTTTTCAGCTCGTCGATGATAGCGGCGCTGGCCTTGTCCATGCCGCGCTTGACTTCGATGGGGTTGGCGCCTGCGGTGATGTTGCGCAGACCTTCCCGGAAGATGCTCTCGGCCAGGACCGTGGCGGTGGTGGTTCCGTCACCGGCCTCATCGGCGGTGTTGCTGGCGACCTCTTTGACCAACTGGGCCCCCATATTTTCTACGGTATCGGGCAGCTCGATCTCCCGGGCGACGGAGACGCCGTCCTTGGTGATGCTGGGAGCGCCGAAGCTCTTCTGGATCAGGACGTTACGCCCCCGGGGGCCCATCGTAACTTTGACCGCATCGGCCAGTTTTTTGACTCCGCTATAGAGTTCGTTGCGTGCAATATCGGAAAAGACTACTTCTTTTGCCATGGTTTCTCTCCTTCTTTTCTTCGTTTGTTATTTATATGTATAGAGTTTCATTCGTTTTCGGCGGGGAATTACTTGAGAATTCCCAGGATTTCGTCGCTGTTGAGGATCAGGTACTCTTTGTCGTCCAGGACGATTTCGTTGCCGGAGTATTTACCGAAGACGACGGTATCGCCTTCGCTGATCCCCTCCTCCTTGGCATCGGGGCCTACGGCCAGGACTTTCCCCTGAAGGGGTTTCTCTTTGGCGTTATCGGGGATGATGATGCCGGAAGCGGTCGTCGTGACCTCCTCTTCCCGCTCGATCAGGACTCGATTGGCTAAGGGCTGAAAGTTCATGCTCACTCCTTTCTGATTTGATTTGGCGCTATTTTATTAACTTTTTCGATAAATGTCAAGAGCTTTTTGGATAAATATTTAGAAATAATGAGTGAAATAGACTAAAGATTTGTTAGCTTAGATGAATTGAGTCCCGAGATGACGTCACTTTGTTTGACATTTAAAGTTTACTACGATATTATTCCGCCTACTTTTTTGATGGCTGGGTAGCTCAGCTGGTTAGAGCGCTGGTCTCATAAGCCGGAGGTCAGGAGTTCAAGTCTCCTCCCAGCTACCATCGATACTTCTTGATCTTGTTTCTTACCTCAATATACATTTATTTAATTGACGAACTTTTTCGGATCTTCTTTTTAGAAGAGTTGCTTTTTTGCCCCGACGTAACCCTTATTAAATGAAGATTGGGGGATAATTGCCTCAAAAAGCAGGAGCGATCCCATGATCAAATTGGATACCCCCAGCTTTCGCGAGGCACTGGACCTGGCCCTCAAGAGTGCTTCCGTAACCAAAGAGCGGGAGATCGTGACGATCGAACGAGCCTGGGGAAGAGTCTTGGCAGAGGATCTCGTCGTGCGGAAAAACCTGCCGGCCTTTGACAATTCGGCGATGGACGGTTTTGCTTTTCGTCATGAAGATGCGGGGAAACGGCTCAAAATCGCGGCGACGATTTTTGCCGGGGATCGGCCCGTGCCTAGCTTGAAAGTGGGTGAGTGTTATCGCATCATGACCGGAGCCCAGGTACCTCCCGATGCCGATACCGTCGCTCCTATCGAGAAGTGTATCGACCCGACGCAAACAGAGGTGACGATTCCCGCCGAGGCGAGGAAGGGAGAAAACCTGCGGCATCAGGGAGAAGAGATTGCTGCAGGTGAGCGGCTGATAGAGGCCGGTACGCGACTGGAAGCGGCACATATCGCCCTGCTGAGTACGCAGGGGATCATGGCGATCCCGGTCTATGCTCCTTTACGCATTGCCGTGCTCTCTACGGGAGACGAACTCCGAGAGCCCTGGGAGTGGGCGGACGAGGAGGAGATCTACAACGCCAATGCCTTTGGCATACTTGCGCTCTTGCGGAGCTACGGATTTGAGGGAGCTTATCTGGGGAGGATCCCTGACGATCGGGAGGCGACGGAGCGGATGATCGACACTCTACGGGGCTACGACGTAATCCTCAGCAGCGGTGGTATCAGCATGGGGGAGGCAGATCATCTCTACGAGGCCTTCCTGGCCCAGGGCCTCGAGCCGTTTTTTCACGGGATTAATGTCAAACCGGGCCGGCCGACGATGATGGGACGCATGGGCTCGGGCTTAGTCATGGCGATGCCGGGCAATCCTTTGACGACGATGCTCAATGTGGAGATGCTCTCGATTCCGGTCCTTCGGCGAATGCAGGGCATGTGCCGGGTGCATCACCGCTGGCTGGCTCTCTCCCTGGGAGCCGGCCTCAAGCTCAAGGGAGGGCGCAGCGAACTGGTCCTGGGGCAGATCCGTGACGGGCAGTTCTATCCGACGCGGGGCAATCGCTACGGTTCGGGGATGCTAACGCCTCTGGCCGAGAGCGACGCAGTGGCGTTTTTTGACGAGAGCTCCCTGGGAGCGGAGGCTGGAGAGAGCATCGAAGTGAAGCTTCTGGGAGATCCGGGCTGTGCCTAGTCGCATCGTACCGAATTTCCTTTAGGATAGAGCCGGGCGAAGTGGCAGCAGGAGATTTGCTTCCTATGCCAATGTTGAATAAGAAAGCCTTGGATAAAATGGTTCTATCCTTATCGTCGAGAGATACTGGACGATAGGGCGTACCAAGCCTCCGGTTGAAAGGAATTTTGTGGAACTCTGTATCGCTCTCGATCTCCCCTCGGCGGCGGAGAATTTAAAACTGGCCGAAGCGTTGGCGGACTACGACCGTCTCTGGATGAAAGTCGGTTTTCGTACCTATATTCGTGACGGACGGGCCTTTCTCGATACCCTCAAAAACATCAACCCCCATTTCAGGATCTTTCTCGATCTGAAACTCTACGATATCCCCAACACGATGGCCGACGCCGCCCAGGAGATCGCCGAGCTGCAAGTAGAGATGTTCAATGTGCATGCCAGTGCCGGTGAACGGGCACTGCGGACGGTGATGGAGCGACTGACTCCCTATGGAGAGAGGCGTCCCAAAGTCCTGGCGGTAACGGCGCTGACGTCCTTTGACGAAGAGGAGTTTCGACGGATCTACGAAAAGGGCATCGACGAGAAGGCGCAGCAGTTCGCCAAGATAGCTTACGAGGCAGGGCTCGACGGGGTGGTCTGTAGCGCCTTTGAGTCCCGGGCGATCAAGGAGATAACCGGCGAGAACTTCGCGACTCTTTGCCCCGGGATCCGTCCTTTTGGAGAAGACGCCGGGGATCAGCAGCGGGTGGCAGACCTGGAGCTGGCAGCCCGGGAGAAGGTGGACTATCCCGTCGTCGGCCGTCCCGTTTATCGTGATTCAGATCCTGCAGCCAAGGTTCGGAGTATCCTTGAAGAGATGGGCAGAATTGCAAAAAATAACTGAAAAATCTTCTCAATAGATACAAAAAAATTACCAAAACTGATGAATTTATGTCTCTAATTGGATATTTTTGAAAATTGCTTGTAAAAAATTCAGAATTTTAACCTATAATTAACTGAAGATTAATATTTACATCGGGGCTAATGGTGAGATTGATCAACTTCAAAGTATGGCAGACGATGATGGCGGGGGTCTTGTTGTTGGGGCTTGGCGGCTGTGGGAACGAAGCACCGAAAAAGACCCAAGAGCAGGCAAAAGCCCCTCAAGTCAAGGTGCGAGAGTTGCGCAAAGAGCCGCGCAGCATCTGGGTCGAGTTTAGCTCCAAGGCCGAAGCGTATGAGAGTGCGGCGGTGACCGCCAAGGTGGGGGGCGAGATCCTTGAGCTGCGTTTCAAAGCCGGAGAGAGGGTCCGCAAAGGTCAGGTACTGTTTATTCTTGACAAGAGCGACTACCTTGCCGCCTATTATAAAGCGTTGGCTCAACTGGAGAAGGATCAGGCCGCCTTGGAGCTTGCCGAAGCGGATTTGGAGCGCTATCGCCCGCTGGTGGAAGAGGAGCTGGCCCCCCGTCAGAAGTGGGAGCAGCTCCTCTCTGCACGCAAGGAGCTGCAGGCCACTATCAAGGCGGACCAAGGGCTACTCGCCGATGCAAAGCTCAAGCTCTCCTACTGTGAAGTCAAGGCACCCATTAGCGGAGAGATCAGCCAAGAGCTTGTCAAACCGGGCAATATGGTTTCACCCGGGACCACGCTGGCTTCCATCGTGCGCAGCGATATGCTTCAGGTGACTATTTTCCCCAGTAGCGGGGAGTATGCCCAGATCCGACACTATAATCCGAAGGCAGAGTTTGAGGTCGAAGTCTATCCGCGCGGTAGACCACAGCTCAAGCTCAAAGGGAAGGTAGACTATATCGCCGCGAGGGTGGATGAGGTGACCGGTACCGTGGGCATGCGGGCCAAGGTGGCCAATCCCAAGGGGCTGATCCTTCCCGGGAGTTTTGTCATCGTGCGTCTGATCATCGACCCGCATCTCCCCGTAGTCGCTATCGAGCCCGACTGGGTCTTCCAGGATCAAGAGGGGGAGTTCGTCTACACGGTGGATAGTCACGGGATTCTGCGCAAGGCCCATTTTCATTCTCTTTTTTCCAATAGCGAGATGGTGATCCTCCCCGAGGATTTTGTCGGCAAGCGGGTCCTGGTGCAGCCGGCGGGCAACCTGGTGGAAGGAAGCCGTGTCGAGGCACTCCCCGCCGACGGAAACGTAAGTTCCGGAGCGTAGCGGATGTTTTCGCTCTTTTTTATCGACCGTCCCGTCGTCGCCAAGGTGATTTCGATCCTGATCGTTCTGGTGGGATTGATTGCGTTGAAAGTTCTTCCCGTCGCTCAGTTCCCCGAGATCGTCCCCCCGACGGTGCAGGTCATCGCCAGCTATACCGGTGCATCGGCGTCGGTGGTGGAGGAGTCGGTGACCCGTCCGATCGAGGAGCAACTCGGCGGAGTCGAGGGGGCGATCTACACCGAATCGATCTCCTCTTCCGACGGCGCCTCGGTCGTCAAAGTATATTTCGAGCCGGGGACCGACCTGGACAATGCGGCGGTCGATGTGCAAAACCGCGTCTCCCTGGCGACTCCCCGCTTGTCCGAAGCGGTCAAGCGCACCGGAGTCAGTACCGTCAAAGCCTCCAGCGACATTATCCAGATTGTCACGGTCCGTTCCAAAAACCCCAAGCACGATCTGCTCTACCTCTCCAACTTTGCCACCTTGAACCTGATGGAAGAGCTCAAACGCATTCCCGGCGTCGGCCAGGTCAAAAACCTTGGAGAGCGTAAATACGCCCTGAGGATCTGGATCGATCCCGACAAGCTCTCTTCCCTGGGGCTAACGGCCGCAGACGTCGCATCGGCGTTACGGAGCCAGAGCGTCCAGACGGCCTTGGGAAAAGTGGGAGACACGACGCTCTCGAAACAGAGCCGTTTCCAGTATACCCTCGTCTCGAAAACGCGGCTTAGCTCTCTGCCCGAATTCGGTCGGGTGATCCTCAAGACTCTTCCCGACGGCTCCGTGGTGCGGCTGCGGGATGTGGCCCGGATCGAGCTGGGTTCCGAGAGCTACCTCTGGTCGGCCTACTACAACAACAAGCCCGCGGCACTTCTGGGAATCTATCAGCTCCCCGGAGCCAACGCTCTGGATGTGGCCCAGCGGGTCCAGGCCAAGCTCGACGAGCTCAAAAAACGCTTCCCCGCCGATCTCATCGTCGAGCCGAGCTACGATACGACTCGTTTTGTGAAGGTCTCTATCGAAGAGGTGGTCCAGACTCTGATCGAGGCGTTGGTCCTGGTATTGCTGGTCGTTTACCTCTTTCTCCAGTCTCTGCGGGCGACGATCATCCCCGCCGTGGCGATTCCCGTCTCGCTGATCGGCACTTTTGCCGCATTGCTGGCGGCGGGATTTTCCATCAACACCCTGACGCTTTTCGGATTGATCCTGGCCATCGGGATCGTCGTAGACGATGCGATCCTGGTCGTCGAAAACGTCGAAGCCAACCTGGAGAAAAATCCGGAGCTAAGCGTCAAAGAAGCGACCCGTCTGGCCATGAAGGAGATCTCCGCTCCTATCATCTCCACAACCCTGGTGCTTTTGGCCGTTTTTGTACCGGTGACCTTTATCCCGGGGATCTCGGGAGCACTCTATAAGCAGTTCGCTATGACGATCGCCTTTTCGGTTCTGATCTCGGCCCTGGTAGCCCTGACCCTCTCTCCCGCCATGGCGGCGACGGTGCTGCGCAAAGGCCACGGAAAGAAAAACTCCTTTTTCCGGGCCTTCAACGCGGGGTTGGAGCGCTTGAAAGATGCCTACGAAAAGCTCCTGCGCTTTTTGATTCGTCACTGGATCGTTCCCGTCGGGGGCTTCCTCCTGCTCCTGGCGGCTACCTGGCTGCTCTTCCGGACGCTGCCGACGGGCTTCTTGCCCGAAGAGGATCAAGGCACGCTCATTGCGGCGGTCAATCTCGAACCCGGCGTACGGCTGCACGATACCGAGGCCGCGACAAAGAAGGTCGTGGAGCTTATCCGCAAAACTCCGGGGGTAGAGGCGGCCATCAGCATCAACGGCTTCAACGGCATCATGGGGACGCTGGACTCCTCCTCGGCGGCGATTTTCGTCGTCCTCAAAGATTGGAAAGAGCGGACGACCCCCGACCTGAGCGTGGCTTCGATCATCGACCGAATCCAGAAAAAGAGTGCGGCATCCCTCCCGGGGGTCACCGTCCGGCTCTTCAGTCCGCCTTCGATTCCGGGACTCTCGGCGACGGGAGGCTTCGAATTTAAGATCGAAAACCTCACGGGCCTGCCGCTCAAGGAGTTCGAGACCCAGGCACGGCGATTCATCGCCGAGCTCAACAAAGACGAGCGGATCGCCAGTGCCTATACGATGTTCAATTCCAACTATCCTCAACTGCAGGTCGATATCGACCGGGAAAAGGCGGCGGCGTCGAAAGTTCCCTTCAATGAGATTTTGAGCGTGCTGGGGAGCTATCTCGGCTCACTTTATGTAGACGATTTCACCCGTTTTTCGAAAAGCTATCGGATTTTCGTCCAGGTGGACGACCGCTACCGCAGCCATGCCACGCAGCTGAGCCGCTTCTATGTCCGCAATACCGAGGGCAAGATGATTCCCCTCTCCAGCTTCGTCACTCTCAGCCGCGGCAGCGGGCCGAGCACTATCACGCACTTTGACGGTTATCAGAGTATTGCGGTCAACGGCATGCACAACGCGGCCAAAGGATATAGCTCTGCAGACGCTATCGCGGCGATCGAAGAGCATGCCGCCAAACTTCCGGCCGACCTGGGCGTTGCCTTTTCCGGCGTGACGCTTCAGGAGAAACAAGCGGGCTCTGCTGCGGTCTATATCTTCGCCCTCTCCTTGTTGATGGTCTATCTCTTCCTGGCGGCCCAGTATGAGAGCTGGATTATCCCTCTGACGATTATGTTGCCGATTCCTGCGGTAATGGCCGGGGCCTTGGGGGCCAATATGACCGCCGGACTTCTCAACGATGTTTACACTCAGATCGGCCTGGTGCTGCTCATCGCTATGGCAAGCAAAAACGCCATTTTGGTCGTGGAGTTTGCCAAGGAGCTTCGGGAGAAAGGCATGGAGCTGGTCGAAAGCGCCGTCCAGGCCGCCAAGCTGCGGATGCGGGCGATCTTGATGACGGCTTTTGCCTTTTTGCTAGGGATCTGGCCCCTGGTGACGGCCGCGGGAGCCGGCGCCGCCTCGCGCCGCTCCCTGGGGACGGCGGTCTTTGGTGGAATGGCCCTTTCGACGCTCTTGACCTTTTTGCTGACACCGGTGCTTTTCGTGCTGTTGGAGCGGCTTAGGGAACGATTCGCAGGAGGCAAAGATGCATAAACGAACCATTGTCTTGGGAATGATATGGGGGGCGACATTGCTGTGTGCTCATACCCTGAATATCGATGACTTGGTGCAGATCGCCCTGAGGCACAGCCCCGATATCCGGCTGGGGAATTACGATCTGAAAAGCGCCCGACAAAACAGCTGGGTAGCCCAAAGCGTCCGCCTGCCGCAAGTGGGGCTTTCGATCCATGCGGATCGAGAGTTTGACGCGGTGCACGATGCCTCCGATACGAGGACCGATACCCTCGAAGGA
>JALSTG010000054.1 GCA_026983875.1 Campylobacteraceae bacterium
TAGGTGCGGGAGCCGGTTATCTCTACCTTTCACCGAAATTTGAGCGCATTCCTCCCCGGGTAGATCTACCGAGCAAGCTCTACTGGGGGCCGGGGAAAGTGATCCATGTCCATCTGGAGGACAATCAGGGACTCGGCAGTTACGAGGCGATATTGAGTGACGGTAAAAAACGATTCGTTGTGGCTTCGGGAGACTTCCCCTCCCCGGTTAAAACGACTGATCTGGCAATCACTCTGCCTGTCAATAGCGGTTTGGATGCGAAAAAAAAGCGGTGGAAGTTGAGGGTGAGGGTCAGAGATCGGAGTTTTTGGAATCTAGGCAGGGGTAACGAGACGCAAGCAGAAAGCACGGTATGGATAGATACTCAGCCGCCGGAGGTACAGATCATCTCTTATAGCCCAAGTATTGTACGCGGAGGAAGTGCTCTCGTGATTTTCAAGGCCAAGGACCCCAATCTCAAAAAGGTCTATATCCAGGTCGGAAACAAGCGTTTTGAAGCCGTACCCTATCGGGCCAAAGGTTACTGGGCAGCCTTGATCGCCTGGCCCTTCCGCCAGGAAAAATTCCAACCCAGGATCGTGGCGATAGATATCGCGGGTAATCAACGGACGGTGAACATCCCTTTTGAAAAGATATACAAAGAGTATCGTGTCTCCCGGATAGGACTGAGAGACCGCTTTCTCGAAGGAAAGATAGCCGAATTGGCTCAGGAGGATGCGAACGCTTCCGGAGCGCAGGGGAAGTTGGCACGATTCAAGGCGATCAACGAGGGGATGCGTGAAGCCAATGAGAAGCTGATTCACAGCAAGACGGCCAAACCCACCCCCGTCGATTTCAGCCGATGGAGGCCTCGGGCCTTCTATCCGCTCAAAAGTGCCAAGCGTGTTGCCGACTTTGGCGACGAACGCCACTATTACTATCGGGATAAAAACCGGGAGGTCTCCCGCTCCTATCATCTGGGCTACGATTTGGCCAGCGTCCGACACGCCCCGATCGTCAGCTCCAATCCCGCCACCGTCGTGTATGCCGGTTACAACGGTATCTACGGCAACATGCCGATCCTGGATCACGGTTTCGGTCTTTATACCCTTTACGGTCACTGCTCTCAGATTTTGGTCCACGAAGGGGAGCATGTCACCGCCGGTCAGACGATCGCCAAAACGGGAAAGACGGGATTGGCTTTGGGAGATCATCTGCACTTCGGCATCCTGGTGCAGGGCGTCGAAGTGCTTCCGATGGACTGGATGAAACAGAATTGGATCAACAGCCACATTGTCCGAGTGATGGAACGAGCCGACCGGGTCGTCGGCAAGCGGTAGCCTGGACAAATCGGAGCCATCAAAGACTCTTCAAGAGCGCTTTGATAGCTCCGTACGGGCATGCGAAAGATCAGTGCCTCATGTTTATGCTAAAATAGTTTCCGAATACTCTGCCGGCCTGGGCAGAGAGCGAAAGGGAGAGAGATGGTTCAGCGAACGATAGGTAAAGCGGTAGAAGCGGTAGGGATCGGCCTGCACAAAGGCGAATCGATCCGTCTGAGGATCGAGCCGCTCGATGCCGATAGCGGTATTATCTTCTATCGTAGCGATCTGGGCCGCAGTATCTCCCTCTCTCCCGACGCAGTAATAGATACCCGGATGGCGACGGTGATCGGGACACCCGACGGCTATATTTCTACGATCGAACATTTTCTCTCCGCGCTTTATGCCTACGGTATCGACAATTTGCGTATCGTCCTGGAAGGCAACGAGATGCCGATCATGGACGGCAGCGCCGTCTCCTTCTGCCTCCTACTGGACGAGGCGGGAATCCGCCGGCTCGATCGCCCCAAAAAATTTCTAAAAATCAAGCGACCCGTCGAAGTCCGGGACGGGGAGAAATTTGTCCGCCTGGAACCCTCCTCCGAGATAGAGTTTCATTTCGAGATCGATTTCGATCATCCGGCGATCGGGCGCCAAAGTTTGGATTTTGTCTTCTCGCTAAGCCGTTACCTCGAAGAGATTGCGCGAGCCAGGACTTTTGGCTTTGCTCGGGATATTCAGTACCTCCAGAGCCAGAATCTTGCCTTAGGTGCAAGCCTCAAAAATGCCATCGGCCTCGACGAATATAAGGTCCTCAACCCCGAAGGGCTGCGCTACCCGGACGAATTTGTACGCCACAAGATTCTTGATGCCATGGGGGATATGATGGTTACCGGTTACAACATCCTGGGACGGTATCGCTCTTTTGCCGGTAGTCATGGACTCAATCATGAGCTGACCAAAGCCCTCCTTGCAGACCCCGCCAATTACGAGATCGTCGCCCTGGAGCAGACCCGGTATCCACAGTATGAACGTTGCTTCGCCTGAGTTTACTCTCGTTGTCAATCCCGTTTCCGTGCCGCTTCAGTTTGCTCTTTATAGAGAAGGAAAGCTGGAACGCAGCTGGAGCAGGGAGGGCTACGCCTCGGAGTATTTGGCCGAAGAGCTGGATCGTCTGACGGCAGAGGGAGGGATCGGAGAGATTCTCTATGTCAACGGCCCCGGAAGTCAGATGGGGATAAAACTCGCCTATATCGCTCTACGAACCCTGGAGCTAAGCCGTGGGATACCTTTCGGGGCGGTCAGCGCCTTCGAGCTCAACGGCGGTCGCCCTCTCAAAGCAATGGGGCGACTCTATTTCGTCAAAGAAAAAGAGACTATAATTACGAAAACATTCGACGAACCCATTGCGCAGGAGTTCTCGTTCCCCCCTTCGTTGGAGGGGATAGAGCGGGAGCCGGATCCCCGGCCTCACTATCGACTTCCTGCCGTCTAAAGGCCCATTGTGCATATCAGCGTCCCCGCCACCAGCGCCAACCTCGGTCCCGGTTTTGACAGTTTGGGGCTCGCCATCGACCTTCGCAACGAAATCGCGATTAAACCCTCTCGTTTCCTCAGCGTTTCTACCCGGGGCGAGGGAGCCGAAAGCCCTAAAATCAAGCGTAATAGCCTCTTCTTGCATGTATTCAACGAACAGTATCGACGTCTGACGGAGGGCGAGCAGCCGGTTTTTCGCTTCGAGTTCACCAACCGGATCCCGATCTCACGGGGCTTGGGGAGCTCTTCGGCGGTCATCGTTGCTGCGATCACCGCCGCCCATCTGGCTGCCGGCGTCAAATACAACAAGCGAAAGATTCTCAACCTGGCTCTACGTTATGAGCATCATCCGGACAACATCACCCCAGCCGTGATGGGGGGCTTTAACGTCGCCTGTCTCGAAGGGGACCGGGTCTATAGCAAAAAGCGCCGTCTCCCCTCGATTCTCCGGGCTGTTTTGACGGTGCCCGACCGGACCATCTCCACGAACCGTTCCCGTCATGTGCTGCCCAAGATGTATTCCAAAGAGGATCTGGTCTTCAATCTTTCCCATGCGGCTTATATGACGGCGCTCTTTATGACGGAGTCCTGGGATCAGCTGCGCATCGCCTCCAAAGACCGGATCCACCAGGAGCGGCGGATGAAGATCATGCCGGAGCTCTTTGCCGTCCAGAAGCTGGCCTTGGAGAAGGGAGCGCTCATGAGTACCCTCAGCGGCAGCGGTTCCACCTTCTTCACTTTGGCGTATGCCGACGATGCCCCGGCCATCGCCGAAGCACTTTCAAAACGTTTTCCTCAGTTTCGCGTGATGGAGCGGGGCCTTGACAACATGGGTGTCATAGGAAAAGCCTAAGGTTTTTGGTATAATGCCCGTGAAAAATCATCCTATTCGAATGTGTATTGCCTGCAGAACCAGAGATTCCCAAAGCGCATTGATACGAATACAGTTTGAAGACGGTCGGGCACTGCCCTATCGGGGAACGGGACGGAGCAGTTATCTCTGTCACGCCTGCAGCCAGGACGGCAAACGAATAAGGAAGATCGCGAAACGTTTCCGGATCGACGAGAGGGAACTGCTTACGCTATTAAAGGAGTATTACACGGATGGATAAAGTCAAAATCCAGGAGATTGCCGAAGAAGCGGGGATGTCCAACAGCGATCTGCTCGCCAAGGCGAAAGAGCTCGGCTTCAATGTCAAAGTTGCGGGCAGTTCTGTCACGCTGGATCAGGCAGAGATGCTGATGGATTACGCCCTGACCGGCCGTTGGCCCGCAGGGATCCCCCGACCGACGGAGAAAGAGCCTGCGAAGAAAGCCGAGGGAGGCGAAAAGTCTCCCGAGCCTATCGAAGAGAAAGCAAGCGGTGAAGAAGAAACGCAGACCCCGGAAAAAGGCACCGATGCGGAAACGGAAGCGGCCGAAGCTGAAGCGGAAGAAGTCTCTAAAGAAGAAACGCCGGTAGAGGCTGGTGCAGAAGAGACGCCGAAGAAGGCTCCGACCCAACGCAAAGGAATCACGGCGACAGCCAAAAAGACGGAAGAGGAAGAGGGGCCTGAACTGAGAAAGGCTCCCTTGAAAAAGCGGGGAATTACCATTGTCAAGAAGGCCCGTCCCGCTCCGGCTAAACCCAAAAAACTCTCCCTTAGCGACGTCTCACCCAGTGCTTCGAAGAAGAAGAAAAAAAAGACGCCTGCCGAGGCCAAGACGACAGGAGAACGCCTGGAAATCCTCGGAGACCGGGATCTGGGCGGTACCGTCGAGCTCTTCGAGGAGCAGGAGGTCGTTCTCCTCGACTTCTCCGACAAGACGATCTTTGAGGAACAGCAGCGCCAAGAAGAGCGCAGAAGAGCCGAGGCCAAACGCCGTGCGGCTCAGGGGATCGCCGGCACGCAGCAGCGTCGTTTCCCCAACCGTCCCGGCGGCCGCAATATCCGCCGAGGCGGCAAGCGTAGAAAATATCAGAGAGAAGAAAGCAGCGAAAAGGTCAGCGTGGTAAGAATTCCGGAAGATGTACGGGTATACGAGTTCGCCGAGAAGGTGGGCAAAAGCGTGGGTGAAGTGGTCAAAGTGCTCTTCGCCCTGGGAACCATGGTGACCAAGAACGATTTCCTCGACAAGGATTCCATCGAGATTCTTGCCGAGGAGTTTGACGTGCAGGTCGAGACGATCAATCCTCTCGATGAGCTGGACTATGTCGCGGCCTATGACGAAGAGCCCAATCAGGTCGAAGAGCCCCGGCCTCCTGTCATCACCATCATGGGGCATGTCGACCACGGAAAGACCTCGCTGCTCGACTATATTCGCTCCACCAAAGTCGCCGCGGGCGAAGCGGGCGGGATCACCCAGCATGTGGGGGCCTACCAGGTGGAAAAAGACGGGCAGAAAATCACCTTCATCGACACGCCGGGCCACAGCGCCTTTACCGAGATGCGGGCCCGGGGAGCCCAAGCGACGGATATCGCCGTCATCGTCGTCGCCGCCGACGACGGAGTCATGCCTCAGACCAAAGAGTCGATCTCCCACGCTCAGGCGGCCGGAGTGCCGATCATCATCGCGCTGACCAAGATCGACAAGCCCACCGCCAATCCGGACAACGTCAAATCCCAGCTCGCCGAGATCGGACTGCTTCCCGTGGATTGGGGCGGGGAATACGAGATGATTCCCGTCTCTTCTCATACCGGAGAGGGAGTCGATGATTTGCTCGAGACGATCCTGCTTCAAGCGGAGGTGATGGAACTGACCGCCGATCCTACTCGGCGGGCCAAAGCGATCGTCATCGAAAGCTCCGTCGAGAAGGGCTTCGGCCCCGTCGCCAACGTCATCGTCAAGAACGGGACGCTTCATGTGGGAGACAACGTGATCGTCGGCACGACCTTCGGACGGGTACGGACCCTGATCCTCGACGACGGCAGTCGGGCCAAGGAGATCGGGCCCAGCACTCCCGCGGCCGTCGTAGGACTCCACGACGTGCCCCAGGCAGGAGAGGTCCTGGTAGCGATGGAGAGTGAGAAAGAGGCCCGCGATCTGGCCGAGAAGCGTAAAGAGCTGGCCCGGGCCAAAGAGCTCTCCAAAAGCACCAAAGTCTCCCTCGACGAGTTGGGTAGTCTCATCGCCGAAGGAAAGATCAAGAAACTCCCTCTCATCGTCAAAGCCGACGTCCAGGGCTCCCTCGAGGCGATCAAGTCGGCTTTGGGCGAATTGAAAAACGAAGAGGTCAAAGTCGAGATCATCCACGGCGGCGTGGGAGGCATCACCGAGAGTGACGTACTCCTGGCCGATGCCAGCGAAAACGCCATCATCATGGGCTTCAACGTCCGTCCTACCGGCGGAGTCAAAAAGAAAGCCCAGGATCTGGGCGTCGAGATCAAGACCTACTCCATCATCTACGATATGATCGACGAGGTCAAAGGGCTGCTCAGCGGGCTCATGAGCCCCGTCGTCACCGAAGAGGTTACCGGCCAGGCCGAAGTACGCGAGACCTTCAGCGTCGCCAAGGTCGGGACCATCGCCGGTTGTATGGTCACCGAAGGGACGATCGAGCGTAACGCCGGTGCCCGGCTTATTCGCGACGGCGTCGTGGTCTACACCAGCAAGATCAGCTCCCTCAAGCGCTTCAGCGAAGACGCCAAAGAGGTCCGCGCGGGCTTTGAGTGCGGGATCATGCTGGAGAACTTCAACGATATCAAGGTCGGTGACGTCATCGAAACCTTCAAAGAAGTGGAGGAACAGGCCACGCTATGAATCAGGCCGAGATCAAGCGAAAACGGACCGAATCGCTCCTGCGGGAGCTGATCCCCGAAGCGCTTTCTACTTTGGAAGACAGCCGCATCAATGCCCTGAGCGTGACCGAGGTCCTCTGCTCCCGAGGGCGTTACGATGCCCGGGTCTTCCTGGACCCTACCGGACTTGACGAGAGGGAGCAGGCCGAAGCTCTCAAGCAGCTGCGGAAAGTCTCCGGCTACCTCAAAACATATATCAAGGAGAGCGAGGGGTGGTACAAAGCCCCCAACTTCACCTTCGAGTTCGACGATGAACTGGATCGGATCAGCCGGATCGATACGCTCTTTAAAAAGATCGAAAAGGAGATCGGTGATGCATCTTGAGGAACAGATCGAAAAGATCGTCCGTAGCCATGGGGCAGAGTTTTACGACACCGAGACGGTCAATGAGAACGATCAGACGATCTACCGGGTCTATATCACCAAAGAAGGCGGCGTTGACCTCGATACCTGTGCCGAAATCTCCAACGATCTTTCCCCTCTCCTGGATGTACACCCTCCCGTCAGCGGCAACTATTTCCTGGAAGTCAGCTCCCCGGGTATCGAGCGCACCCTTAAAAAGCCCCGGCATTACCAGAGTGCAGTCGGCGAACGGGTCAAGCTCAAGATCGCCGGAGGTGAGAAGCTTCGGGGGGTTCTTGAGTCTGCCGACGAGACGGGTATCGTTGTAAAAACCAAAGATGGCCAACAGCGCTTCGACTACCCTCAAATTCTCAAAGCCCGTACCTACTACGACTGGGCCAATCAGAGCTAATTTCTTTTTTGCGTCACTTCATATTTTTGTGCTTCAGAAAGTATTCTTGAGAGATTTCGATATTTTTATCGATCCTATCGGATTGATTCGATGGGATCTTTATTGAGGTACGATCTTCAGGTGAGTAGGCTGGGATGCGTTGAGCTCCCGCCATACCGTATCCGTCAGAGGTGAGATGTGCGGGGCGCGCCCTTCGATGAAGCGCTGCTCTCGGACCAAGGCCCTGTAGGCTTTGTTGAGTTTTCTGGCGCGTTCTTTCGAAGGAAGCAACAGGGTCGAAATGTCTCGGCGGAGGCGTTGGATCTCCTGGTCTTTGAGCGCTCCACGAGGAGTGAAAAACTTTTTTAGGACTTCGTCGTTGCTGCGAAATTCGTTGCCGCTGTGATTGAGGCGGAGGTAGCGGGCATATTCTCCGCTTCCGTCATGTAATCGGGGTTCCGGGATTCCTTGCAGGCCCTGCCGGCTCCAGTGATACCATCCTCTCCTCCATGCACGGGAGGCGTCGAGCTTGCGGGCGAAGGCGAAGGTGCCGTCGGTCGTAGCTCCGATGCCGCTGTGGCATCCCATACAGTTGAGGGTCTCTTCGTAGCTTTGTGGGCGTAAAGATCCGAAGCGGTCCTCGATGAAGCCCTGGTAGATCCACCCCATACGGTTACTCACCCCCTGTTCCATGGAGCCGGGAAAGCTCTCGAGCTGTTCAGGATCGGTTTCACCCTCTTTGTAATCGGCCAGGGCTTTGTTATGTAGTGCCGCATAACTGGCCCAGGCAACTTTTCGGGCATAGCGTAGCTCTTTCATCCTGGGGGCGAGGATGACGGAACCGTTCGCGTCCAGCCCTAGATAGCGTACCGAGTGGAGAAACTCGGTCCCTTCGGGGAAGAGCCCGGCGGCAATGTGGAGTTTGCCCTCTTGAAGCAGCTTTTTCGCCTCTCCGACATAGCTCATCCGTTTTCCCTCTTTTGGAGCCCATTCGTAGGCAATGCGATTGGCGATTCCTAGGCGTCCATTTTTGTCCAGATCTATTCCCAACTTCTTCTCGTCCACGGGGTCTATGGGGATGCTTTTGCGTTGGATCATCGCTTCGACGATGGAGAGATTGATCCGATAGAGGGTCTCGTTGAAGTCGCCGCCTTGTTTGAAGAGACCGAAGGCTCTCGGAAGACGGATTAGCACGTCGTCGGTTGAGCCGTTGGTAGGCCAGAAGGTGCCCGGGAAGGGGGTATAGGCGAAGGCGGCCCATCCCGTAGCGTGGCCATCGGGGGCGTGATCGAGTCCGTGCCGATCGAAACGGTAATAGCAGTCGGGGACGTAGCCGCTCCATTTCCCATCACCGTTTTCATCCCATTGGGCAGGAAGATTGCGGAGCTTTCTTGCAAGAACGATTCGACCCTCTTCGTCGAAATAGTTGCTTCGTTTTACGTAGGCGTCTATCTGCTCGTCGGAGATTTTCGAAACCGCCTGAGAGTAGTCTTTGAAAAGATTGGAAAAGGGGTTTTTTAGTGCAGGATCCGGGAAGTTGTAGGCAGCTTGGAGGCTTTCATCATCTAGGGTAAAGTTGGGAGCTTTGGCACGGGTGTGGCAGGCGTAGCAGGGGTTATGCTTTTTACCTTGGCTATCGACGGTTTTGGTATAGCACATGGAGGGGATATAGGCGCTGGGATGCCGCAAATGTTTGGTGCGGATGTCGTAGCCTCGGGTAGCATTGAGATCCAAAGCATTAGAACAAATGCTCAAAAGCAAAAGAATCTGAATCGATTGTAAAATTTTATTCATGCTGAATCCGTTTCCGTGTCGTGAGGGGAACCCGCTCTGTCCGAGAGCCGGGCCGGGGCCGGAGTCCGCCGCGGACTCCCGTCACGACGCCCGAAGGTGCCGTAGGACTATTTCTTGTCAGCGCCGACTTTGAGATAGCCGACATAGGATTGTACGTCGGAGGGATCTTTGATCTTATCCTTGTCCGACTCGCCGAAGGGGTGCTGAGTCACGAGGGTGATGTAGCGGAAGCCGTTGAGATCGGGCTGCCAGATCAAAGAAGTAGTCTCGGATCCGTAGGGGG
Organism: Campylobacteraceae bacterium; assembly: GCA_026983875.1. Classification (GTDB taxonomy): domain Bacteria; phylum Campylobacterota; class Campylobacteria; order Campylobacterales; family Sulfurovaceae; genus Nitratifractor. Next base: position 9,427 of record JALSTG010000054.1, read on the forward strand.
TAGAGGCGACTCGGTCGATTAGCGCATTGCTTTGGGTATCAAAGGCCCAGACCAGGTCATTTTGATGGTAGCCGGTATCTTCTCCGATGAGCAGGAGATTGGAACCGGGGAGGTAGGAGATATTGTCGGGGTTGGCGATGGAGTTGATATCGCAACTGTTTTCTGCATAGAGGGAGTCTTTGGAATACTTTTTAGGGACTCCGGCGAGGATACCGTAGATTCGCTTGGCGGTGTAGCCGCTCCCGGTAACGGGATCGGCTTTGTCTTCGATATCAAGAGCGTAGACGGCACCGCATTTGTTGTACTCCAGACGGATGTCGTTGGAAGAGCCTCGGTCGTATTTGTCGTTGGCTTTACCTTTTTTCTTGTGGTCTTCCATCCCTTTGGCGATCTGGCTCATAGCCAGATAGAGGCGCCGGTGATCGGGATCGTAAGTGATCCCTTCCATTTTACGAAATTCCGTCGTCGCCCCCAGATATCCGGCATAGCGGCGGGATTCGAGGAAGGCCGCCTCGGTCTCTTTGCCCGGGCGAAGCTTCAGGCACTCGGCGCCGTGATCGGTATTGACTCCGCGGAAGCCTCCGGGGCATGAGCCGTCTTTGGCCATCTCTTTGCGTTCGAAGATCTCGTCGAAGGCGGGATTGGCATCGACAATTTTTTTGAGCTCGGCGTCATCGGCATGCCCCAGTCTGATCCATTCCAGATCCGCCACTCCGGCGCCCCGGTTGTCGGTTTGCTTCCATTTAGCGGCAAAGAGGGTGCCCGCGCTCAGGTCTCCCGGACGGTCGGCGACGTACATAAACATGGCGCAGTTGCTTCCGTCATCACTGAGGTAGGCGGTGCGTTTATCGGGAAGAACATAGGCTAGCTCGTGAGCGAAGCGGCCCATACTGTAATGTTTGGTGTAGCGGGGCGTTCCGTCGTCAGCAAGAGTAACTTCGGTGATCCATCCGTAGTAGTAGGGGTTGGCTTTTCGAAGATCTCCGCCGAAGTAGGGGGCGACGGTATCGTAGTAGGGATCGATGCTGCCGGTCTCAGTATTGCGTTTGGCGGCGTCGGGCTCGTACTCCTCGCTACCGAGGAAGCTGTTCCAGGGGGTTTTCATCCCGGCGCAGTGGACCCAGCCTCCGTGGTGAGAACCCTGGTCGATATATCGCAGGTTCTTTGCCTTGATCTCTCCGGTTTTGGGGTTTTGATCGAGTTCGGCCATGTAGAGGGCACCGACTTGACACTCGAACTGAGTAATCATGTAGAGATGGCCTTTTTTTTCTATGAACTCCGTATGATCCGGTCCGCTGCCTCCAAACTGTCCGTTACAGATATAGGGACTTCCGTCTTGCATCGTCAGTGGCTTGCCTTGGGAGTCCTTGAGCAGGCCGAAGGTCTCCCCTCCCAGTTGCTCCCCGGTGCGGAGGATCGTATGATAGCTTAGAGGGCTTCGTTGGTGCAGTACGGGATGCGCCATCTCTTTAGCCGCCAGGATCGAACGTTTTTGTGCGTCGGTGGTGGGATAGGCGATTGAAGTGCTTTTGCCGGCGAAACGGTCGGCATCATCGGCATGGAGGCTATGGCTTGCCAGGGCTGCAAGCGCCAAGAGGAGGGGCGTTCGGGTCGGAATCATGGGTATCTCCTGGAAAATCAAAGTGTTTTACACAAAAAACTTTATGAGATTTCCGTAACGATTCGGCAACGAATATATTACTACACGGACACGTTCCGGATCTTATTATTTATTAATTCTTAAGTATATAAATTGATACAATATTTTTATGATTATAGGAGGAGGTCTGGATGAGAAAAAAAGGATGGATACTTAGTCTAATTTTAGTCAGTAGTATCGTATTAAGAGCAGACGGGAGTGTACAGCTAAATAGCCGGGGGCAATTTCAGGCAAGCAAGAAGATAGAGAGTGAGACGCTGAAAAAATATCGATATCGATACAGTGGATATGAAAGTAACGGAGCCAGAAAAGCGATGCTGGCTTTTGACATCCACAAAGACGGAACTGTCAAGGGAATTATGATCGTGCACGGAGTCTGTGATCCGGACCATGCCGTTTTGATGGGAGGTGAGGTTCGTTTCTCTGGCTATCTGACCGGCTCTTATCCTCAAGTGAAAGGTATCAGTCATGAAAAGTCCTACAGTAGCTGTCCGGGTGCGACCGGTTTTGTCACGCAGGGAAGCGGCACGATTCGGATCGGATACTACTCTCACTTCAAACTCTTTGTGCAGTTGTTCGGAAACAACGGGAGCGGTACCGAATGGTATTTTAAGCATCCCGCAAGCGGTGTACCCGAGAACCCCTTTGCCAGAACCGTCTCTATGGGTAAAAACCAGGAGGCAGAGACGATAGAGCAGATCGGTCATGCGTCGCCCCCAACTCAGATCAACTCTGTCGCCGGGGCTTGGCAGACGAATTTTGGCCGCATGGTGCTTCATCAGAGCGGTTTCAGAGTCTGGGGGAACTACACCCATGACAAAGGAAAGATCGAAGGCACGTTAAGAGGGAGGGTTCTGGTCGGTCGATGGAGTGAAGCCCCTAGTTATCGACCTCCAAAAGATGCCGGGGATTTTCGATTTAGATTTTCCGAGGACGGGCAATCCTTCCAAGGACAGTGGAGGTACGGTTTTGGAGGAGCAAAATGGAATGGGCATTGGAGCGGTTATCCTTTGATGGGCGAAGGAGGAAGGTGATGAAATGGATAGGTGTATACAAAAATAGTTTGGCGCAATGGATATTGGCGTTTATCATGCTTGGCACTTTGCTGGTGGGCGGTGAGTTCAGAGTAGATTTGACGGGAGACGGCGTAGCGGAACGGGTCGTCTGGCAACCTTTTGCGCAGACTCCGGAAGGGACTTATTATCGATTGGTCGTTTATAACGGCCGAGGCGGTGTTTTGTGGTCGGCACCGCTGACGAAAAATCCAAACAGTCCCTATTTCATCGCTTCACTCGACTATGGCGTTTCGATACCGGAGGTCTTGGACGACATCGATGGCGACGGCCGCTATGAGATGCTGATCCCCGAGTTGCAAAGTGATGTCTCTCCGACACGATATCATCGTCTCAGATGGATGGGTGGAGCGTTCGTACCGATTGGAAACGCTTATCTGGTCTACGAACCCGGAACCCATAACGACAGGGTCTATTGGTCTTCATCGGCCCGCCGGCCTCGATTTTGGGCATCTGATCTCAAAATCCTACCCGACGGGTCTATGCGGGCGACGATTACCGGTCGTGACCCTCGAAGCGGCAGGCTCGTCAGCGGGGTAGGAATCATCCGCTTAGGAATCAACGGAGGTGCCGTCTACGACTGGATCAGACCTCTGCCTCCTATGGGATCGGCTTCGGGTCCGGTCGGAGGATCCTACGGTGCCTCCTACCCACAAAATCCGCCGTATATCCCGGGTGCGAGTTCGGCACCGGGCTCCTATTACGGTGGTTCCGCCTATGGGGGAGCCGGCGGGGGAGGCTACTATGGCAGCGGAGGTTTTCGTTACATCGCACGTTTGAGTCGGAGGGATCATTACAACTCTTACGGAACTCCCTTGAGGGGTATCCGGAGTATTCTTCATCAGGATCGGGCCAACTACTATCGTGGATGGAGGGACCCCGAAGATCAGGGTGATCCCCGATTCCATAGGGCCTCGGCTCGAGCGCAGATCGACCGTTTTCGCATCGTCCCCGTGGGCATGAGCCTCTCACAGCTTCGGCGAATCATCCTTGGCGATTCGCCGTTGGTTGAAGTGAGAGTTTCGGGGATGACTGCGTACGTAAGCGTCCTTCAACCCTCAATCCAATGAAAGGAGAATGAAAATGAATCGGGTTTCATACACGATTGTTTTGGCAATGGGACTGGTGATGGCGGGTGGCACGCTTCGGGCAAAAAGCGTTCTGCAGTGTCACAACGAGTATAAGGATTGCAAAGCCAAGTGTTCCAAAACCGATAAGAAGTGCAAAGATGATTGTGCGAAAGCCTATGCGGAGTGCCGCGGTATCACGGTCAATTCCTCTTCTGCCGATACCGGCGGAAAAAGGATGCCTTGATCGGTCCGTGATCGGCGAATCTAGATGCCGTCGCAGAAGATCGCCCGAAATCCCCGGTCGTAGAGCAGAGCTTGGGTCTGGATGTCGTTGACGGTGAAGACCCCGCAGGTGATTCCCGCCGCGCGGAGCTCGTCGAGGGGCAGTTTCCAGGCCAGGGGTAGATCCACGTGGCAGGCTTTCGCGCCGCAGCGCCGCAGATACTCCGGCAGATCCGGAGGCAGGCTTCCTTCGATATTGGCCGCCAGGCAGAGCACGGGATCGAGGGCGTGCAGGGCGGCCAGATAGCGATGGTTGAAGGAGGAGACGAGCAGGTCGACGCTGCCGTCAAAGGAAGCGATCATTCGCAGAAACGACCTTGCCACCTCTTGGGCGTCGCGATGGGGCATATCCTTGATCTCTAGATTCAGGGGCACGCGGTAGCGACGGGCGAGCTTTGCCACTTCCGCCGGCGTGGGCAGCTGCTGAGGGGGCAGATCCTGCAGCTCTCGGCGTAGCGTGGCATCCTGCGCCAGGGTGCCGAAGGGGTCTTCTCGCACAAACCAGCTTCCCGCATCGAGACGGCGAAGGGATGCCAGGTCGTAGTCGCGGACCCGATAGGGACGCAAACCCTCTTCGCGCGCTTCGATGTCGGTGGTACGCTCGAGCGTCTCGTCGTGGATGACGATCCATTCTCCGTCCCGGCTGAGCTGCAGATCCAGCTCCCAGAAGTCGCCGTGCCCAACCGCCGCTTCGAAGGCGGCCAGGGTGTTTTCGGGCCGTCTCGCCCGACGGCCGCGGTGCGCCGCTTTCAAACGTCTGTTTTCAAAGAGTTCATAAAAGCCCAACGGTCTCCTCCTTTTGTCGCTTTTCATCTTATCCAAAAGAATCCTTGCATATAATGATTTCGGTGCAGGTTTGTTACGGTGTTTCCAAACGGTTACGAAGCTTGGCGAAGATTGCAAGGCAATCACCCATTCCAAAAGGAGAGAGAAATGAATCACAAATCCCTGCTGCACACGGCCCTGGCGCTGCTGATCGGGTCCGGAGCCCTGACGGCCCAGGAGACCCTCCGGATCATCACCTGGAAGGGCTACACCCCCAAAGCCCTGGTGGACAAGTTCGAAAAAGAGACCGGCATCAAACTCAAGATCACCTACTCCAACAACGAGGAAATGATCGCCAAGCTTCGGGCGACCCGGGGCGGCGGCTTCGACCTGGCCCAGCCCAGTCAGGACCGCATCAGCTTTGTTCAGAAGAAGTTCCCTGTCTATCAGCCTATCGACTACTCCAAGATCAAGACAGACCAGATCATCCCCTCGATGCTTGCAGCGGTCAAGAAAAACTCCGCCGTCGACGGCAAGGGCTACGCCGTGCCTTTCTGCTATGGAACGACGGGAATGATCGTCAACAAAAAGCTCGCTCCCGATGCCAAAGACTGGTCGGATCTGTGGAATCCCAAATATGCCGGCCATATCTCTTACCGCCTCAAGCGCCCGTTGCTCATCGCCACAGCCTTCGGAATGGGGGAGAACCCCTTTGCTCTCTACAACGATATCGAAGCCTACAAAAAGCTCATGGCCCGTGTCGAGAAGAAGCTGATCGAGAGTAAAAAGCTGGTCAAGAACTACTGGACCAGCGCCGACACCCAAAAGGCCAATATGCGCAGCGGAGATGTTTGGGTCGAGAGCGGTTGGGATGGCATCGGCTGGCAGCTTCACAAGGAGAACCCCGATATCGACTATATCGCTCCCAAGAGCGGGGCACTGGGCTGGATCGACACTTACGCCATCCCCGCCAAGAGCAAAAACGTCGAAGGAGCCTACAAGTTCATCAACTTCATGCTCCGTCCCGAAAACGCCGCCTACTTCACCAACAAAGAGGGCTACGGTACGGCGAGCAAGGGAGCGGAGAAGTTCCTCAAACCCGAAGTCAAAGCTAATTTCACGCGCTCCTTTACCAAAAAGGACATCGACAATATCAAGTGGCATCCTCCCGTACCCGAAGGATTCGAAGCGATCGAAGCTAAGGTCCTCGAGCGGATCAAGGCCGCCAAAGTCGACTAAAAGCGCTTCACCCGGGTCCTTTGCCGGGTGTCGCAAGCCGAGAGGTTGGATAACCTTTGGGCTTTCGATACCAAAGGGGGAGCAGATGCAGAAGATACTCGAGGTGCAAAACCTGAGTAAACGATTCGGAGAGTTCACGGCTGTCGACGATGTGGACTTTTATGTCGAGGAGGGGGGCTTTTTCTCGATCTTGGGTCCCAGCGGCTGCGGCAAGACGACGCTACTGCGGATGATCTCGGGCTTCATTCCCGAAGACGAGGGGGAGATCGTCATCCGTGGTGAGTCGATGAAAGGCATTCCACCGGAGAAGCGGCCGGTCAATATCGTCTTTCAGTCCCTGGCGCTCTTCCCAATGATGAATGTCTACGAAAACGTCGCCTTCGGTCTCAAGCGTATGGGTTTGGACAAGGGGGAGATTCGCTCACGGGTGACGGAGATGCTGGGGCGGGTAGGGCTCGAGGGCTTCGAGTCCAAGAAGGTCACCGAGCTCTCCGGCGGCCAGAGGCAGCGCGTCGCCATCGCCCGATCCCTGGTGATGAAGCCCAGCATCCTGCTGTTGGACGAGCCCCTGGGCGCATTGGATCGCAAACTCAGAGAGCACATGAAAGTGGAGCTAAAGCTCCTGCAAAAAGAGATCGGCACCACCTTCATCTACATCACCCACGACCAGTCCGAAGCCCTGGTGATGAGCGACAAGGTGGCGGTGATGAACCAGGGACGCTTCGAGCAGATCGATACTCCCAAAAATCTCTACAAAAACCCCAAAACCTCTTTCGTCGCGGGCTTTGTCGGCGAGAGCAATCGCCTGGAGGTCCGTCGGGAGGGGGAGAGTCTGATCAGTCCATCGGGCTGGCGGATCCGCAAGCCGGGATTGATGCATGAGGCGAAGCTGCTCTTCATGCGCCCGGAAGCGATCGTCATCGATCCCCCCGAGAGCATGCAGGATATCGAGCGCTTTCCCGTGACGGTGGAGACGATCCTCTTCGACGGCTCCAATACCAAAGTCTCCGCCCGGACTCCCGAAGGTGAAGAGCTGCTGGTCTCCTTGCCCCAAAACGCCCGCTACGATCGGCTCAAGGAAGGAGACCGGGTCGAAGCAGGTATCCATCCGGATGATCTGAAAGTCTATGAGGAGTAGGGCGATGAAACGGAGATTCTCCCCCACCTTCTGGTTGCTGATGCTCCCGGTGCTGCTCTGGCTGCTGCCGCTGATTTTGATTCCGCATATCGATCTGTTGATCAACTCTTTCAAGGTTGAAGGCCAAGAGGGCTTTACGATCCAGAACTACCTGGACTTTTTCC
>JALSTG010000055.1 GCA_026983875.1 Campylobacteraceae bacterium
AACGCCTCTCCCGAAGTCCTCAAGGAGATGGGCGAGTCGATCTTCCTGGTCCAGTGTGCTCCCTGCCACGGAGAGACCGGCGACGGACTCTCCGGTAAAGCTCAGGACTTTACCAAGCGTTTCACCAAGGAGCAGGTCCTTGCCGTCATCAAAAACGGCCAGCATCAGCTCAAGTATCCCATGGGAGCTATGCCCGCCGGAATGGCACAGGGCAAAGATGCCGAAGCGGTGGCTGAATACATTGCCGGCGGTATGAAGGGCGACGCTCCTGCCGCCTGGGCAACCTGTGCCGGATGTCATGGTCAGGACGGCAAGGGCAACGGCGGTCAGGCTCCCGATTTGGCCGGTTATGACGAGACATTGATTAAGCATGTTCTCGCCAACGGCAAGACAGGTATCATCGGCCACATGCCCGCCTTCGTCGATCGCTTCACTCCCGTTCAGGAGAAGGCATTGGCAGCTTATATCGCTACCCTCAAGCAGTAAGGAGTCACTATGGCAGCAACAGAAAACACCAACAGAAATCCCTGGGGCATCAATGGACTGCTAGGGATGCTGATCGCTACGGCTCTGCTCCTGAGCATCCTGGCTTTCCTGATTACCAAAGCAATCGGTGTCGAACGGGCCGAATCGACCCACTATTATGATCCCACTCCCATCGTCGGTAGCCTCGACAATGTGAAGATGATCAGCAAAGAGAATGCGAAATTCGCCTTCCAGGATGTCAAAGAAGGAGAGAAGAAATGATCAAGATTATGGATAAAGTCCTTGGATTTTTTATGCTGGGGTTGGCGCTCTTGACCCTCTGGGCCGTATTGACTCCCAACCATCTCTACGTAGGTTAATACTTCTATGATCAACGCAGCAAGGGCAACCTTGCTTGCGATCCTCTTCTCTTTTACCCTCCAAGCCAACTATCTTATCAACGATCATTTGATCTCACCCAAAGCGGGCGAAGTGATCGACAAGATCGGTGCGGAGCTCCAAGAGAAAACCGGCATACATGCCTACGTGATCGCAAGCAACGACCGACTCCCCAAACGAGCCAATCTCTACGCGTATGTCAAAAAATACGCTAAGAGTCTGAGTGAACCTTGGGTGGCTATCGTTTTTCTCCCCAACAATAAGCGGCTGGGGATTCTCGTCTCGGATCCGAAGATGAAGAAGTGGTATCGAGACCACGAGGTGAAAAAATATGCCATCGATATCCTGGGCAGTGCCGACAGCAACTCGGAGCAGTCCAAATATGACGTGGCGATGGTCCAGGCCTATTCGGAACTGGCCGACGAACTGGCCGCCCACAGGGGAGCCACACTGGAGCATACGATCAAGAACGAGAGTCAGTGGCTTATAAAAATTATAACCTGGCTTGTCTATTTAGGGGCGATTTTGGTTTTTTGGGTATATTTCGGGCGACCAATCTACATGAGGATACGCTATGGCAAACGAAAATAAAAAGACCTACTGGCCCCATATGATTCTCGGCTTCGTGGCCATCGGAGTCATTTTGGGCTACTGGACCGTCAAACATGCCATCGGGATGCCGGTGCACGAGTCCAACGAGTACATGATGAAGTATCAGACAGCCGATACCGATGCCAACGAGATCATTGAAGCCCAGCAGCGCTTCGACAGCCGCTACCGACTGAAACTCTCGGGATTCAAACCCTCGGACTTCAAGCCCGAGCATCTCAAGCGAAAACACGGGACGATCATGGCTCTGGAGCCGGTCAACCGCATCGTCTATGAGTTAACGGACCGTTCGGGCAAACCCGTCCCCGATGCAAATGTGAGCCTGCTTCTGACCCGACCCCATACGGAGAAAGAGGATCAGGTGTTCCCCGACCTTCCCTATAAAGATGGGCGCTATGTGCTGGAAAAACTCGCGATCAAAAATCCCGGCCGATATATCTTGAGAGTCCGTGCGCAAAAAGGTGATGCCGTAGGATTTATGGATACGGAAGCCTATCTCAAGCCCCGTCAATAAAAAGTACGACGCCCGTTGCGCCTCTGTCTGGCAAGAGACGTCGAAAATATATCAACATTTATTGATGTATTAAACTTTTACCGCTATGCTTTCCCTTCGAAATCGGACAAAGGATCCGCGATGAAAAAAGTCCTCATTCTCTGCACGGGAAACAGCTGCCGCAGTATTATCGCCGAAGCTTTGGTCAACGCCGAGCTGGAGGGGATCGAAGCGCAGAGTGCCGGCGTGAAAGCCACAGGCAGCGTCAACCCCAATGCCCGGCGCATCCTCGAGGAGAAGGGGATTTGGCAGGATCGCTACCGATCCAAGACCCTCGACGAGATGATCGACAACGACTACGATCTGATCGTGACCGTTTGCGATCACGCCAAAGAGACCTGCCCGATGTTCCCTCGACCCGTCCCCAAGATCCACGTAGGCTTCGAAGATCCCGATGGAAAAGGCCCGGAAGCGTTCGAGAAAACCTACGAAGAGATCTCCAAAGTCTTGCTGCCCGAGATCGAAGCCGCGTTGGCGAACGATTAGGCATCCTGATGTGGACTGCCACGCTTCTTTTTATCACAACCCTTGTCTTTGTCATTTGGCAGCCGAGAGGCTTGCAAATCGGAACGAGCGCCGTCATCGGAGCACTTGCTGCGCTGCTGCTGGGAGTGGTCAGCTTCGAGGATGTGATCCGGGTTGTCGAGATCGTCTGGGATGCGACCCTGGCCTTTATCGGGATCATTCTCCTCTCGATGGTGCTCGACGAGATCGGTTTCTTCGAGTGGGCAGCGATCAAGATGGCTAAACTCAGCGGCGGATCGGGCACGAGGATGTTCGTCTATATCCTTATCCTGGGTGCACTGGTGGCGGCCTTTTTCGCCAACGACGGTGCAGCACTCATTCTTACTCCGATTCTCTTGGCGAAGATGAAATACCTCAAGATGAAGCCCGCTGGGATCTTCGCCTTTTTGATGGCAGGGGGCTTTATCGGAGACAGCGCCTCCAACCCTCTGGTGATCTCCAACCTCACCAACATCGTCACCGCAGACTATTTTCACATCGGCTTTCTCGAGTATGCCCGGCATATGTTTCTACCCAACCTGCTGAGCATCCTCGCCTCCGTTGCCATTCTCTGGCTCTACTTTCGCAAGGAGATTCCCAAACGCGTCGACGTGGAGCTGCTTCCCGAAGCCTCCAGCGTCATCAAAAATCGCACCATGTTCAAAATCAGCTGGTTTTTCCTCGCACTGCTGATGCTCGGATACTTCATCGGAGAGCAATACCGTCTGCCGGTCTCACTCTTCGCCCTGGGCGGCGCGCTGCTCTTTCTGGGGATTGCCGCATATTACAAAGCGACCAAGCCGATCATGACCATCAAAGCCGCGCCCTGGCAGGTGGTCTGGTTTTCCATCGGGCTCTACGTAGTGGTCTACGGACTCAAAAACGCCGGTCTGACCGACGTGATCGCTTCATGGATCGAAGGGTTTGGTCATTACGGCGATTCTGCCGCGGTGATCGGAACGGGTTTTCTCTCTGGACTCCTTTCGGCAGTGATGAACAATATGCCCACCATCATGGTGATGGATATCGCCATCGACAAGGTCGGCTACGCCGGCCACGAGGCGCTGGCCTACGCCAATATCCTGGGGGCTAACCTGGGCCCCAAGATGACCCCCATCGGATCGCTTGCCACACTGCTATGGCTGCATGTCCTGGCACAAAAAGGAGTCAAGATCGGCTGGGGAGAGTATATGAAGGTGGGACTAGTGATCACCCCGCCGGTACTGCTGATCGCACTAGTCGGCCTGCTGTGACGCCACAGCCTCAAGAGGCTAAGCAGAATCGAAAAGCCGAGTCGAGAGGTAGCGCTCCGCCGTATCGGGGAGTACCGTGACGAGGGTTTTGCCCCGGTGTTCCGGAGCTTGGCTCAGGCGATGCAGCGCCGCCAGGTTGGCTCCGGAAGAGATTCCCACCAATAGCCCCGCCTTGCATGCCGCTTCCCGGGCGTAGGCGATCGCCTCTTCGTCTTCGACGGTGAGGATTTCGTCGATGAGTTCGCGCTCCAGGATCGAGGGAGCGAATCCTGCGCCGATCCCCTGAATGGCGTGGGGACCCGCCTCGCCCTGGCTGAGGAATGCGGAGCGTTCGGGCTCGACGGCGACGGCGTAAAGATCGGGCAGTTGCTCCTTGAGGTAGCGGGTCGTGCCGGTGAAGGTGCCTCCGGTGCCGACGGCGGCGATGAAGAGATCAAGGTTCCCAAGATCCCGCAGGATTTCGGGCCCGGTTCCGGCGAGATGAGCCGCTGGGTTGTCGGGGTTGTCGAATTGGGAAGGGAGAAAGACCTTCTCGAACGCTTCCGCCAGGCGTCGGGACTCGGCGATAGCGCCCTTCATTCCTTCGGCGGCCGGAGTCAGAACCAGCTCGGCTCCCAGATGGCGCAGGAGCTTTCGCCGTTCGACGCTCATACTTTCGGGCATCGTCAGGATCAGTCGTAGACCTCTCAGGGCGCAGATCATCGCCAGGCCGATGCCGGTATTGCCGCTGGTAGGTTCGATGACGACGGTCTCTTTGTCGATCTCTCCGCGAGCGTAGGCTGCTTCGATCATCCCTTTGGCGATGCGGTCTTTGACGCTGGAACCGGGATTGAGGTATTCGGCCTTGGCGTAAAGTCGGCAGCCGTTGCCCTCCAGATACTCCAGGCGAATCAGCGGTGTATTTCCGATCAGTTCTTCGACACTTCGGGCGATCATCAGGAGGCTCCCAAAGGTTTGAACTCCAGCTCCGCTTCGTCGAAGTAGAGGATCTCTCCCGTAGCCAGGTTGTAGTGCCAGCCGTGGAGGTAGAGCCTTCCTTCGTCGACCCGTCTTCGTACGGCGGGATAGCTTAGGAGGTTCTCCAACTGAAAGACCACCGAGACTTTTTCGGCGAAGTCCCGCTGGAGTTCCAGACTCTCGCCCGGCAGGGAACGGCGGGCGGTATCCCGGGCCGGCTCGCCCAGCTGGAGCCACTTGACGGTGTGGATGTTCTCCTCATTGGGAGTGTGGGGTTCAAAGCAGGCTTTAATGGCACCGCAGTCGGAGTGGCCGCAGACGATGATGTCGCTTACCTCCAGGTCGGTTACGGCGTATTCGATGGCGCTGGCGGTGGCATGATAGTCGTCATCGGGACTGAAAGGAGGGACGAAGTTGCCGATGTTGCGGACGATAAAGAGATCCCCCGGTCCGCTGCCGGTGATCATGTTGGGCATGACCCGGCTGTCGCTGCAGCCAATGAAGAGCGCCCGAGGGCTCTGGCCCTCTTGGACGAGCTTTTTGAAGCGCTCTTCGTTCTGTTTGAACTTGACGCTGCGAAAATATTGGTGTCCCTTTTCGAATTCTCTGATCTTGGGCATGGTTCTCTCCTCATTTACTCCTGGATGATTTCGGCGACGCTCCAGCCGATCTGCTCCCCGGCCATCATCGGAACCACCTCCCCGTACTTTTCGGGGACTTTCATCGGCCGATCGACGAGCCGCACTTTCTTGGCGGGGGGCTCGATCTCGTAAATCCGGCGGGCGTTGGTGGAGACGAAATGCTGAAGATTCTCCAGCTTGCCGTGTCGGGCAAAGAGTTCCGCCAGGGCGGGCAGGGCGATCGGAGCCGTGAAGACGCCGGCGGCGCAGCCGGGAGCCTCTTTGGCATGGCGGGGATGGGGGGCGCTGTCGGAGCCGAACATCACCTTGGGGTGAGCCTCCAGGGCAACTTTCAGGAGCGCTTCGCGATCTTCGGGTCGTTTGGCGATGGGTTTGCAAAAGAGGTGAGGCTGAAGCATCCCTCCGGCGACCTCGTCGAGGGTGATAAGGAGATGATGCAGGGTGATGGTGGCGTAGAGGTTGGGATGACGATCAAGGGCGGCGACGCTCTCGGCGTCGGTAATGTGCTCCATGACGATCTTCAGATCGGGAAAGGCGACGGCCAGCTCTTCGTAGATGGGTACGAACTCCCGCTCCCGGTCCAGGACGAAACCGCCTGTTTCGCCGTGGATACAGAGGGGGATCCCCAGCTCGCTCATCGCCTCCAGGGCCGGGCGGAGCCGCTCGATCTCGAAGCCGCTAACGCCGCCTTCGCTGTTGGTAGTGATGCCGGCGGGATAGAGTTTGACGGCGGTGATCTCCGAGGCGAAGGGCTTGAGGAAGTCCAGATCATACTCCTCCTTGAAAAAGAGGGTCATGTAGGGTTCGAAACGCTCCTCTCCGATAGCCTCGAGAATACGCCGCCGGTAGGCCCGAAGTCCCTCGGCGTCGGTAACGGGAGGAACAAGATTGGGCATGATGAGTGCGCCGCTGAAGTAGCGGGCGCTCAGGGGGGCGACGGTGCGGAGCATCTCGCCGTCTCTAAGGTGGAGATGCATATCGAGGGGCTCATGCAAAGTCACTTCAGTCATCAAAAGCCTTTAGGATGAAATATTTTCCCGCTTTGTAGGGAACGATCCAATATTGTATGGCGATTTTCCTGTCGGTCGGATTAGGACGGGGGAGGGGAGCAAAGGGCCGATTGCTAGAGTACAGGGGATTTGCCGCGTCGACGGGGCGGGGCGCTCTCCAGTGAACGAGGGGATAGTCGATGCCCCCGGGAAAGAGCTGATTGCAGCGCAAAATCCGCAGAGCCGATGCAGCCAGCGCTCGGTCGGGGCGGGCGAACTCGAATTGCCACTTGGCATATTCGCTACAGGTGGGATAGTAGCGGCAACTCGCCGGCAGCATCCGGGAGAGGTACTGATACCCCCGGATCGGTGCGATGAAGAAGCGCTTCACTTTTTGGGACATTTAACTCCTTTTGTACCGTTTCCGCCTGTGATATTTTCATTGAAAGGCCGAATCGATTCTACTTGAACGTTGTTTCTCATCGTTACACCCTCTAGCCCTTTTGCGGCGGCTTCGGCAGCCCTCTAAACCCCTTTAAATAACTTTTGGCTACACTGTGAAACCTTGTGCATAGCATACCAAACAAAGGGGTAAAACAATGACACATATGGTGACCGATCATCCCTATTTCGGTGTCTTCGTTCTCTTTTTGCTGACGGCGGTCGCTTTTCCCGCGACCCTGTTTCTGGCCCGCTTCGTCAGCCGAAAGCTGGCCAGGCTCGATACGGAGAAGCTGAAACTCTCAATCTACGAGTGCGGACCGGAGCCCAACAAACAGCCCAACCGCATTTCGGTACAGTTCTACCTCATCGCTCTGCTTTTCATCCTCTTTGACGTGGAGATCGTCTTCATGTTTCCCTGGGCGATCGACTTCAAACTCTTGGGATGGTTCGGATTTGCCGAAATGATCCTCTTTATTTTGCTCTTGGCAATCGGATTTATCTACGCATGGAAGAAAGGAGCGCTGGAATGGCACAGCATCAAGTAAATTACGCCTCTTCGGGAGGACTGCCCGTGGCTTTGACCACGGTGGATCGACTGCTCAACTGGGGACGCTCCAACTCTCTGTGGCCCCTGACCTACGGTCTGGCCTGCTGTGCCATCGAAATGATGGCTTCGGGTGCAAGCCGTTTCGACTTTGACCGAATGGGAGTGATCTTCCGAGCCTCTCCCCGCCAGGCCGATGTCATGATCCTGGCCGGGACTCTAAGCAAGAAACATGCCGAGTTTGCCCGACGCCTCTACGATCAGATGGCCGAGCCCAAATGGGTCATCTCTATGGGAAGTTGCGCCAACACCGGCGGGATGTTCAATACTTACGCCACGGTGCAGGGAGTCGACCGGATTATCCCCGTCGATATCTACCTCCCCGGCTGTGCCCCTCGCCCCGAGACGCTGCAATACGCCATGATGATGCTCCAGAAGAAGATTCGCCGCGAGCCGGCCGATCAGAAGAAGAGAAAACTCCAGAGGTTCGTCTGATGAGAAAGTATAGCCCCAAAGACAATGTCCAAGCCAAAGCCAAATACACCGACCGTTTCTGGGTTGCCCCCCAGGTGCCCAGAGAGCCGGTGGAGGATGCCCACTTCGCCGCAGTGCTGGAAAAGATGAAGGCCGCCGTCGAGGTCCTCGATGCTTACGTGGAGATCGGTCAGCTGGTAATCCACATCCGCCCAGAACAGAACGTTGATGCCCTTCGGACCCTCAAGGAGGAGTGCGACTATGCCATGTGCTCCGAGCTCAGCGCCGTGGATTACCTGGCCCGGGACGGGGAGTTTGAGATCTTTTATCAACTCCTCAATCTCAAAGAGCGCAAGCGGACCCGTATCCTGACCCGTATCAAGGAGGATCAGGCGATCGAAAGTATCGTGCCGCTGTATGATATGGCCAAGTTTGCCGAGCGGGAGATGTACGATATGTTCGGCATCTACGTCAACAACCACCCCTACCTCAAGCGGATCATCATGCCCGACGACTGGGAGGGACACCCTCTGCGCAAAACCTATCCCCTCGAGGGAGACGAGTTTGCCAGTTGGTACGAAGTGGACAAGATCTTCGGCAAGGAGTATCGCGACATTATCGGACCCGAAAACCGCGATCCTGCCCGGATCGACCGCTACGATACCCAGCGCTTTGCCCGGGTGGGTCATGAAGTGCCCTTCGGCGCCGATCCCTCCCTCGTGGACGAGACGGAGACTCCCGTCGAGTACAGCAGCGAACTTTTGGCGGACTACAACAAAGGTCCCCACAAAGTCCTGGACAAAAGAAAGTAGGAGCCGTCATGCAGCAGCAGCCCAACAAACTCAAACCCTTCTTCGAAAACCTCAATTTCGAGCGGGACGACAACACGATGGTGATCAACTTCGGGCCCCAGCACCCTTCGGCCCACGGTCAGCTTCGTCTGATCCTGGAGCTCCAGGGCGAACAGGTGGTCAAGGCCCTGCCCGACATCGGCTATCTCCACCGGGGGATCGAGAAGATGGCGGAGAATATGATCTACAACGAGTTTCTCCCCACTACCGACCGGATGGATTATATCGCTTCGACTTCCAATAACTATGCCTTTGCCCTGGCGGTCGAGCGGCTGATCGGTCTGGAGGTTCCCCGTCGGGCCCAGGTGATCCGCACCATGCTCCTGGAGCTCAACCGGATCATCTCTCACCTCTTTTTCCTGGCGACCCACGCCCTGGATGTAGGGGCGATGTCGATTTTCCTCTACGCTTTCAGGGAGCGGGAGTTTGCCATGGACCTGATGGAGGATTACTGCGGGGCGCGCCTGACCCATTCGGCGGTGCGTATCGGCGGTGTGCCTCTGGATCTGCCCGAGGGGTGGCTGACCCAACTGACCGATTTCATTGAGCGGCTTCCCGATCAGATCAAACTCTACGAGGATCTGCTGACGGAGAATAGGATTTGGAAGATGCGCCTGGAAGATGTGGGGATCATTACTCCCGAGCAGGCCCTGAGCTGGGGCTGCACCGGTATCATGCTCCGGGGATCGGGGATCGAGTACGACATCCGCAAGGAGGAGCCCTATGAGCTCTACGGGGAGCTTGATTTCGATATTCCCGTCAGCGACCGCTGCGACAGTTACGGCCGTTATCGCCTCTATATGGAGGAGATGAAAGAATCGATCAAGATCCTGCGCCAGCTCATCGGAATGTATCCCAAGACCGAGAGTCAGTTGATGGCTCATGCTCCCCAGTATATCTCCGCTCCCAAAGAGGAGATCATGACCCAGAACTACGCTCTGATGCAGCATTTTGTCCTGGTGACCCAGGGGATGCGTCCGCCCAAAGGGACGGTCTACGCCCCTACCGAGTCTCCCAAAGGGGAGCTGGGCTTCTGGATCCGCTCGGAGGGCGAGCCCTATGCCTACCGGCTCAAAGCCAGAGCCCCCAGCTTCTTCCATACGGGGATCCTTCAGGATATTCTGCCGGGAACCTACCTGGCGGACGTGGTTACCATCATCGGAAGCACCAACATCGTCTTCGGCGAAGTCGACCGATAAGATCAGACGGAAAGGAAGAGTATGAAACGATACGATTTGCGTCACCTGCACGAAAACTTCTACGACCGGATGATCGAGTTGATCGAAAGCGATCTCAAGCCTGCGGAAGTGGGAATTTTTCTCTTTGAAGTCGGGGATTTCTCTCCCATTCAAAAGAGTGCCGACCTAGTTAAAGAGCACGGCCACGAGCTGATGAACTCTTTGAAGTTCAACGAAGTGGACTGGACGATCGTGGTCAAGAAAAAGGCTCACTGATGGCCAAGGTGATCTTCTCCACCTGGCGGGGAGAACGGATCGACAACCGGGGGAAAGCACCCGAAGAGTGGGAAGAGTCTGCCTTCAAACTGCCGGAGAACTATGACGAGGGGAAACCCTCGAAAGCTTTCATAGGTTGGGACGGAGTGGCGATCTTCGAGGAGGAGGTCGATGCGGTACGTCTGGCGACGGAATACGCCGCCACCTATCAGCAGTACTCCGAAGCCTGCGGACGCTGTGCTCCGGGACGCTGGGGCGGACGGATCCTCTATGATCTGCTGGACAAGATCGCCCGGGGAGAGGGGAGCTTCGAGGATGTGGAGCACCTCAGAGAGGTCTCCCAGACCATGATGCTGACTTCCAAATGCGAAATCGGTCGAACCGTTCCCAAGCCGATTCTCGACCTGATGGAGTACTACAAAGATCAGTTCGACGCCTGCATCTTGGAGCAGAAACGCTCACCCCATTATGAGGAAGCGATCGATTACATCGCCAAAGTCACGGCGCCTTGTATCGATATGTGCCCCTCTCATGTGGATATTCCGGCCTATATCGAAGGGGTGCGGGATATGGTCTTTACCGAATCGCTCCAGGCGACCCGTCAGACCATGCCCCTGGCTCATACCTGCGGCCGGGTCTGCCCGCACCCGTGCGAGGATGCCTGCCGCCGGGCCAATCTCGATGAGCCGATCTCCATCATGGAGCTCAAGCGCCTGGGGGCCGATTACGAGACGGATCACAATCTGGGATTTCTCCATCCCCAGGAGCCCAAGCCTCTGCGCAACGACGGTAAAAAAGTCGCCATTGTCGGTGCCGGTCCCGCGGGCCTGACGGCTGCCTACTATCTGGGGCTAGAGGGGATCAAAGTCGATATCTTCGAAGAGCTTCCTGTTCTGGGCGGCGAGGTTGCCGTTGGGGTTCCGGAATACCGGATGCCTATCCACCGCTATAACAAGGATATCGAGCTGGTGACTTCCCTGGAAGCGGTGGACGTCTATACCAATCATCGGGTCGATGCCGAGCGCCTCAAGGAATTGGACGCGGAATACGATGCGGTGCTTCTGGCCTTCGGCACACGCCTCTCCAAGAAAATTCGGGCCGAAAACGAGCGAGAGGATATGGAGGGGTACTGGGGAGCGATCGCCATGCTGGACAAAGTCAACCTCTGGCACAAATACCGCATCGGCTCTCCGCCTTCCGAGGATCTGAAGGATACGACCGTGGTCTGCGTCGGCGGCGGATTCACCTCGATGGACGTGGTGCGTTGTGCCGTCCGAGAGGGAGCCAAAAAGGTCATTATGCTCTACCGCCGGGACGAAAAGACCATCATCCGCAATACTACCTACGAGGAGTATCACGAAGCGGTGGAAGAGGGAGTGGAGTTTATCTTCCACTCCGCCGTCGAACGGATCGTCGATGAGAACAACAAGCTCAAGAAACTCATCGTCAACCGTTATGAACTGGTCCCCGATCCCGACGGCGGCCGACCTCAGCTGGTCAAGATCGAGGGAGCCGACTTTGAAATCGAGTGCGATTGGCTCATCCCGGCGGTTTCCCAGGCGGCGGATCTGAGTATTCTCCCCGAGGAGTGGGACCTTAAGCTCACCAGCTGGAACACGCTGTTGACCAACGGGCGGGACTATATGACTAGCCGCCCGGGACTCTTTGCCGCCGGAGACTGCGAGTACGGTCCCATGACCATCGTCAACGCTGTCGGCCAGGCCAAGCGCGCCGCCTCGGTGATCAGCCGATACATCTACGACGGTAAAGTAAGTCTCACGGATGAGGAGATTATGGAAGATCATCTCAACAAGCTCAAAGTCTACGACAAGAACGAGAAGGTCACCGGATGGATGCCGGGCATTCCCCGGGAGGTGAGCGAAAAGCTGACGGTGGAGGAGCGGCGAGACAACAACCGGGAGGTGAACCTGGGCCTCACCGGCGAGCAGGCGATCGCCGAAGCGGAGCGCTGTATGCGCTGTTACTACATTTCCATGGTGGCGGTGTGAGATGAGCGTAGCAAAAGTCCAATCCAAAACGGTAACGCTGACCATCGATGGGAAAGAGGTGACCGTCCCCTGGGGGACGACAATCCTCCAGGCGGCCCGGGCCAACGACATCTATATCCCGACTATGTGTTATCTGAGTAAAGTCGAACCCATTGGCTCTTGCCGGATGTGCGTCGTGGAGGTCGAGGGGGTTGAGGGAATGATCCTCTCATGCATGGAAAAGGCCGTCGACGGAGCCGTCGTACGGACCCAGAGCCCTGAGCTTTTCACCGAGCGCCAGAATATTATGAAGCTTTACGACGTCAATCACCCTCTGGAATGCGGGGTTTGCGACAAAAGCGGTGAGTGCGATTTGCAGAACAAAACCCTGGAGTTCGCCGTCGATCGCCAGAGTTTCGCCGCCAGAGAGCCGCACCGACCGGTCCAGGATTGGGGCTTTATCAGCTACGATCCTTCGCTTTGCATCATGTGCGAGAAATGTGTCCGTACCTGTACCGAGATCGTCGGTGACGATGCCCTGGCGATTGAGACCGGTGGCTACAAGTCCACTATCGTCAATACCCGCGACCTGGATGATTGCAGCCAGTGCGGCGAATGTATGGCGGTCTGTCCCGTCGGCGCCCTGGTGAGCACCGACTTCAAATATACGGCCAACGCCTGGGAACTGGAGTATATCCCCGCCAGCTGTTTTCACTGTTCGGCGGGATGTCAGATGTATTACAACGTCAAACACGGTTCTATCGTCCAACCGGAACCCAAAATCTACCGGGTAACCAACGACTTCGAGTTCAGTTCTCTCTGTGGGGCGGGCCGCTTTGGCTACGACTTCGAAAATCGCGGTGCGTCGAAAGATCCGGCAAAACTGGCTGCGGCGGTGGAGGCCTTTCAAAAGGCTGAGACGATCCGCTTCGCTTCCGTCATCAGCAATGAGGAGGCCCTTCTACTGAGTCGGATCGCCGAAAAGACGGGGGCCCGACTGGTATGCGACGAGGCCCGGGGCTATCAGAAGTTTCTGAGGGCTTACCGGGAAGCCTCGGGACGCAGTCTGCCTTCGGCGGATCTGAATACATTGCGTGGCAGCCAAGTCGTCCTTACCCTGGGTACGCGGCTTTTCGACGACGCACCGATGGTGAAATTCGCCCTTGCTACCGCTGCGGTTCGGGAAAAGGCCCAGGTGATCTATTGTCATCCGATGGAAGACCCCCGGCTTCAGAAGCAAGTTACCCAGTACCTGAAGTACGAAGCGGGGAGTGAAGAGGGCGTCGCGGCGCTTTTGGCGGCGACGCTGATCGAGCGCAACACCGCTCCCGAAGCCTTGAATAGTCTGCTGGAGGATTTGGATATCGGATATCTCAGCGCCGAGAGCAACGTCAGCGAAGAGGAGTTGGAGCGTCTGAAACTGGCCCTCTGGAAGCGGAAAAATTTTACGCTGATTGTTGGAGAGGATCTCTACAATCATCCCCGTGTAGAAGAGATCGCCCGATGGATAGCCGTTATCGAGCGTTACAGCGACTTCCGTCTATTGGTCATTCCTCCTGCCTCCAATACGCTGGGAGTTTCGCTGATCTGCGACCTGGCCGACGAAGCCTCCGGCATGACCGTCGGAATCAACACGCCGGGAGATTTCGTCCTCAGTGCTTTGGGGGACGGCGATCTCGATCTACCGGCGATGAACCAACAGGAGGGAACCCTGACGACCCTTGAAGGTCGGGTAGTTCCGACTCATCCTGCCCTTCCCTACGAAGGCTACGAACTGGCCGACATTGCCCGGGAGCTGGGTATCGAGATGGAGGAGATCATCGACCTGACCCCGGAGCTGCCGGAAGCCGAGGGTTATCGACGGATAGCCTTTGATGATCTTCCCGACTACTTCGATGCTACCGGCGTCGAACATCGGGGCTATCTGCTAAAGCACAGGGTGATGGAGGGAGAAGCGCTTCCCGTGGAGCCCGAAGAGCTCGAGAGCTTCGACGGCACCGTGCTCTACCGCTGCAATCCCGGTCCGCAGTTCTCTCCCTTTACCGCCCGGGCTCACCAGTTGACTGCGGAGGCCGAACTGCGGGGCTCGGCGCAGTTCGGCGCCGCGGCGAGACTGAAGGACGGGGATCGGGTCCGTTTCGTTCAAGACGGTATCGAATACGACCGGGTGTTTCGGATCGATACGGCTATGAAGGGAACCGTAGCGATCAACCCGTCGTTCGACAAGGGGCTAAGGAGCTTTGCGATATCCTCTTACAGATTCAGTCCCGTAAAAATAGAGAAGGTAGGGAAGGTTCATGAGTAAAAACGAAATCACCATCACGATAGACGGGGTGGAGTGCCGGACGACGGAGGGGGAGTATATCCTCAACGCCGCCCGGGCCAACGGGATCTTTATCCCCGCCATCTGCTACCTGACCCGCTGTTCACCCACGCTAGCGTGTCGGATCTGCCTGGTGGAGGCCGACGGCAAGCGGGTCTACTCCTGTAACGCCAAGGCCAAGGAGGGGATGGTCGTCGTCACCCAGACGGAGGAGATTCTCGAAGAGCGTCGGGCCATTATGGAGGTTTATGACGTCAATCACCCCCTCCAATGCGGCGTCTGTGACCAGCACGGCGAGTGTGAACTCCAGAACTATACTTTGGAACTTGGGGTCGACACTCAGCACTACGCTATTCCCGATACGATGCGCGAGACCAAAAACTGGTCCAGCGTGCTCCACTACGACGCGGGACTCTGCATCGTCTGCGAGCGCTGTGTCACTGTCTGCAAAGACATGATCGGCGACAGCGCCATCAAGACCGGACCTCGCGGGGGCGAGAAGGTGGACAAGGAGTACAAGGAGTCGATGCCCAAGGATGCCTACGCTATGTGGAACAAGCTCCAAAAGTCGATCATTGTCCCCAGCAACGGCACTGAGCATACCGACTGCTCCGACTGCGGAGAGTGTACGGCGGTCTGTCCCGTGGGCGCCTTGACGGAGAGAGATTTCGTCTACAAGGCCAACCCTTGGGAGCTCAAGGAGATCCCCGCCACCTGTGCCCATTGCTCCAGCGGATGTCATCTCTATTACGAGACCCGTTTTACCTCCATCGACAATCCCGAGGAGATGATCTTCCGGGTCAAGAACGAGTGGAACTACCAGAGCCTCTGCGGGGCTGGGCGCTTCGGATACGATTTTGAAAACCGCGGCGTCACGAAGGACGAAGCGGCCTTCGATCGGGCAGTCGACGCGCTAAACAAAGCGGAGACGATCCGCTTCTCCTCGATGATCAGCAACGAAGAGGCCCTGATGCTCCAGACCCTTAAAGAGCAAAGAGGCGTAAAGCTCTACAACCCCGAGGTTCGGCCCTTCCAGCGCTTTTTGCAGGCCTATGCCAAAGCCAGCGGCCGGAGCCTCTACGGAGCCGACTACAAGGAGATTATGGAGGAGGCCGATTTCGTCGTCAGCATCGGCGCATCGTTGCGTAACGACAATCCCAATGCCCGCTATGCCTTCAATAACGTTCAGAAGATGAACAAGGGGGCGGGTCTCTATTTTCATCCCGTCGGCGATACGCTGATCCCAACCTTCGGTAAAAGTGTCGAGTGCGTGACCCACAAGCCGGGGCAGGAGGAGAAAACTCTCTATCTGGTCCTGGACCTCTTTGCCGACCGGGAGAAGCTCCCCGACTATCTGCAGGACTATCTCGACGCCTACCATGAGACCCGCAAACGCACCGTTACGGAAAAGGTGATGAAGGAGGTGGTTGAGATCGTCAAGGACGAAGAGAGCGGCGAAGAGAAGGAGGTTAAGAAGAAGGTCCCCGAGATGGTGGAGAAAGAAGTGGAGTATGATCACAACCTTCTGGCCGAAGAGCTGGGTCTTGATTCCGTCGCCTTCGCCGATAATTTCGAGAAGATGATGAAGAAGAAAGAGTCCTTCGCCCTGATTGTCGGCGAGGATCTCTACGGCCATCCCCGATGGGAGAATCTGGCGAGACTGGTGGCTCTGGCGGAGAAATACTGCGGGATGAAGACCGTGATGATCCCGCCCAAGTCCAATGCCCTGGGGGTCGCTCTGATCTGTGATCTGGACGATGAAGCCGAAGGCTTCACCGTCGGCTATAACCAGCCCGGCGACTTCCGCCTCAGCGCCCTGGGCGACGGAGATCTGGATATGCCGGCGATGAATCAGCAGGAGGGAACGATGACGACGATGAACAAACGGGTCGTTCCTACCAACGCAGCGCTTGAGTATGGCGGATACGAGCTCAACGATCTGATGAATGCCTTGAATCTAGGCCGTAGACTGACGATCGACTGGACGGCGGAACTTCCGGTGGATAAGGGTTTTCAAGCTGTCGCTTTTGACGATCTGACAGACGGATTTCTCAATGACGGCACGGAGGTGCGGGGCTATGCTCTGACTCCCGTCAAGGGGCGTGCCTCTACTGCCAAGGCCAAGGAGGCTGACGGGACGGTACTGGAGGGGGAGATCGCCTATCGCTGCAATCCCCAGCGCCAGTTCAATGACTTTACCGACAAGGCTCATCAGATCTTCGAAGCCTTCGCCCTCTATGCTGCGCCTGCCAAGGCGGAAGCCCTGGGCGAAAAGGTAGAGGTAATTTTCGACAGGGGGAGCCTCACCTTGCCGGTGGTGGCCGACGAGCGGATGGAGGGGGAGATCGTCGCG
>JALSTG010000056.1 GCA_026983875.1 Campylobacteraceae bacterium
GGTCGTTCGGTAAACACGCCGAGCCCCTTCTCGCCGTATGTCGCCCCCAGTACTCGCAGGCCTCCGAGCAGTACCGTCATCTCCGGCACCGTCAGAGTCAGCAGCTGGGCCCGGTCGACGAGGAGAAGCTCCTCGGGCAGGTCGCAAGCCTCGTCCAGGTAGTTGCGAAAGCCGTCGGCAACGGGTCGCAGATAGTCGAAATCCTTCCTATCGGTCTGCTCCTGGCTCGCATCGACCCGACCGGGGCTAAATGGAATCTCCAGATCCACGCCCCCGGCGCGGGCCGCCGCTTCGACGGCCGCATTGCCCCCCAGGACGATCAGATCGGCCAAGGAGACGCGCTTACCCCCCGTCGCCTCGGCATCAAAGCGTGCCTTGAGTGCTTCGAGCTTCTCCAGGACCTCCGCCAGCTTCTCGGGTTCGTTGGCCGCCCAGTTCCGTTGAGGCTCCAGGCGAATCCGGGCTCCATTGGCTCCGCCGCGCTTGTCGCTGTCGCGATAGGTCGAAGCCGCCGCCCAAGCCGTAGCGATCAGACGCGAAGGAGCGATCCCCAGCCCCAATATCTCCTCTTTGAGCCGGGCGATATCCTCTCCGTCGATCTGGGCATAATCCCGCTCGGGGAGAGGATCCTGCCAGATCAGATCCTCCGAGGGTACTTCGGGCCCGAGATAGCGGGATTTGGGGCCCATATCCCGGTGCAGCAGCTTGAACCAGGCCCGGGCAAAAGCATCGGCGAAGGCCGCCGGATCCTCCAGGAATCTCCGGGAGATCTTTTCATACTCCGGATCCATCCGCAGTGCCAGATCGGTGGTGAGCATCACCGTTTTGTTGCGCTTACCCGGGATGTGGGCATCATCGACCAGATCTTCCTCCGCCGGCGCCACCGGCTCCCACTGCCAGGCACCCGCGGGACTCTTGACCAGGTTCCAGTCGTATTTGAAGAGCAGCTCGAAGAAGCTGTTGTCCCACTGCGTAGGCGTAGGGGTCCAGGCTCCCTCCAGGCCGCTGGTGATGGTATCGGCCCCCTTGCCGCTGCCGTAGCAGTTCTTCCATCCCAGTCCCATCTCTTCGATGGGAGCCGCTTCGGGCTCGGGCCCCAGATACTTCTCGGGGTCGGCGGCGCCGTGGTTCTTGCCGAAAGTATGGCCTCCGGCGATGAGGGCGACGGTCTCCTCGTCGTTCATCCCCATTCGCTCGAAGCTCTCCCGGATATCCCGGGCCGCTTCCAGAGCGTTGGGGATCCCGTCGGGCCCTTCCGGATTGACATAGATCAGCCCCATCTGCACCGCCGCCAGGGGATTGTCGAGTTTGCGCCCCTCTTTGTGGCGTTCGTCCCCGAGCCATTCGCTCTCGGGCCCCCAGTAGATATCGGTCTCCGGTTCCCAGATATCCTCCCGGCCGGCACCGAAGCCGAAGGTCCTGAAGCCCATCGACTCCATCGCCACGTTGCCCGCCAGAAGCATCAGATCGGCCCAGCTGATGGCGTTGCCGTATTTGCGCTTGATCGGCCAGAGCAGGCGCCGGGCTTTGTCCAGGTTG
Organism: Campylobacteraceae bacterium; assembly: GCA_026983875.1. Taxonomy (GTDB): domain Bacteria; phylum Campylobacterota; class Campylobacteria; order Campylobacterales; family Sulfurovaceae; genus Nitratifractor. The sequence goes on from JALSTG010000056.1 coordinate 1,540, forward strand.
GCGTTGTCGGGCCAACTGTTCAGCGGTGCGAAGCGTTGGTTGCCCGTGCCGCCTCCGCCCCGGCCGTCCATGATACGGTAGGTCCCCGCACTGTGCCAGGCCATGCGGATAAAGAGCGGCCCGTAGTGGCCCCAGTCGGCGGGCCACCACTCCTGGGAGTCGGTCATCAGCTGCTTCAGATCCTTTTTGAGCCCCTCGTAATCGAGAGATTCGAAGGCTTTTTTGTAGTCGGACTCCTCCCCCGTCGGCTTCAGAGAAGAGGGGTTCTGTTGCAAAATTTTCAGGTTGAGCTGGTTGGGCCACCAATCCTTAAGCATGTCGCCGCCCAAGGTAGCATTTTTGTAGTTTTCCGCGCTGACGGGGCAGCCGTCTGTTTGGGGTTTCATCGTTTTCTCCTTGTGATTGATTCGAGTCTTCGGACCGTGCACCGGCGGAGCCGGTACCCTGCCTTACGAGCGTTTTTTGTGGCAGAACCACCAGTCGTAGCACTCAAACCGGTCGCTTTCGAGCCGTTTTTTGGCTTCTGCCATATCGGTCGCCGGCGGGATGATCACCTCGTCTCCGATCAGTTCGTTTTCAGGCCAGCCGGCGGGAATCGCTACCTTCTCTTCGTCGCTGATCTGCAGCGCCTTGACGGCCCGTACGATCTCGTCCATATTCCTTCCGATCTCCTGGGGATAGTAGATGACGGCCCGGGTGATACCTTCGGGATCGACGATGAATACCGCCCGAACGGTGTTGCTTCCTTTGCCCGGATGGAGCAGGCCGATACGGTTGGCGATGTCGTCGTTGGCGGCGATAATCGGGAAGGTGATCTCTACTCCCAGTTTCTCCCGGATCCACTCCACCCACTTGATATGGCTGAAGACCTGATCCACCGAGAGACCGATCAGTTCGCAGTTAAGGGCCTTGAACTCGTCGACGCGCTTTTGGAAGGCCACAAACTCCGTCGTACATACGGGCGTAAAGTCGGCCGGATGGCTGAAAAGCACGAACCATTTTCCTCGGTAATCTTCGGGAATGTTTTTCACACCGTGGGTCGTTTTGACTCCTTTGAGCTCTGCAAACTTGTCCCCCAGGAGGGGCATATTGATTTTCTGATCCATAATATTTCCTTTTTTGTGTTTTTTATATAGTTTTACGAGATTGCGCTCGAAGCCGGCTCAGCCGGCCGTCACGTCTTCGCAGCGCTTTTTGAAATACTCCCGGTCGGCTTTGCAGAGCGGACACTGGGCGGGCGGTCTTTTGCCCCGGTGGACATGGCCGCAGACTTCGCAGATCCACTCTTCGTTGTTTTCGCTGTCGAAGAATCCCTCGGCCTCAAGAGCGGCCTTGAGCTCCAAATATTCGCGCTCGTGCTCCACTTCGACCTTGCCGATCGCTCTGAAGAGCCGGGCGATCGCTTCGAGCCCCTCCTCTTTGGCGATGGCGGCGAAGTTGGGATACATCTCTTCGTGCTCGTAGCGTTCGCCGTCGGCGGCGTATTGAAGGTTTTTCTGGGTGGTGTCGAGCTCGATACCGTGGAGCAGTTTGTTGTAAGCTTTGAATTCCGCCATGGCGTGCCACTTCTCGTTCAGCGCCGCTTCTTCAAAGAAACGGGCGATCCGGTGGAGCCCTTCTGCATAGGCCACTTCGGCAAAAAACTCATATTTGTTGCGCGCCTGGGATTCGCCCGCGAAAGCTTTCATCAGGTTGACCGCCGTCAGATTCTCGGTGGTACAAACCATCTCTTCGCCGCAGCAGACCAGTTTGCCACCTCCCACATGCTGGACTTCCACCTCGTTTCCGCAGACTTCACACTTGTAGCTTTCGTACTGTTTCATTTTTAATCCTTTCTTTTTATCATATGACGGCATTTCAGTGCGCCGCGCCTCTTTTGAGCTGCTCTACAAACTCGGTAATGTCTTCATAGAGCCCCTGGAGATCCTCTTCATGCTCCACCTCATCGGCCAGAATCTGAGAGACGATATCGTAGGTGACGATATCCTTGTCCCGGGTCAGATCTACCAGTTCACTGTAGGTACTGATAGCGCACTGCTCCCCTTTGATCGCATCCTCAAGGATCGCCACAACGTCGAAATCCCTGGGCTCTCCGTAGCCGCAGTTGCTCTCTTT
>JALSTG010000057.1 GCA_026983875.1 Campylobacteraceae bacterium
GTTTTTCGTCAAAACCTTGAGCGAAGGGGTCGCCACCATCGCCGCGTCGGTCTATCCCAAGCCCTGCGTCGTGCGCATGAGCGACTTCAAATCCAACGAATACGCCACGCTTCTAGGCGGTAAATTTTTCGAGCCCGAAGAAGATAATCCGATGATCGGCTTCCGCGGTGCGGCACGCTATACCCACCCGGCCTACGAAGAGGGCTTCGCCCTGGAGTGCGCGGCGATGAAGCGAGCCAGAGAAGTGATCGGTATGGAAAACATTATCCTGATGATTCCCTTCTGCCGCCGGGTCGAAGAGGGCGAAAAGGTCGTCGAGACGATGGCCAAATACGGCCTGAAAAAGGGTGAAAAGGGTCTCAAGATCTACGTCATGTGCGAAATCCCCAACAACGTCATCCAGATCGACGCCTTCAGCCGAGTCTTCGACGGCTTCAGCATCGGTAGCAACGACTTGACCCAGCTGACCCTGGGGGTTGATCGCGACAGCGAAATCGTCGCCTTCGACTACGACGAGCGCGATCCCGGCGTGCTGGAGATGATCCGCCTCGCCGTCGAAGGCTGTCAGCGCAACGAGCGCCACAGCGGCATCTGCGGCCAAGCCCCCTCGGATTACCCCGAAGTGGCCGAATACCTGGTCAAGCTGGGCATCGACTCCATGAGCCTCAACCCCGATAGTGTGCTGAAAACCATCCAGGACGTGGTGAAGCTGGAGGAGAAGCTGGGACGCTGATACGCCTTAAAGAAAATGCGAAAGGATCAGAGATGAAAATCGCCTTCTACGAAAGCAAACCTGAAGAAAAGGCCTTCTTTTCCGAGCGCCTCAAAGGGCATGATCTGCATTTTTTCGAGGGCACGATCAATGAAGAGCTCAGATCGCCACAGGATTTCGAGGCAGTGTCGCTGTTCGTCCATTCAAGAGTGACCGACGAAGTGCTTGAGTTGTTGCCGAAACTCCGCTATCTGCAGACCCGCTCCACCGGCTACGACCATATCAAGTGCCAATCCCTGTACCGACGAGGGCTTGTGGTCTCCAATGTTGCAGGCTACGGCGGGCCGGCGGTGGCGGAGTTCGCCTTTTCGCTGCTGCTCAACGCCACGCGCCATACTCACGAAGCCCTGAAGCGCAGCAAGGAGGGCAATTTCGACTATCACGATCTCAAGGGGATCGAGCTCTACGGCAAACGGATCGGCATCCTGGGGCTCGGAACGATCGGCTCTCGTATGGCTTATATCGCCAAAGGGTTCGGGATGGAGATCTCGGCTTGGTCCCGGACGAAAAAGCCGATCGTCGAAGAGTTGGGGATCGACTTTTGCGATCTGGATGCATTGCTGGCCAAAAGCGATGTGGTGATGATCGCGCTGCCGCTCACGCCTGCGACGACCGACTTGATCGACGAAGAGCGGGCGAGACTGCTCAAAAAAGATGCGATTTTGGTCAACGTGGCCCGGGGCGAAATCATCGCGAAAGCTCTCTATACGACCCTACCCAATATCCTCTGCCTCGATGTCACGGCGGATCCGGCTTGCATAAAGCGGGCGAATGTCCTCTATACGCCCCATATGGCTTACTACACCGAGGAGGCTTTGCATCGTATCATGGAGATTTCGCTGCGAAATATGCAGGCGTTCATCGAAGGTAAGCCTCTGCCCAACTGTCTGAAGCTCTCTTGTGAAAGAGAGTACGGTGCTCATCAAGGAAAGGACCGATGATGAATCTACAACACTACTTACCCGCCGACGTCCCCGCCCCTATGCGGGGGGCGTTCTTGGAGAATTTCGACAAGACCACAGGAGGCAGCGGCCGGTTGATGCTTTTCGCCGGGGATCAGAAGGTCGAGCATCTCAACGACGACTTCTACGGCGAGGGGATCCCTGCCGAGGACAACGATCCGGAGCATCTCTTTCGGATCGCTTTCAGAGCCAGGATCGGCGTCTTCGCCACCCAGTACGGGCTGATCACCCGCTATGGACGGGACTATCCCAAGATCCCCTATCTGGTCAAGCTCAACGCCAAGACCAATCTCGTCCCCTATACCGACAAGGACCCCTACAGCCGCCAATGGCTGGGGCTTCCCGAGGTGCTGGAGCTGCGCGAGAACGGTCTGGACATCCGAGGGGTGGGTTACACCGTCTATCTGGGCGGCGAACACGAGCACGATATGTTCACCGAAGCGGCTCGGCTGGTGCACGAGGCCCATCGCCACGGATTGCTGGCGGTGCTCTGGCTCTATCCCAAGGGCCCCTACGTCAAGGATGAGCACGACCCCCATCTCATCGCCGGCGCTGCCGGGGTGGCGGCTTGCCTGGGGGCGGACTTCGTCAAGCTCAAAGTCCCCTACGAAAAGGGCGCTTTCAAGCCCGAGCTGCTCCACGAAGCGACTCAGGCCGCCGGCCGGACCGGGGTGCTTTGCGAAGGGGGAAGCCGCATCGACGAAGCGGCCTTCTTGCGCCAGCTTCACGAGCAGATCCACCTCGGTCACGCCCGAGGCAATGGCACGGGACGCAACATCCATCAGCGCCCCCTGGAGGAGGCGATCCGTATGGCCGACGCGATCTACGCCGTGACGGTCGAGGGCAAGAGCGTCGAAGAGGCGATGAAGGTTCTTCGGGGTTAAGTCCGGCTCAGACGAAGCCTTTGGGGACTTGGGTTTTGGTGACGACTTTGCGGTTTTCGATGGCGAGGATCTTGTCGCAGTAGGGAAGCAGCCGTTCGTCGTGGGTGACCATGATGATGGCGACGTTTTGCTCCTCGACGATCTGGCGCAGGAGTTTGACCACGTTGACGGCCCGGGTCATGTCCAAAGCGGCGGTCGGCTCGTCGGCCAAGATGATCTGGGGTTCGTTGGAGAGGGCGCGGGCGATGGCGGCGCGCTGATTCTGCCCGCCGGAGAGTTGGCTGGGCATGGCGTCGCGCTTGTCGGCGATGTCGAAGTACTCCAGCAGTTCCATCGCTTTGGCTTCGGCCTTGCGATCTTCCCAGCCGTTGCTCAAGGGGATGAGCTTGACGTTCTCGATGATGTTGAGGAAGGGGATCAGGTAGTGGGCCTGAAAGATAAATCCGATCTTCTCTCGACGGATGCGTCGGGTATCGGGGATGCTCCAGTGATCCTCGTCCCAGACCAGCTCGTCTCCGAGCCAGATCTTGCCCGCTGTGGGTTCGGTGACGCATCCAAGCATCATCAGCAGGGTGGTCTTGCCCGCGCCGCTGGGGGCGACCAGCGCGGCGAACTCCCCCTTTTTGACTTCCAAAGAGGCATCCTCCAGGACCCGCACTTCACTGTCGCCCGAGCCGAAGATCTTGCTCAGCCCCTCGACGCGGATGCCGCTTTGGCCTTTTGGCCCCGCGGGCTCCTTGGAACTCTCCGTTGATGGAGGATTTTTGGGTGAAATTCCGGTCGTTTTTGTTTCGATGTTTCGATCCATTCTTATCCCCCGATGGCTGCGCGCGGGTCGGCTTTGATCGCTTTGTAGACGCCAAAGAGGCTCGAGAGGATCGAGGCGACGATGACGATTCCGAAGAGGTCCCAGGCGTCGGGGATCTCCAGGACCACCCGTTTGGGGAACTTGTCCCAGATGGCGTGGGCGAAGAGGTTGCCGAAGATGAAGGCGAGAATCCCCAGCACGAGGGTCTCTTGCATGATCATCTTGGTAATGGTGAGGTTGGGGAGTCCGACGAGCTTCATGATGGAGATCTCCTTGATCTTTTCCAGGGTCATGGTGTAGATGATCAAAGCGATGATGATACTCGAGACGGCGACGAGGATTACCGTGAACATTCCGATCTGTTTGGCGGCGGTTTCGATGACGTTTTTGGTCAGGATGTCGCGTTGCTGAGCGGCGGTGTAGACGCTCAGGTGCTTCCAACGGCGGATCCGTGCGGCGACCTTCTCGGGATCGACTCCGGGGCGGAGGGTGGCGACGACGGCGTTGACCAAGTGGTTGTCGGCATCGACCTTGAGCCCTCGGGCCCGGTCGTTGCGGATGCGGGCGTTGGAGTAGAGAAACTGTAGGTTCTGGGCATCCTTGAGGCTGAGGTAGATTACCGGGTCGCCTCCGCTGGAGACGGCCCCTTTGGTGATGCCTACGACGGTGTAGATGTTGCGTCCGAGGCGAATCTTGTCCCCGAGGGAGAAGCCGAGCTTTTTGGAGACGACGATCTCGTAGTGGCTTCGGCGCAGGGGGCGGCCGGCGACGAGACGCTGGGGATTGATCGCCGAGATCAGGCCGTGGGGGTCGTATCCGACGCTGTAGACCCGTTTCATCTTTCCCGAGGGGGTGCGGACCTGGAGGTTGAGAAAGGCCAGGGCGGCGGTGCAGTCGATGCCGAGCTGAGCCCGGAGGGTCTCCTTGAGATCTTCGTGGATCCGGGAGCTTTCGGCGAAGGGGCCGAGGGTGCCTTGCTGGACAATCCACTCCTGGGCCCCGATATCGTCTAGGAGGACCTGAGCGTCGGTGACCATTCCCCGGTAGACTCCGATCATGATCAGCACGATCCCCAGGAGCATCCCCACCCCCATGGCGGTGATGAGAAACTTCAGGAGCGAATGGCGGATATCTTTGTAGGCGAGACTGATCATAGCCGGATACTCGCTCCCTCGAAGAGCGGCTTCTTGTGGGGATCGGGTACGAGGATCTTCGCCCCCTCGTCGAGGCCCCGCACCGCGGCGAAACGGTCGTCTCTTCCCAGGATCTCGAGGCGCACAAAGTGGGCCTTGCCCTGCCGGTAGATCCAGACGCCGTCCTTTTGGAGCAGCTTCACGGGGATGAGCAGGGCATCGCGGATTCGGCCGGTGGTGATGAGGACTTCGGCCTGCTCGTTGAGGTAGAAGGGCTCGGGAAGATGCGCGAAGGCGACGTCGACGATCCGCTCCTCGGTGACGGGGTCGCTTTCACGCTCGATCCGGACGACGCGGCCGGGGAGGGGATGATCGGAGCGGGATCGGAGGGTGATGGTGGCGTTTTGCTCCGGCTGGATCGCGCCGCTGATTCGCTCGTCGATATTGGCCCGTATCCAGACCTCCTGGGGGCGGACGATCTGGAGGATCGCCTGCTGGGGCGCGAGGGTTTCGCCGGCGCGGGCGAGCTTCTTGACGACGAGGCCGGAGACGGGGGAGCGGACCTCCAGACGCCGGATCTTCTGCATGAGGGCTTCGACGCTCTTACGCGCACTGATCTCCTGGGCTTTGGAAGCGGCGATACGGGCCTGTGACGCGGCGATCTGGGCATCGAGGGAGGCCAGATCGGTCCGGGCCTTGTCGTATTCGGCCTTGGCGGCGTAGCCTTGGTTTTGAAGCCGGGCATAGCGGTCGTAGTTGATCTGGGCCAGGGCGCGCTGGGCCCGGAGAGAGCCGATCTCCTTGACGGAGGCTTCGGTCTCCAGGGCGGCTTTGCGCGCCAGGGCTTGGGCCTGCTCCAGTTGCTGGGGCAGATCCACGGGATCGAGTCGGGCGATCACATCTCCTTGCGCGACCCGATCGCCTTCGTCCTTGAGGACGCGTTGGAGACGGCCGCCGCTATTGGAGGCGACGTTGTAGAGGTTTTTGGCTCCCACGGTACCGATTCCGAAGATCTTCAGGGGAAGATCGCCCCGCTCGGGGGTGACGAAGGCGTAGGTCGATTTGGGGAGATAGACCTTTTGATAAAAGAGCCAGGCTCCCGACCCCAGGAGGAGAAGGATCAGGGGGATTTCCCATCGTCTATTTCGCATTAAGATACTCCAGTCGGTAGCTGCGTTCGAGGCGGTTGTAGTAGGCGCTCAGGAGGCCCAGGCGGGCTTGAAGAAGCACCGATTGGGCGTCGAGGACCTCGATGTAGGTGGCCAGGCCCTCCTTGTAGCGGGCCTGCAGCAGCTTGAGGGTCTCCAGAGCCGAGCGGATCTGGGCCCGGCGGGCTTCGATGGCGCTTTGGGTCTCTCGGTAGTCGGCCAAAGTGGAGCGAATCTCCTGCCAGAGCCTGCGGCGCAGCCCATCCCGGTCGGCGGCGGCGACCATCTGGCCGATGCGGCTCTGCTGGGCTTGGGCGCCGAGGCGTCCGCCGCTGTAGATCGGGGCGCTGTAGCGGATCCCTACGGTGGCGGTGTCGTAGCGGGAGAGGCCGTCGAAACGCTCCACATCGGCGATCGCCTGCACAGTTCCGAAATGCTCCCGCTCCAGAGCGCGGGTCTGGGCCCCGGTGGCGGAGACGGCGAGGGAGGCGCTTCGCAGGCTTAGGGTGTCGAGGGCTTTGGCGCTGCGGGGCAGGGCGGGCAGCGGGGGACGGCTCCTGAGCAGCGACGCCGTCAGTCGGGTCGAAGCCTTTAGAGGCCGACCCAGGTACTGCTCGAGTCCGTAGCGGGCTTTGCGGTAGGCGGCACGGGCCAGAGCGACTCCCTCTTTGGCCGCCTCCATGGCCGAGCGAAACCGGTAGGCGTCGGCCCGGGTCTTGAGCCCCTGTTTGAAGAGCGCCTTGGCCTGGAGCCAGGAGGCGCGTTTGGCCTCCAGATCCTTGATCCGGGCCCGGAGGGCGGCTTGCTGGACCAGGACCAGGGCGTAGGCGTTGCGGACTTCGTAGCGCATCAGGGCCTTGCGCTCTCGGGCCGAGAGGGCGTCGATCTGACGGCGGAGCCTTGCCGCCTCGATCCGGTAGGCGCTGCGGGAGAAGTCGAAGAGCTGTTGGCTGAGGCTCGCTCCGAGATTCCAGCTCCGGTGGTTGACGGTGGCGAAGCCGCCGTTTTGGGGGAGGGTGAAGGTACGCTGGGGGTCGTACTCGGCATGGATCGAGACCTGGGGTTTCCAGGCGGAGCGCTCCATGCCGACGCTTTGCTCGGATTGGCGGATTTTCAGCAAGGCGGCGCGGATATCGGGGTGGCTGGAGAGGGTGCTTCGGACCGCTTCGTCGAGGGTGAGAGTCTCGGCCCCGAGCCCTAGGCTCAGTGCGACGGCGGCTGCGGCAAATCGGAGGGAGCTCCGGAACATCATGAAGCCTTGGGAAGGGGATGGAGGTCGATCACCTCGTCGGCATGAGCGAAGAGCGTCTCCACCATCTCTTGGAAGCGATCGGGGAAGGAGGCGCGACTCTCGGGTGTGGCTTCGGGGCCGATGGCGCTGAGGAGGATCTTCATCGGATCGACGAGGCGGCCGGGACGGAAATCGACCCCGACACGCTCACCGGTATCGAGACGGGTGAAGAGGATGTCGTGTTCGATCGGGGCGCCGAAGTGCAGGAGATCCCGGCGATTGTACTCTCCCGTCGGAATGCCGCCGAAGCCGAGATCTTCGGTGGCGCCGGTGATTTCGGAGAGGACGGAGGCGACGACGCCGGCATTCTCCTCTCTGGGTTTACGGGCCAGTTCCACCCGAATCTCTCCCCGTTTGGGTAGCGTGTCGGGGTAGAGAGCTTGGAGTCCTTTGAGGGCACAGAGGTAGGCGCCCGCGACGGTGGCGCAGCTGTGTCCGGCCATCTTGACGATCTCCAGATATTCGACGGTGATGACGCCGTCGGCCTTGGTGCCCAAAAAACGGGCCAGGTCGTCGTAGACGGTGATGGAGGGAGCTTGCAGGATATACTCTCGGTAGCCTACGTCTCGCTTGTCGGTGCCTAGGCGTTTCTCGTCGGACTCTTGAGGGCTTGCAGGTTGGTAGTGGATGACGACACGTTCGACGAAGGGCATTTGTGATTTGATCTTCTTTTCAATTTCGTGGGCCAGTTCGTGGGCTTCCTGGAGAGAGTCGCTCTGAAGGCTCAGGTCCAACTGAACAAACTTATAGCTTCCGGCATTACGGCCCGTGAGGGCGTTGATGCTGACGACCTGGGGGATCTGTGTGACGATTTGACGGATCTTGTCGATGCTTTCATGATCCAAGGAGGCATCGAGCAGGACTTTGATCGCCTCCTTGAGAATCTCGAATCCGCTGTGGAAGATGAAGTAGATGACGACGACGACCGCCAGCTTTTCGATCATGGGATAGCCGAAATATTGGGCCAAGACGCCGACGAGAACGACCAGGGCCGTGTAGAAATCAGCTTTGACGTGTTCGGCATCGGCTTGGAGGCTTGGAGAGTTGAGTTCGATCGCTTTTTGCTTTTCCCAGCGGGAGTATCCCCAGGTGATCGCCACCGTAAGGCCCAGGACCGTCAGGGCGACGGGAAGGTTGTCGATGGGGGTCGTTTCGCCGAAGAGCACATCTTTGGCGATTTCATATCCGGCGAAGAAGATCGCAAAGGAGCTGACCAGTGCGACGAGATTTTCAACCTTGTAGAGCCCTTGCGGAAAGAGCTTGTACTTTTTGTTGGAGATGACGATCCCCACATAGACGCTCAAAGAGGCTGCCAGGTCCGAAAGGGAGTGGATACCGTCGGCAAGCAGTGCGGCGCTACCCGAGATCAGTCCCCCGAAAATTTTGATCAAGGCCAGGGTGAGATTGACCCCTACGGAGTAGAGAGAAATCTTCTTTTTCTCCTGGTGGTTGAGTTCATGTTGTTCAACGGTCTGCATGTTTTAGTCTCTTTTTTTGATGCTTTGTCGGATCAGTCGGAAGATCCGCTCGCTTTGGGCGGGATCGGGGATCCCCCGACGGTGGTAGAGGATTTTTCCCCTCCGGTCGATCAGGATCAGATTGCAGTCATGATCCGCCAGATGCCAGGGTTTGATCAGGCTCTTGCGTCGGTCGAAGAGAAACTCCGTGGCATGGAGTTCTCGGGACTTTTTGCGCAGCAGCGATTCGAGGATCGCGTCGGGTATCCAGGTGTCGGCCAGATTGACGATGGCGACGGTGGAGTAGGCGCGGGCGTCGAAGCGGTGAGCGTCCAGGGCCTTGAGAAAGGGCATCGCTTTCTTGTGAAGGGCGGGGTCCATGTAGAGGATCAGGTGGACCTTGCCCCGGAGTGCGCGACTCGACCAGGGGCTTCCGTCGGCGGCGGAGCCGGCGCTGCCCGAGAGGCTCACCGCCGGCAGGCGCTGGGCCTGTAGCGAAGCGAGGAGGATCGGCAACAAGAGGAGAAGAGAGAGTTTTTTGATTTTCATGGAGGAAGTATGCCTACCGTTCGTTAAGTCATCGTTAAAACGAAGGTGCTGCCGCCCGTTTCATTGCGGTAGGCGCTGACGTCGATCCCCATGGCGCGGGCGAGGCGCCGGACGATGTCGAGTCCCAGGCCGCTGCAGCCTTGGCCGCTGAAGGAACGTTCGAAGATCTGTTGGGGATTTTCGATCCCGCTTCCCGTATCTTCGATGAACAGAGATCGCCCCTCAAATCGCAGCCGTACCCGGCCTCCCGGACGGTTGTAGGCGCAGGCATTGGCCAGGAGGTTTTGGAGGATTTGGCGAAAAGCGCCGGGATGGACCGTCGCGACGAAGCGATCGCAGGAGAGCTCGAGTCGGATCTCGGGACAGAGAGGGCGTTGGACCTCCACCAGCTCCCGCAGCAGAGCGCAGAGTTCTACGGGCCGGCTCTGAAAGGTTTTCTCCTCCAGCAAGACGGTGAGGTTTTGGTGAAGTTCCGAGACCGTCTCGGCGCTGTGCAAAAGCCGCTTCATGATCCGGGAGTCACGGAGCTGGGGTTGCGACTCCTTCAGGGCGGTGAGATTGAGGCGGATCGACGTGAGGGGAGTGTTGAGGTCGTGGATGAGATCTTTGATGAATGCGTCGAGGAGTTCGATGCTCTCTTGGAGAGGGCGGATCGCGCTGCGGGCGAGGCGACGGCTCAAGAGGCCGAAGAGCAGGAGGATCAGAGCCTCGGCTCCTAGGATTTCCCAAAGAAGCCGGCGTATGCGGCGGTCGTACTCCCGGGCCGAGCCCAGGACTTCGAGATACCGATCCCCGAATTTCAGGGGGACGAGTTTGACGAAGTACTCCCCCTCACGACGGAAATTTCGGATGTCGATGTGTCGCCCTTTGGCGGGGACGAAGCGGTGGTGAAAATCGGGTCCGAATTCCGAAGGAGGACCGCCCATCTTGATGTGCCGGGCATACTCGAGGAGCCGAAACTCCTGGAGTTTGAGCAGATGCGATCGCATCTGCTGGTAATAGAAGAAGCCCGCGACCAGGACCAGCAGAGCGACGCTGGCGAAATACATGAAAAAAAAGCGTAGATAGGCTCGGCGCTCATGATGCTTCAAGGCGGTATCCTATCCCTTTGCGGGTTTCGATGGCGAGGCCGAGTTTGCGCAGGTGGGAGACGTGCACTCTCAAGGCCCCTTCGCTGGCCTCCTCCCCTTCTCCCAAGACTTCGAGGAGGGCCTCCTTGGAGACGATCTCTCCCCGCCGTCGCACCAGAAGATCGAGGATCCGCGCCTGGGCCGGAGGCAGAGGCAGCGGCTCGTCGCCCCGGAAGAGCTCGGCGCTTGCGATGCGAAAGCTCAGCTCTCCCAGTTCGATCCGCGCTTCTCGGGTGCGGAAACGCTTGCGTAAAAGCGAGTCGATGCGAATCAAAAGCTCGTCGAAGTCGAAGGGCTTCTTGATGTAGTCGTCGGCTCCCGCTTCGAAGCCCTCGGCCAGCGAGGCGATGTCGGTCTTGGCGGAGATGAAGAGCGCGGGGGTCTCCTCGCCGGAGGCGCGAAGCTCCCGTAGGAGCTCGAAACCGTCGAGCTTGGGGACACTGACGTCCAGGAGCATCAGATCGAATGAGCGCTGGAAACAGGCTTCCAAAGCCTGCTCGCCGTCTTCGGCGAGATGGACGCCGTAGCCCCGGGCCTCCAGAAGATCCATGAGGGTTTCGGCGAGGATGGCGTCGTCTTCGAGGAGTAGTAGGGTTCGTTTCATGGGAATAAGGATAGGGTTTTTATCTTAGGAGATCGTTAAGAGACGGATCGGAGGAAGCAAGAAAGCCGGTGAGCGGTTTTGGTACAGTTGCTATACTATCGCAGAAATCCATCGCAAAGATAATGAAAATGATAAGCAAAACGAAAATTCTACCGATCGTGGCGGCGATGGTGTGGCTCTCGGGCTGCGGACAGAAGAGTCAGAGCCCGGAGTCGGCGAACTACTCGGCCGAGCGGGGGGAGAAGCTCGCCCAGGCCAAATGCAGCCGCTGCCACAATACCGCCATGCCTCCCGTCACCAGCGAGACGGAGAAGGCCCCGCCGCTCTATACCGTGACGGTGCATCTGAAAGATTGGATGAAGGTGTCGGATCCTTCCCAAAAGAGGGAGAAGTTCATCGCCTTCGTGCAGGATTACGTCATCCATCCCAGCCGCAAAAAATCCTACTGCGACCCCGCCAGCCTCAAGACCTACGGGGTGATGCCTTCGCAAAAGGGCAAGGTCACGCAGCAAGAGCTGGGCGATATCGCCGCGTTTATGTACGATACCTACGATCAAATGGCGATGCTCCAAGCCGTCAAGGAGCAGCAGCGTCTGGCCAAGCTCCCTCCCTACCGTCAGGTGCTCGAGACTCACGACTGCCTGCTGTGCCATGGGGGCGGCAAGCTGGCCCCCAGCTTCGCCCAGATCGGCAAGCGTTACGGAATGCAGGGGATCAAGCGGATCGAAGAGGCGATTTTGAAGGGCTCCAAAGGCCGCTGGCCAAAGTATCATACCCCCATGCGCGCCTACAAAGATCTCAGCGAAAAGCAGCTCGAGGATCTGGCCCGATGGATCGCGCAAGGGGCCAATGAATGAACCGCTGGATGCAGATTGCCTACCGCGAAGCGCTGGAGGGGATGAACGCCAACGACGGCGGACCCTTCGGGGCGGTGATCGTGCGGGATGGAGAGATCCTGGCCCGCACCCATAATTTAGTCCTCAAAAGCAAAGACCCCACGGCCCATGCGGAGGTTCTCGCGATTCGCGAAGCGTCGCGAAAGCTGGATCGTTACGATCTGAGCGACTGCGTGCTTTACAGCAGTTGCGAACCCTGTCCCATGTGTCTGGGGACGATTTTTTGGGCGCGGATCAAAACCGTCTATTACGGAGCGAGCAAAGAAGATGCCGCCTCGGGAGGCTTCGACGACGCACGCTTTTACGAAATGCTCGAGGGAAAGAAGCGCGACGTGACGCTCAAACAGATCGACCGGGAGAAAAACGCCGAACTCTTCCGGCTCTGGCGCGAGAAACCCGATGCGGTGATCTATTGATTCACGAGGCGGCTTGGCGGCTTATCCGGTAGAGATAGTCGTGCATGTCGAAATAGCCGATCATCGCTTCAAAGAGCATTCTCCAAGCAATCTCCATCATCAAAAAAACCAGCACGAAGGCCAGGATCGTCAGAATTATTCGGTGCAGACTCAGGCTCTGCCACCCCTCCCGCAGCGATTGCCGCAGGGAGGTAAAGGTATGAAAATGTTCGCTCAAAAAGTGCAGCAGGCGTTTGCGAAGGAGCCAGAGCGCCAGAGGCATGAAGATTGCGCCGACGTAGTAGCAGCAAATCAGAATCGCGGGGGAGATGAAGCGGTCGAAGCGGAGGAATTCAATCATCGTTTTGCTCCTTGTCCTCGTCGCAGCGGCCGCAGAGACGATCGAGGATCAGCCCCTGAAGGAGAGAGGCAATAACAGTATAGAGGCTCAAGAGAACCGTAAAGCCCAGGCCGAAGTAGGCGATCATCAGGGGAAGCAGGGGGATCTTGATCGAGCGGGCGTAGAAAAAGGTGACGATGAGGCCGTCGCGAAGGCCATGCTTTTTGAGATCCTCGATCATCGGATACCAGGCGTACATGGGCCCGTGGCTGAGGATCCCGGCAAAGAGGGCGATGAGCCACCCTCGCAGACCGCTCTCCTGCCCCAGATGCTTCGCCAGGGCTTCGGGACGGAAGAGGCGATTGATCAGGGCGGTGAAGAAGATGACGATCAGCAAGATCGGAGTGATCTCCGCGATAACCTTGGCGGTTTTGAACAGAGCCGCCTCAGTGGCGTGCTGATCGGCCAGAAAGAGGAAGAAGTAGAGCAGTAAGACTCCGGCGAGGAATTTGCGGCCTCTCCATCGGATGCGGGGTGCTTCGGAAGGCGCAGCGTTCATGCGAAGGTCCTCAGGGTCCAGACCGTCGCCGCGGCGGTCAACGGGGTGAAGATCAGCGCCAGGAGGTTGCGCCAGATCGTGAAGCGCAGCCCCAGCACCTCCGCCTCCGCCGGCAGCTGCACGATCCCCAGGCTCACCCAGGCCAGGATGAAGGCGGCCACGGCGTAGAGGGAGATCCCCTCTTTAAGGAGCTCGCCGCCGAGGATGTAGCTGATGAGTGCTTGCCCCACGGCGACGGCACCGGCCAGGGTGCCCACGATCGTATCGCGCAGGGCGTCTCCGCTGAAGAGCTTGGCCAGCATCTGAGGGGTGACGAAGACTTGAAAAAGCCCTACCAGCCCCAAAATCGCCAGGAGCATGGGAAGGAGCGAGAGCATGCCCATGGCCGCTTTCTTCAGGGCACTGCGGTAGCTCGGCTGATCTTTGGTATCGCTATTCGATGAGGATCGCTCGTTTTTCATGGGGGTATTGTAGCATGGATTTTTCATTACTAAACAATCAGTAAGTAAATATTCGGTTAAATTTTGGCAACCCTCTTACGCTATAGTGATGGAAATCCATGGAGAAAGGACGCAGAATGGAACATGTTGAACTTTTGGTGATCGGAGCGGGTCCCGGCGGCACGCCGGCGGCGATGGCGGCGGCGCAGTTTGGCAAGAAAGTCTTGCTGGTGGACAAGCGGGGAGAGCCGGGAGGAGAGTGTCTCTTCGAGGGGTGTATCCCCTCCAAAATCCTCGAAAACGCCGCGAACCGCTACGCGATGCTCCAAAAGGCTTCCGAATTTCATGTCACGCTGAGCAGCACGCCTCAGATCCACTGGGAAGAGGTCCTGGCGGAAAAGGAGCGGATCCTGAAGATGCGGGCTGCCGGGGCTTTGCAAAATCTTCAGCGGCTACCGACACTGACCTTCAAGCGAGGCACGGCGACTTTCGTCGACGAGCACACGGCCGAGATCGATGGCGAGAAGGTGAGCTTCGACAAGGCGATCGTCGCTACGGGCGCTTCGGCCCACCTGCCGCCTCTACAAGGTGAGGGCGTGGCCAAAGCCTGGACCAACGCCGACGTCTTCACCCGTAAAACCCTGCCTGAAGAGATCGCCTTCATCGGAGCGGGTGCGATCAGCTGCGAACTGGTGCAAATGTTTGCCAAGCTGGGGGTCAAGTGCCACCTCCTGGAGCGGGGGCCTCGCATTCTCAAGCGCCTGGACGAAGAGGCGGCGCTGAAGGTCCAGGAGCGGATGCAAGCCCAGGGCATCGACGTGATCCTGAACGTCACTTTCGAGAACATCGACGGCCAGGAGGGGGACTTCACCGTAGGCTACAGCCAAGAGGGCGAAGCCAAGAGCCTCAAGGTGCCCCACCTGCTCATCGCCACGGGCCGCGCGGCCAATGTGGAGGGGCTGGGGCTGGAAAAGGCCGGCATCACTTACGATCGCCACGGTATCGACGTGGACGAGGGGATGTTCACTTCCCAACCCCATATCTGCGCTGTGGGGGATTGCGCCAAGGGGCCCAAGTTCGCCCATTGGGCCACCTACACTGCTGGCATCGCCGTGCACAATCTTTTCGTCCCCCACGGTCGTCACAGCATTGAGCCCGGCAAACTGAGCTGGGTGCTCTTCAGCGATCCGCAGATCGCTTCGGCGGGGCTGAGCGAAGCGGAAGCGGCGGAGAAGGGGATTGACGTGACGACTCAGCGCTACGACTACCGCATCGACGCCCGTGCCCAGATCGACCACGACACCGAGGGCTTCGTCAAATTCGTCATCGAAAAGGCCCAAGGGACGATCGTGGGCGTGCAGATCGTCAGCGGCGACGCCTCCTCCTTGGCGGGAGAAGCGGCGCTGATCGTCGCCAACAAAATGACGCCGATGCAAGTGATGAGCGCCATCCATCCCCACCCGACGCTGAGCGAAGCCTTCGGCAATCTCTCCCGGACGATCTTTTTCCAATCGATGATGAAAGGAGGTCGTTCCCATGGATAAAAGCAAAAAGAAAAAACGAACCCCGATCTGGCGCAAGGCACATTTTTGGAAGCTCAGCTTCGTATATTTCGTCGTCTTTTTGATGATTTTGCTCATCATCGACTATTATGCTCTAATGATCATTCCCGCTCTTTGGGTCGTAGGCGCTTCAGCGCTTCTTGGGTTAGTCTCGGGCTGGATCCACTACAAGAAGCGATGGCACGACAATCTGGATCTGGTGGCAGAAGAGTTGCTCTAAGGCTATGAACATGGCGAACCAGGAAGGAAAGAGAGAAACAAAAAAGGCCTTCGGTCTCGTCAGTGCCGTGATGCTCGGAATCGGCTCCATGGTGGGAGCCGGGATCTTTATCGTCATCGGTCAGGCCGGAGCCATCGCCGGTAATATCGTCTGGCTCTCCTTCGTCTTCGGGGGGATCGCCGCACTGCTGAGCGGTTACTCCCTGGCGAAACTGGCACTGCGCTATCCTTCACGGGGCGGTATCGTCGAGTATCTGGTCCAGGGCTTTGGGGAAGGAGTCTTCTCCGGAAGCGCGAGCGTGCTCTTCTATTTCGCCGGATTGATCGCTATCGCCGCCGTGGCCAAATCCTTCGGAACCTACGCAGCGACCTTTTTTCACGGGGTCCACGATGCGATGATCGTCAACGGTTTTGCCCTGGGGATCGTCGCCTTTTTTACCCTGGTCAATCTCGTCGGCGCGACTTTTGTCGCCAAGTCGGAAAATCTGATCGTCGCCGTCAAAGTAAGCGTTTTGGTGGTTTTCACTGTGGCAGCGCTCTTTACAATCGATCCGAAGAACCTCAGCGTCGCCGAGATGCCGCCTCTGAAGGATATGTTTTTCGCCATCGGGCTGACCTTCTTCGCCTATCAGGGCTTTAGCGTCATTACCAATACCGTGGAGGATATGGAGCACCCCGAACGCACGATGCTGCGGGCCATGGTCTGGGCGATCGTGCTGGTAGGGATCCTCTATATTCTGACGGCCGTGGCGGTCCTGGGCAATCTGCCTCTCGAAAAGGTCATCCAGGCCAAGGACTACGCCCTGGCTGAAGCGGCCAAACCGATCTTCGGGATCTGGGGCTTCAAAGTGATGGCGGCGACGGCCCTGCTGGCGACGGCCTCGGCGATCAACGCTTCGCTTTATGCTACCGCCGATATCAGCTATACGATGGCCAAAGAGGGCAATCTGCCCAAAGTCTATAGCTACAACGTCTTTCAATCCTTCGAGGGGCTGATTATCAGTGCGTTGCTGATCGCACCGTTGATTCTTTTCTTCGACCTCTCGGAAGTGACGACTGTGGCAGCTCTGGGAGTGCTGATCGTCCAGGGCCTGACCCATGTAGGCCATTTAATGCGTCTGCGGGAAACCGGGGCCAACGCCTGGCTCGTCGCCGCCGCGGCACTGGCGATGTTTGGGATCTCCGGATTGACCCTGGTCTATACCAGCCGCCACGATCCGATGATCGGCTACTACCTGCTGGGGGCTTTTGCGCTGGCTTTTGCCGTGGAGATCGCTCTGCGTCTCGCGACCCGCCGGGTCGTCAGCCGCCAGATCGTCGATCTTTTCAATCGGGTGCGGGAGATCTAAGGCGGATTCAGACGGGCTTATAGCCGATTTTTGACGTATTGACTACTCGATGCTATCGTGCTCATTTTAGATGGGAATTTCCCTCTTGGCACAAGGGAAAACAAAAACCGGAAAG
>JALSTG010000058.1 GCA_026983875.1 Campylobacteraceae bacterium
TTCCATCTGGCCAAGCGCCTGCTGGAGCGGGGCGACGAAGTGGTCGGCCTGGACAATATCAACGACTACTACGATCTACGGGTCAAATACGGTCGCCTTCGGGAGACCGGCATCGAAGGGGACGAGGCGATCGAGTATGCCCGACCGGTCTCCAGTACCCGATACGACAACTACCGTTTCGTCAAACTCAACCTCGAAGACCGTGCGGCGATCGAGGAGCTCTTCGAGCGGGAGAAGTTCGACAGGGTTTGCAATCTGGCGGCTCAGGCGGGGGTGCGCTACAGCCTGACCAATCCCCATGCCTATATCGACAGTAACATCGTCGGCTTCGTCAATATACTCGAAGCGTGCCGTCATCATGGGATCGAGCATCTGGCTTACGCCAGCAGTTCCAGCGTCTACGGACTCAACGAAACCATGCCCTTCTCCACTCACGACAATGTCGACCACCCTATCAGCCTCTATGCCGCCAGCAAAAAGAGCAACGAACTGATGGCCCATACCTACAGCCATCTCTACGGCCTGCCTACTACGGGTCTGAGGTTCTTCACCGTCTACGGCCCCTGGGGCCGACCCGATATGGCTCTGTTTCTCTTTACCAAAGCGATTCTGGAAGATCGCCCCATCGATGTCTATAACTACGGCGAGATGCTGCGGGATTTTACCTACGTTGACGACATAGTGGAAGGGGTCGTACGGGTCATCGACCATCCGCCTGCCGGCAACCCTGACTGGAGCGGGAAGCAGCCCGATCCGGGAAGCAGCCGGGCACCTTACAAGATCTACAACATCGGCAACAACAATCCCGTCAAACTGATGGATTTCATTACTGCCATCGAGAAGGCTCTGGGCAAAGAGGCGAAAAAGAACCTCTTGCCCCTGCAACCCGGCGATGTACCGGCTACCTATGCCGACGTCAGCGACCTGATCGAGGATTTGGGGTACAAGCCTGCCACCCCCATTCAGGAGGGGATAGACCGTTTCGTCCGCTGGTACAAGGAGTTCTACCATGTCTGAGAAAATTGCCGTTATTGGCCTGGGGTATGTGGGGTTGCCGTTGGCTCATGCTTTCAGCTTCAAATACCCTGTCGTCGGTTTTGATATTGCCCAATGGAGGATAGAAGAATTGCGCGGGGGCCACGACCGGACCCTGGAGCTCAGCGACGCACAGGTCAAAGAGGCGATTGCCAATGGAATGCTCTTCACCGATCGGCTCGAAGAGGTCGGTGACTGTAATGTCTATATCGTCACCGTCCCCACCCCCATTGATAAACACAAAAACCCCGACCTGACCCCTCTGGTCAAAGCCAGCGAAAGCATCGGAAAAGTCCTCAAAGCCGGCGATATCGTTATCTACGAGAGCACCGTCTATCCGGGGTGTACCGAAGAGGTCTGCGTCCCGATCCTCGAGCGTGTCAGCGGTCTGAAATTCAACGAGGATTTTTTTGCCGGGTACAGTCCCGAACGGATCAACCCGGGTGATAAAGAGCATACCGTTACCAAGATAAAGAAGGTCACCTCGGGCTCCACGCCCGAGATCGCCGCAAAAGTTGATGCTCTCTACGCTTCCATCATCACCGCAGGCACCCATCGGGCTCCCAGCATCAAAGTGGCCGAAGCGGCTAAGGTGATCGAAAACGCCCAACGCGATATCAATATCGCTTTTGTCAACGAACTGGCTCTGATCTTTGAACGCTTGGGTATCGACACTCTCAGCGTTCTCGAGGCCGCCGGGACCAAGTGGAACTTCCTCCCCTTCCGCCCCGGACTGGTGGGGGGCCACTGTATCGGCGTCGATCCCTACTACCTGACCTACAAAGCCAAGGAGATCGGATATCATCCCGAAGTGATTCTGTCAGGACGTCGTATCAACGACAACATGGGAGTACATGTGGCCAATCGCGTGGTCAAGCTCATGATCGGCAAAGGTCATCGCATTAAAGACTCCCGGGTGCTGGTCCTGGGGATCACCTTCAAGGAGAACTGCCCCGATATTCGCAACTCCCGCGTCATCGACGTGATTCGAGAGCTGGAGGATTTCGGCTGTCGGGTCGATCTCTACGATCCCTGGGCCGATCCCAAAGAGGTCCGGCGCGAGTATGGACTCGCTATGATGGAGGATGAAGGATGGAGGATGGAGGATTATGATGCCGTCGTCCTAGCGGTGGCACATGATCGGTTCAAAACATTGCCGATTCAAAAGAGTGACGAGACGGTGGTCTTTGATATCAAGGGTGCCCTCGATCCATCCGTTGTCGACGAAAGACTCTGAAGGCCCATGAAAACTCTCCACAAGCTCAACGCACTGCTTACCCGGAGAGACAAGCGTTTTCTCGTCGTCCTCGTTCTTTTTTCGATTGTGATCTCTTTGGTAGAGACTATAGGGATCTCGGCCATTATGCCCTTTGTCTCCGTAGCGGGAAATTTTGAAACCATTCACTCCAATCCCTACTATCAGAGTGCTTATGAGTGGTTCGGTTTTCAAAGCGATGTTCGTTTTGTCGTTGCTTTCGGTGTGCTATTGATCTTTTTTTATCTCTTCCGCAGTTTCATTAACCTGTTTTATTTTTATCTCCTGGCACGCTTTTCCAAAGGGCGCTATCATCTTATAGCCTACCGGCTTTTCGAGAGCTATGTGGGGATGCCCTATCGCCACTTTATCGAACGCAACAGCGCCGAATTGACAAAAGCCATCGTCAACGAGGCACAGAACCTCACCCAGCTGCTTTCGGCCCTGATGTTTATTCTCAGCGAAGTTTTCATCGTAATTTTGATTTATGGGATGTTTCTTTACATCAATTGGAAGATTACACTGCTGCTGACGGTTATTCTTCTGCTGAACGCTCTGTTTATGACCCAGACGGTTTCCAAACTGATCAAAAGGGAAGGCAGAAAACGTGAAGAGTTCCAAAAACGTTTTTACGATGTGGTATCCGCTACTTTAGGAAATTTCAAAATGATCAAACTTCGAGGGAACGAGGGGAAGGTCCTGAGGCGCTTTGCCGAAGCAAGCGAAGGCTTCGCCCGGGCCAATATTATTAATGAAACGCTTACTCATTTCCCTCGACTCTTCCTCGAGGCCATCGGATTTTCATTGATCGCTTTTATTGTCGTTTACCTGGTCTACAAGAATCAGACGGATATCGCTTCGGCTTTCGGTCTGCTCTCTATGTTTGTTCTGGGCCTCTACCGCCTTATGCCATCGGTCAACCGAATTATGACCGGATACAATCAGATTCTATTCTACGGCCGTTCCCTGGATATCGTCCACAACGATCTCTTTTACGAGGTGGAGGATCTCGGGGATGAGCCGGTGGTGTTCGAGCGGGAGATTTATTTGGAGAATCTCGGTTTCTCCTATGTAGAAGGCCAGGAGATACTGCGGGATATCACTCTAAGGATCCGGAAAGGAGAGAAGGTGGCTTTCATCGGCCCCAGTGGAAGCGGTAAGAGTACCCTGGTGGATTTGATCATTGGACTCTATCGGCCCCAGAGAGGCAGAATCCTCGTTGACGATACGGAATTGACGGAGCGCAATATCAAAAGTTGGCGCCGTCGTATCGGTTACATCCCTCAGCAGGTCTATCTTTTCGACGGGACGGTCGCACAGAACGTAGCGCTGGAAGAAGAGGTCGATCGACAGCGAATCGTCGAGGTACTCCGACAGGCGAAAATCTGGGATTTCCTGGAGAAGCATCACCGAGGGCTCGATACCCGAGTAGGTGACGGGGGAGTCAAACTCAGCGGCGGCCAGAAGCAACGTATCGCTATCGCCAGAGCCCTCTATACCGATCCGGAGATCCTCGTACTCGATGAAGCGACTTCGGCCCTTGACACGGAGACGGAGCGGGAAATCATGGAAGAGATCTACCGAATCGGCAGAGACAAAACCCTTATGATCATTGCGCACCGTTTGAGTACTCTAGAGGGATGTGATGCCTTATATCGTGTGGAAGGGGGAACCGTCCGAAAGGGGTCGCTTCCCGACAAAATATCCACAGATTACTCAAGGAGTCTGTTATGACCAATCTTGTTTTGTGCGGGGGAAGCGGCACCCGTCTATGGCCGGTAAGCCGAAGCAAAATGCCCAAACAGTTTGTCAAAATTTTTGATGGCAAGTCTCTATTTCAAAAGACGATCGAGCGCAATAGTCTGCTTTGCGAACAAAGAGTGATAGTTGCCAACGTCGAACACTATTTTCTGGCTCGGGATCAGATGGAGGAGACAGGGATATCCACACATTTTTACCTCCTCGAACCTATGGGGAGAAATACTGCACCGGCTATTGCGATGGCGTGTATGGCTTTGCCTGAGGACGAGACGGTTTTGGTGACCCCTTCGGATCATATTATTCGGGATCTTGCAGAGTATAGGCACGCCGTCGAGAAAGCCTCCAGGCTTGCTGATGAGGGAAATCTGGTGACGTTCGGTATCGAACCGGCGTATCCGGAGACGGGATACGGATACATCGAACAGGGTGAAGCTCTTTTGGGTGGGATAGGGCATCGCGTACATCATTTCCACGAAAAACCGGACCGGAATACGGCAGAGAAGTATTTGCAACAAGAGGGATTTTTCTGGAACAGCGGGATGTTCTGCTTTAAAGCAGGTAACTACCTACAGGAACTTGAACGGTGTGCTCCCGAAATCTACGACTCGGCATGGACGGCTTATCGGGATGCAAAACGGGACGATGAAGAGAGAAGAGTTCGAATTTCATACGAGTCTATGGAGCGTATTCCCGAGGAGAGTATCGATCATGCCGTTATGGAGCGTAGTCACCGAGTCGCGGTTGTTCCGTCTACTCCCGGATGGAGTGATTTGGGAAGTTTCGATGCGCTCTATCGGGAGCTGCCCAGGGACCGGGAAGGAAATACGATCTATCCCGGTCATCTTGCTATAGACTCCAGGAACAATCTGATTTTCGGAGAGGAGCGGACGATTGCTACGATCGATGTAGAGGATCTGATGATTGTCGATACTGGAGACGCATTACTGGTGGCCAAAAGAGAAAGTGCTCAGAAAGTACGGGAAGTCGTCAAAAAACTTCGGGAACAGGGATCCGAGCTTCCGGATGTTCATCTGACGGTCCATCGCCCTTGGGGCACCTATACGGTACTGGAGGAAGACGAAGGATATAAAATCAAACGAATCGTCGTTAAACCCGGAAAGCGTCTCAGTCTCCAGAAACACTTTCACCGAAGTGAACACTGGATCGTTGTCAGCGGTACGGCAACGGTTAGCGTAGGAGGGGAGGTCAAGCTTGTCCGCCCAAACGAGTCCACATACATCAAAATCGGGGAGGAACATCGCTTGGCCAATGAAGGGAAAATCCCTGTCGTACTGATAGAAGCGCAGGTGGGAGAGTATACCGGAGAGGATGATATTCTCCGCTTGGACGATGACTATCGAAGAGAATAAACCAGGAGAGAAGCGAAGTGAAGACGATTTTCAGGGAGTATGATATTCGGGGGATTTTCGATAGAGATCTCGATGAACCTACGGTTGAGAAGATCGGATACTTCTTTGCGGAAGAGGTCAAGAGACGCAAACCGGGGGCCCGATATATCGCAGTGGGATATGATGCCAGGCTTCATTCTCCGTCGCTGTATGAGTGGCTTGGCCGAGGAATCAATAAAGCGGGTGTGGCAGTATTGGAGACGGGAATGGCCCCTACCCCGGTGAACTATTTTGCCAACTATGTTGAATTTGACGGGTTAAAAAGTGATGCGTCCGTTATGATTACGGGTTCCCACAATCCTCCCGAGTACAACGGGTTCAAGATGACCATCGACCGGCGGCCTTTTTTCGGAGAAGAGATTACGGCCCTCGGGCAACGAGTGCTTCACGAAGAGGTCGTTCGTCGGGAGGTTTGTACAGATCGAATTCCTGTTGATGCCAAAGGGAAGTATATCCGTTATCTTCTGGAGAGCTTTGCCCATCTCGATCTTTCCGGTAAGCGTTTCATATTTGATTGTGGAAACGGAGCTGCCGGAGCGGTTCTGCGGGAGGTACTCGAGGGGCTTCACATCGATGCGGAGATTCTCTACGAAGAACCCGATGGACGTTTCCCGAACCACCACCCGGATCCCAGCGACGAATCAACGCTTGAAGAGCTGCGCAAGAGACTCGAAACAGGGGCATATACTTTGGGATTTGCTTATGACGGTGATGCCGATCGTCTTGCAGTACTTTCCCGTAACTACAACTTCAAAGGAGACATTCTGGCGATCTTTTTTGCCCGGAGAATGGATGATCCTCTGGTAATCGGAGAGGTTAAGTGTTCGCAACTGATGTACGATACGATCGGCCGCTTCGGTCGCACCCTCATGTATAAAACGGGTCACAGCAATCTAAAAGTCGAAATCGCCAGAACCGGTGCTTCCCTGGCGGCCGAAGTCAGCGGACATCTCTTTTTCAACGACCGTTATTTCGGATACGACGATGCCATTTATTCGACCATGAGAATGTTGGAGCTGATGGATGAGGGGATGGATCCGGATAGCGAATTGAGAGCGCTGCCGACACTTTTTACGACCGAGGAGATCACGATCGATGTGGAAGAGGAAGAGAAGTTTGAAAAAATTGATCGTCTGAAAGAGGTGCTGAAGGACCCTCCGGAAGGGTTTCCGCCGATCAGGGAGATCATAGAGATCGACGGTGTTCGGGTGGTCTTTGAAAAAGGTTGGGGGCTGGTCAGGGCAAGCAATACAACTCCAAAAATCGTTACCAGATTCGAAGCGACGGATCGAAAATTTGCCGAAGAGTATCGTCGAGTATTGATGAAGCTCCTGGAAAATATCTGAGTATGAGCGGAGCAACGACGGGAGAGTTTTCGTTACAATCCGTCATAGAGGGAAAGAAAAGGAGAAGCATGGGAAAAACAGCATTGATCACCGGTGTGACCGGTCAGGACGGCAGCTATCTGGCAGAGTTTCTTTTAAAAAAAGGGTACACCGTTCACGGAATCAAACGGAGGGCTTCGCTCTTCAATACGGATCGGATCGATCATCTGATTCAGGATCCTCATGTCGAGGATCGCCGATTTATTCTGCATTACGGGGATATGACCGATTCTCTGAATCTTACACGCATCGTACAGGAAGTACAACCGGATGAAGTCTACAATCTCGCGGCGATGAGCCATGTAGCCGTCAGTTTCGAAGAGCCCGAATACGTGGCCAATGCCGACGGTACGGGAACTTTGCGCCTATTGGAGGCGATTCGGCTGCTCGGACTGACGGAAAAGACAAGGATCTACCAAGCTTCCACGTCGGAGCTTTACGGAAAAGTTCAGGAGATCCCTCAGACGGAAAAGACCCCGTTTTATCCAAGAAGCCCCTATGCCGTGGCGAAAATATACGCCTATTGGATCACCGTAAACTACCGAGAAGCTTACGATATGTTTGCCTGTAACGGAATTCTCTTCAATCATGAATCTCCGGTCCGGGGTGAGACCTTCGTCACCCGAAAAATCACCCGTGCGGCCGCCCGGATTGTGCTGGGACTTCAGGACAAACTCTATCTGGGCAACCTCGATGCCCGACGGGATTGGGGCCATGCCCGGGATTATGTTCGCATGATGTGGATGATTCTCCAGGCCGAAGAGCCCGAAGATTGGGTGATCGCGACGGGAAAGACCACATCCGTCAGAGACTTCGTGCGTATGGCTTTTGCCTATTGCGGCATCGAACTGGCGTTCCGGGGGACGGGAACCGAAGAGGTGGGCTTCGTCGCATCGATCGACGAAACCGTGTTTCGCAATCGAACCCAAAGCGGCCTGGACCCGAAACAGTTGTCCGGAAAAGATGTGGTGGCGGTCGATCCTCGCTACTTCAGGCCGACGGAAGTCGATATTCTCATCGGCGACCCGAGCAAAGCAAGAGAAAAGCTGGGATGGGTTCCCGAACATACCCTGCAGGAGTTGGTCGAAGAGATGATGGAATCGGATCTCAAGCTCATGAAAAGAGACGAGTACCTGAAGGCTGGTGGTTACAAAATCATGAACTATTTCGAGTGATAGCGATGAACAAGCAGGCAAAGATTTACGTAGCAGGTCATCGGGGGCTGGTAGGAAGCGCTATAGTCAGGAATTTGAGAGAGCGGGGCTACGGTAACCTTCTTTTGCGCTCCCGGCAGGATCTTGATTTGTGCGACCAGACTGCGGTGGCTCGCTTTTTTGCGAGTGAACGGCCGGAGTATGTTTTCCTTGCCGCTGCAAAAGTCGGGGGCATCGTCGCAAACGATAGCTATCGGGCCGACTTCATCTACGAAAACCTTCAGATCCAGAACAACGTCATTCACCAGAGCTATCAACACGGAGTAAAAAAGTTGATGTTTCTCGGCTCGACCTGCATCTATCCCAAAGAAGCCCCTCAGCCCCTGAAAGAGGAGTATCTGCTTACGGGAGAGCTTGAGTATACCAATGAGCCCTATGCCGTGGCAAAGATTGCCGGGATCAAAATGTGCGAGAGCTATAATCTTCAATACGGAACAAACTTCATCTCCGTCATGCCGACCAATCTCTACGGCCCCAACGATAATTTCGATCTGGAGAAGTCTCACGTACTTCCGGCACTCCTGCGCAAGATTCATCTGGGAAAGGCCTTGGAGAGCGGAGACTGGGAGAGTATCCGAAAAGATCTCGACCGCCTTCCCATCGAAGGAATCGGAGGAGATGCCGACAAAAAGGAGATTTTGAAAATCCTGAAAAGATACGGGATCGAGACCGTGGGGGACGAAGGAGGAAACTTCGGACAGGTTTCGATAGAGATATGGGGAAGCGGACGACCGATGCGGGAGTTTCTCTGGAGCGAAGAGATGGCGGACGCCTGCGTCTTTTTGATGGAACATGTCGATGCTCCGGCGCTTTTTCCCTCCGGAAGGATCAAACGGAATATGCATATCAATATCGGAAGCGGAGAAGAGATTTCGATCGCCGATCTGGCGCAGCTGATTCGGGAAACGGTCGGCTTTTCCGGCGTGTTCCGGTTTAACACCGACAAACCGGACGGAACGATGCGTAAAGTGACGGATGTTTCGAGACTCCATTCGTTGGGATGGCGGCATCGCATCGGCATCGAAGAGGG
This sequence comes from Campylobacteraceae bacterium, assembly GCA_026983875.1. Classification (GTDB taxonomy): domain Bacteria; phylum Campylobacterota; class Campylobacteria; order Campylobacterales; family Sulfurovaceae; genus Nitratifractor. The sequence continues at coordinate 9,090 of JALSTG010000058.1, forward strand.
AGTCCGCAGGCTTTATCGATGGTATTTATCAGAGCCCAACTCGAATAAAGGATGAGAGCATGAAACTGCATTTAGGATGCGGAAAAAAATATATCCCCGGTTTTGTCCATGTGGATCTTCAGGATTTCGAACACATCGATTACCGGACTTCGGTGGCTGATTTGGCTTTTGCACAAGATGAAAGCGTAGACTTGATCTATAGCTCTCACGTGCTGGAACATTTTGGACGTCATGAGTACAAGAAGGTACTCCATGAGTGGTTTCGTGTCCTCAAACCCGGAGGTATTCTGAGACTGGCCGTGCCGGATTTTGCTGCGGTCGTGGAATACTACACAAAAAAAGACGATAACCTGGAAATCCTCCTTGGGCTTGTCGTCGGAGGGCAGAAAGAAGGAGAATTTGATTATCACAAAATGATTTTTGATGAAAAGCTTTTAAGCAAGGTTTTGAAAGAGACGGGATTTTCGCGGGTAGAGCGTTATGACTGGAGAGAGACGGAGCATGCGCATATCGATGACTATTCCCAGGCATATTTGCCACATATGGACAAAGAGAACGGCATGTTGATGAGTCTCAATCTGGAAGCGGTGAAATAAACGGCCGTGGATCCGATACGTATTATTTTGACCGCATGGGACGAGGGGCACCATCAGGATCGTTTGGCCCATTTTCGTAAACGCTATGAAGGGATAGGAGAAAAGTACGAATTCGTTCCGTTTTTCTATTCCGACTATTTTTCCGGCGACCGGTTGGGAAGAATTCCTAAAGATCTTCTCAGCAGTGTCGGGATAGACCGCCTGTATCGAAGCGGAAATCCCGCTTATGCGAAGATGCTGGAAGATTTCAAAAAGCTTGTGAAACAAGCACAGATCGTAATGTTTACGGGCTTTTGTGCCATTCATCCCAATTTTCTTTATCAGGAGTGTGGCGATATCGTGAAAGTGCTTCCGGCCATCGACGACCCCCCCGCATCGTTTGAGCGAACCGTTCCCTATCTTTTTGCCATGGATGCCTGCACCCATGTTTCTTTGACATACAACGATCGAATGCGGATGTCGGAGCAGCTGAAAATCTGGGGTGCCAAAAGAGTCTATTTCACGCCCATTGGCGCAGAGGCTCTGAACCGAGTGGAAAAGCTAACGGACAAGAGTCTCCGAGATCGGGATATCGATCTGACTTATGTCGGAGGAATGTATCCGAGTAAAATCGACCGTTTTACTTACCTTAAACGGGAGTTCGGGGATCGGTTTGAGCTTTACGGACGTTGGTCTCCCTGGGGACTGAGGGGGCTGCTCTATACCATGATCCACTTCCGGAAACATCCGCTGTTTCGCTGGCGAGTTCGTCCTATCGGTGCATCGGAACTTTCTGCCCACTATCGACGATGCAAGATCGGGATCAATATGCATTGGGGCAATGCCGAGACCGGCAACAGCAGGCTCTACGAACTTCCGGCCAACGGAGTGATGCAAATCTGTGACCGGGGGGCAGGCAATGCTACGGCGGAGATCTTTGAAGAGGACAGAGAGATCGTGCTGTACGACGGAGTGGACGAGGCGGTGGAAAAGATCCGTTTTTATCTTCGCCACGACACAATCCGATATAAGATCGCAAGAGCCGGATACGAGCGGGTGGTGAGGGATTATCGCCAGGAGGAGATCTACCGGAAGCTTTTTGACGAACTTGTACGGGAGTTCGGTCTATGATCCCCGTCCGGCGTTTTCCCCACGGAGAGAGAAAGGTCCTGATTCATGCATACGGAGATTTGTTGAAAAAAGACAATCTCGAACGGATTGCCGTTTACAATCGTATCGACCTTTATGTCTTGGAAGATATCAGAAACCGTCTCTTTAAAGACACCGTATTGTACAACATGGAATGGGTAGAAGATGCCTTACGGCGATACGGTACCCACCCCCTTGTCCAGGAGATTTATACTACTGTTCTTTCCACGGTCAAAAAAGAAAAGATCGATCTGTTCCTGTGGCTGGGTGATCCCGGACTCTTTACGTCGTCCTTTTTGAAGAGATTGCGCAGTGAGTGCTATACGGCATTCTGGACTTTCGACGATCCGGTAAATTCGGAGAAGATCGTCCGGCCGGTTGCCCCCTTCTTTCACCAGAGCTTTACCGCTACGGTCAACTGGAGTCGCCAAAAAAAGGTTACGGAAGTTTTTAAATCTTGGGGCTCTCCCTCCGCGCACTTTATCCCCATCGGCGTCTATCAGGGGAAATACAAAAAAGTGCAACAGATATCTCCCAGACGATATGACGTGATCTTTGTCGGGAGCGTATTCCAACGCAGGCTCCTGTTTCTCTTTCGCTTGAAAAGACATTTTGGAGAGCGAATGCTTATTTTTGGGAAGGGGTGGAACGGAGAGGGATTCTCCTGGTATAAAAAAATGATTTTGAAGGTTCTGAAATGGTATTATAAAGTACCGAAAATAGATAGTATCAGCGACGAGGAGCTGGTTGATTATTATCAAAACAGCAAAATCGGGATCAATACCCATATGACGGAAGGGGGACCGAGTGCGGTTCGTACCTATGAGCTGCCTGCCAACGGCGTCATGCAGATTTGTGACAGCGAAGAGGGGCTCAAAGAGATTTTCCGTATCGGAGAGGAGGTAGTATCCTATGAAAACGACAATGCCTCCGATGCGATTGAAAAGATCGAATACTATCTTGCAGATGAAGAAAAGCGTGCCGAGATTGCAGAAGCCGGAATGGTACGCACAATGAAGGAGTATATGGTCTGGCACAGTTTCGAAAAAATCTTCCAATATGTTTGGAATGATTCCCGGATCGAAGGAGCAAGAGGATGAAAGGGATCATTTTGGCGGGAGGTAGCGGAACGCGACTGTATCCGGTCACCAAAGCCGTCAGCAAACAACTCCTTCCGGTTTACGACAAACCGATGGTGTATTATCCTCTCTCCGTCTTGATGTTGGCGGGAATTCGGGAGATTCTTTTGATTTCGACACCTGAAGATCTTCCGAGATTTCGCGAGCTTCTCGGCAACGGAGCCAACTGGGGAATCCGACTCGAATACGCGACACAGCCCGACCCAAACGGCTTGGCCGAGGCTTTTTTGATAGGGGAAGAGTTTATCGGTCATGACTCCGTGTGTCTGATTCTTGGGGATAATATCTTTTTCGGACAGGGATTCACCCCCATTCTGAAGGAGGCTGCTGCTCTTGAAAGCGGTGCTTTGGTTTTTGCATACAAGGTCAAAGATCCGGAAAGATTCGGTGTGATAGAGTTTGACGAGAAGATGAAGGCACTATCGATTGAAGAAAAACCAAAGTACCCAAAGAGCCATTATGCAGTGACCGGTTTGTACTTCTATGATCGAAACGTGGTCAATTATGCCAAGGATGTCCGTCCTTCGAGTAGAGGAGAACTGGAGATCACGAGTATCAATGAACGGTATCTCAATGAAGGATCCCTGAAGGTCCAGGTACTTGGACGGGGATTTGCATGGCTTGACACCGGGACCCACGACAGTCTCATCGAAGCGAGCCAGTTCGTCCAAACCATCGAGCATCGCCAGGGGTACAAGATCGCCTGTCTGGAAGAGATCGCCTATCGAGAGGGGTGGATCGACGCAGATCAGGTTTTGAGGATTGCGGCACCGCTTGAAAAAACCGGATACGGTGCATATCTGCGAGATATGGTCGAAGGCGGGCTGTAGATGAAAAGCATCTTGATAACGGGCGGTTGTGGATTCATCGGTTCGAATTTTATTCCCTATTTTCTGGAAAAGTATGAGCACTATCGCATCGTCAATTTGGATCTGCTGACCTACGCCGGCAACCCCGACCATTTGAGAGAGGCGGAAGAAGACCCTCGATATATTTTTATTCACGGCAATGTGGGAGATCGGAAACTGGTCGAGCGCATCTTTGAAGAGTATAGAATTGAAGGGGTGATCCATTTTGCTGCGGAAAGTCACGTGGATAACTCCATCAAAAAGCCGGGAGTCTTTATGGAAACAAATGTCCACGGTACTTTCACGCTGCTGGATACGGCCTATCGCCGATGGATGGAGGCACCGGGAAGATACCGTAAGAATTTCGAAGGCAGTCGATTCCATCATATTTCGACGGATGAAGTCTACGGTTCTCTTGGCGAAGACGGGCTCTTTACCGAAGAGACCCCCTACGCACCCAACTCCCCGTACAGTGCATCAAAAGCCGCCGCCGATATGATCGTGCGAAGCTACCACCACACCTACGGGCTTAATACCGTCATTACGAACTGCTCCAACAACTACGGCCCCAAGCAGCATGACGAAAAACTAATCCCAACGATTATTCGCAAAGCCCTTGCCGAAGAGCCGATACCGATTTACGGAGACGGAAAGAATATCAGAGACTGGCTCTATGTCCTCGATCACTGCAAGGGGGTTGATTTGGTATACCACAAGGGGGTATCCGGAGAAACATACAACATCGGAGGACGTAACGAGCGGAACAATCTCGAGATAGCTTTGACGATATGCGAAATTCTTGATGAGATCTCTCCCCCATCGAAAATCAAAAGCTATAAGGATCTTATAACATTTGTAGATGATCGTCCCGGTCATGACCGACGATACGCCATCGATGCGACGAAGATCGAGCGGAACCTTGGGTGGAGAGCCGAAGAGGATTTTGAAAGTGGGATTATGAAGACGGTGCAATGGTATATAGAGAAGAGAGAGGCAAAATAAATGAAACTGTCGATAGTAACAACTCTCTATTATTCTTCAGCATATATCAATGAATTCTACAAAAGGACAAAAAAGACTGCTGAAGGTATTACAAAAGATTTTGAAATTATATTTGTTGATGATGGAAGTCCAGATAACAGCCTTGAGCTGGCGGTAGCTATCGCTGAACATGATTCGAGGGTAAAAGTCATTGAACTATCCAGGAATTTTGGTCACCATAAGGCGATTATGACCGGACTGAGACATGCAAGGGGAGATTATATTTTTTTGATAGACAGTGATCTTGAAGAAGAGCCGGAACTTCTGAAGATTTTTTGGGAAAAGATGCAGGAGGAGAATGATTTGGATGTCGTATACGGATATCAGGCGGCACGAAAAGGCAATTGGTTCGAGAGAGTCAGTGGAAAAATATTTTGGAATATGATTAATAAAATGTCATATATAGACATACCGGAAAATATGATTACAGCTAGGCTGACAACACGAAGATATAATGACTCTTTGTTGGAATATAATGAAAATCAGATATTTCTTGGAGGGGTATGGCCTGATGTTGGATTTAAACAGATCGGTGTGAAGGTCAACAAGCACGATCAAAGTAATAGTACTTATACTTTTTCTAAAAAAATTTCAATGTTTATAGACTCCATCACATCTTTTAGCAATAAACCATTGGTATACATCTTCAACACAGGTCTTCTAATAACTCTTATATCACTGATCTATATTGTAAAGTTGATCTATGACAAGATTGTGTTAAATATTTCGATAGAAGGATGGTCGTCAATCGTGGTTTCTATATGGTTTTTTGGGGGGTTGATTATTCTTTCACTGGGTATCATAGCCATGTACCTTTCAAAAATGTTTTTAGAAATAAAAAGAAGACCGTTCACAATAATAAAAAAAATTCATAAGAAAAAGGGTAATAATGAAAATTGATCAGATCAAAAAGAAATATATTGATGCCTATAGACTTTATGGTGGCTCTGACAGAAAGTCACTGCTTTGGACAAAAGACAAACAAGATATGCGTTTCCAAATTCTTCTTGGAGAAAAGTATAAAAAAAGCCATATGAGGCTTCTTGATTATGGCTGCGGATTTGCTGACCTTTATTTGTTTATGAAAAAGCACTTCTATAACATTGAATATCATGGCTGCGATATAAATGAAGATTTTGTCATAGAATCAAAGAAAAGGTATAAGTCGCAAGATATATTTTTGATAAATAATATCGACGATATAAAAAATAAATATGACATCGTGCTTATTAGTGGAACATTCAATGTTCTTTTTCCATCAACGATCGAAGAAAAGGAAAATTATGTATTTGACTCTTTGTCAAAGTTATTCGAAAAGACAAATCATCTCTTGACAGTTAACTTTTTGAGTCATCTCACAGATGCTGAGTACAAGTATGAAGATCATTTTTACTTGGATCCAGTGAAGCTTTATGACTATGCAATAAAAAACATGACAAAAAGAGTTCAAATCGATACCGCTTCTATGCCTTATGAAATCACATTCAAATTTTTCAAAAATGAAGATCTTGATAAGGAAATGACAATTTATAAGGATTGATTTTGAAAAAAATAGCTATTTTGCAATCAAACTATATCCCGTGGAAGGGTTACTTCGACTTGATAAACATGGTAGATGAGTTTGTTTTGTATGATGACATGCAATATACTCGAAGAGATTGGCGCAATAGAAATAAAATATATACATCACAAGGCGTGAAATGGCTGACGATACCTGTCGATGTAAAGGGAAAATATTTTCAGAAAATAAATGAAACAAAGATATCTGATAAGAAATGGGCAAAGAAGCATTGGGAAACACTTTCACACAACTATAGAAAGGCACCGTATTTCAAAGAGTATAAAGAGTTATTTGAGGAACTTTATCTAAATTGCAAAGAGGAATTTTTAAGTCAAGTCAACTATAAGTTTATTTCGGCCATCAATAAGATTCTAGGTATCACGACTCCAATACGCTGGTCAAGTGAGTTCAATCTTGTAGAGGGTCAAACAGCAAAACTATTGGGTATCTGCAAAGACTGCAAAGCAGATGTTTATCTCAGCGGTCCAGCGGCTAAAGACTATTTTGATGAAGGTTTGGCGAAAAAAGAGAATATACAAGTGGAGTGGATGGACTACAGTGGCTATCCAGAATATCGGCAACTCCATGAACCGTTCCAACATGGAGTCACGATTTTGGATTTGATATTCAATGAAGGGTTCAACGCTACTAAATTTATGAAAAGTTTTTAATGATGGGATATTTTTACATTTTCGCAACCATTTTCTTTACAGTCTATGGTCAAATCGTTTTGAAATGGAGAATCAATGGTGTGGGAACACTGCCAGATAGTTTTTTAGACAAAATGTGGTTTCTAATAAAATTACTTCTTGATCCTTGGATATTCTCTGGTTTTCTTGCAGCATTTATAGCCTCAATTTTTTGGATGGCATCGATGACTAAGTTTGACGTTAGTCATGCGTATCCTGTTATAGTAGGAGGGCTTGCTATATTGACAAGTTTATTTGCCGTCTTCTTTTTAAAAGAACCAATCAATTTTTTAAAAATATTAGGATTATTTTTAATAGTGACTGGTGTTTATGTACTAAGCAGGGGCTCATAAGTGATACTAGTTAAGTATAATGAAATTG
>JALSTG010000059.1 GCA_026983875.1 Campylobacteraceae bacterium
AGAAGCCGGACTCAAAATCTACCTCGCCAAAGAGCGAAGCGGAGGAGATTTTGAAGCAGTGCGTATGGGATTTGGCGGACTTACTCAAGAGGAGATTATTGAGGGAATCGAAGAGTTTCGCAGAGTATGGGAAAAATCAATGATGTGAATGCATCGAATCTATCTCATTCCATGACATTGTGTCACCGCCGATGCGGCGATCCTCGACAGCGGAGTGAAGTGGTTCGATCTGGCGGGGTGGATCATCCGAACCCGTATCCCCGAGGCGAGGATCGTGGAGCTGGAATAGAATAGAGTGGAAAAGATAGAACCGATCCCCTCATGAGGGGGATGACATTGTGCGGCTCAGGGTATTTTGACCTGTGTGCTTCGTCGACGGAAACCTACGACTTTTGTCCCGTAGCAGTGATTGGTTACAATAGTTTATGGACAACTATCTAGGGAGGAAAAAAGATGAAACGATTCTTACCTCTGTTGGCGGCAGTGTTGCTGCCGGCGGCTGCGGAGACGCTGGTTCCCCCCGGAAGCGGGGATCTTTCTCTTACTATCTACAACAAAGATCTCGCCTTTGTCCACGAACGCCGGCAAGCCGAGGTCGGCAAGGGTAGGCAAAAGCTGGTCTACGAAGGCGTGGCCCACTCGATGCTGAGCGAGAGCGTCATTCCTCTTTTTCAGGGGCTGCCGGTACGCCTCTACAGTCAGAACTATATCTACGATCTGGTTTCGCTGCCTTCGATGCTCCGTCACAGCATCGGAAAAGAGGTCTCCTTTCTCACTAACGGTAGGAATCCCAGCCGGCTTCAAGGCACGCTGCTGGCGGATGATCCGTCGGTAATGATCCGAGAAAAAAGCAGCGGCATGATCTATACTCTGGAGAAGCACTCTCAGGTCCTTTTCCCCGGGGTTCCGGCCGGCATGATTACCCGTCCGAGTTTGGTTTGGGAGGTCGAGACCAAGCAGGCCGGAACACTGGGAATAGATCTGAAATATCTAACGAAAGGGCTGAGCTGGAAAAGCGACTATGTCCTGGATCTGGACCGCTCCGGCATGCTGGATCTCATGGGCTGGATCACCGTCAACAACCGTTCGGGGGTCAGCTATCCCGATGCGAAACTGACCTTCCTGGCCGGCGATGTCAACCGGGCCGCTGCTGTGCGTCCCGAGCGTAGGATGCTCAAAGCCATGGCACGGATGGCCGATGCCCCGGTAGTCAAGGAAGAGGCCTTCGCCGGATACCATATCTACAAGATTCCTTTTCGGACCACTCTCAGAGACAAGCAGCAAAAGCAGATCCCCTTCCTGAACCGTTCACAGGTCTCCTACCGCCGGTACGGCAAAGCCTTTATGAGCTCCGTCGACAGGCCCGGCGTCGAGAAGATGCATTTTCGGCAAATCGTCGAATTCGACAACACTCGCTCCAATCATCTGGGGATACCGCTTCCCGCCGGTATCGTCCGGATGTACAGTAAAGACCGCTCCGGTGTGTCGCGATTCATCGGAGAGAGCCGGATCGGCAATCTCCCCACCGACGAGACCGTCCGCTTGACCATCGGGACCCTCTTTGATGCCGTAGGGGAGCGAAAGATCACCCGTTTCGTTTCACGATCCGACTATCGAAGCGCAGAGATCCTCTATACCCTTCATAATCGGGGAGAGGAGGATCTGACCCTCAAGATCGAAGAGCGTATCCCCACTTTTGGCGGCAGTATCAAGCTCAGAAGCGACTGCAAAGGAATCTGTACCGTCAAAAAGCTCAGTGCCTTCGTCCGGGAGTTTACGATCAAATTACCGGCCAAAAAAAGCTATAGCTTCCATTCCTCCTTTGAAGTTTTCAGGTAGAAGCAGGGGTCCCTTTTTGTGCTTCAGAGGCTGAGGAAGTGAGGGAATCATCTGACCCGAAATTTGCCAGTCGCTCCTTCAGCCGGGAAGCGAAGGGGGCGAAAGGGGGAAGAGCTGGCTTTGCATCTCTGAGGGGCTCGGCCCACATCGGTTCGGGGAAGCGGCTGTCTTCCCGGAAACGGGCCATGATATGCCAGTGCTGGCGGGGGAGGTGGTTGCCGAAAGAGGCGATGTTGATCTTGGCGGGGCGGTAGTAGGCAAGCATCTCCTCTTCGATCAAAGCCAGCAGGTCGGCTAGGCGGTAGCGCAGCGGTGCGGGGATCTGGGAGTACTCCCGGAACTCACGGTTCAGATGCAAAATCAGCCAGGGGATTTCACTCTCGTGACGGATCAGGGTAAAGTCCGGATCACTCCAGAGGGGATCGTCGAAAGTCATTCTGGCTCCTTGGAGGGGGATTTGGGTTTCAAAAAGGGTAGCAGCATCGGCACCCGCCGGCGGTAGTCGGCGTAGGCGTCCCCGAGGCTGCGCAGAAGATCCCGCTCCTCGTAGTGCAGACCCACGAGGATATAGAGGGTAAAGCCCAGGGTAAAGAGCCAATGCCCGGCACTCATCACCGGAGTCGCCCAAAGCCCCAGCATCGTGCCGGCCTGGATCGGATGGCGCACCCAGTGGTAGAGACCTCGCTCCTGAAAGCTCGGTTCGGGTTCCCCCAGCCCCCGCCATCCCCGCCAGGCCTGGGTCAGTCCCAGGAGGCCGAAGTGATCGATCTGGAAGGTGGCGATGACGGCGACGCCCCAGCCCGTGAAGTAGAGTATCGTTGCGACCCACCAAGCAAAGGTTCCTTCGTCGAAGGACCAAAGAGTCCCTGGTAGCGGCTGCCAAAAGAGCAGAATCGCTGCCAGAAAGAGCGACGAGACGAGGGTATAAGTGGCCCGCTGGGCGCCATAGGGGACATGACGGTCAAACCAGGCTTTGAAGCGGGGCCGGACCATCAAGGAGTGCTGAAGCCCAAAGAGCAGAATCAGCCCCAGATCGATGGCCGCCGCAAGGAGGGGAGAGTCTCCGGCTGCGGCAGAGTCGATCGTCGCGGGCATCCAGGGCCAGGGATAGAGCCACAGCAGCATATAGACCAGCGTCCCCAGACCCACGAGATAGCCAATCAAACCGTAGAGCAGAAGGAGATGACGTCTCATGAGGCGGCGATCCTCTCAAAGAGGGCGCGTCCCAGAACTTTCCAGCGAATCGGTTCGGCAAAAGCGTCCTCCCAGCAGACGCCGCCGATGATCGCCACGGGATGGCGGCTAAGGTGCGCAGCCTCCAGGAGGGCTTCGCCTTGGACGGCGGCGTCGGTTTTCGTCGCGGTGGGACGGTAGGCCCCCAGGCCGATATAGTCTAGATCGAGGGTGTTGGCGATTCGGATCTCTCGCGTATCGTGGGTGGAGAGACCCAGAAGTTTGCCACCGATGCACTCACGGACTTTGCGAACCGCAACGGAGGGGTCGGGATCGACGGCGGCCAGGTCCTCCTGGCCTAAGTGCAGCCCGTCGGCCAGCTCCGCCAGAGAGAGACGGTCATTGAGGATCAGGGTGCCGGTGTAGTGACGGCGCAAACGCTCCAGTGTTTCGGCGACGCTTTTGTTGCTGCCTTCTTTGTCCCGGTACTGGGCGACCGTGATTCCCTCTTTTTGAAGGAAACGGGCGGCGGCTTCGGGGGTAACTCCGTAGCGTTCCATCAGTTGACGATCGAGAA